>CAVKQI010000163.1:0-2201 GCA_963658405.1 bacterium | reverse complement strand
ACTGAGGAAGCAGCAGCTGAGGAGTCCACTGAGGAAGCAGCAGCTGAGGAGTCTACCGAGGAAGCAGCAGCTGAGGAGTCCACTGAGGAGGCAGCAGCTGAGGAGTCTACCGAAGAGGCAGCAGCTGAGGCATCCACTACTGAGGCTGAATAATTACCGGAACGGACAGAAAAAGCAGCGCATCAGCGCGGCAAGGCTTCGGTTTTTAGCAGAAAGCATCACAGAGGGCAGTCGGCGGAGATGTTCCGCCGGCTGCTTTTTCTGTTGATTTACAGAGCTTACTCTTCTATGGTAGAATGTCTGTGTGTGTCCTGACGGGGCAGGAAGTGGACGGTAGGACGTAATCTCTTACCATGCATCCTGCAGCTTTGCAGATTGGCTGCGAAATTTATCCGGGGACAGAGAAAGGAGAAGTTATGATTACATTTGCTTTGTTTCTGATCACGATGGGGACGATCGCCGGTCTTATCGGTGCTGTAGTGATCTGGATCCTGAGTATCGTGGGATACTGGAAGGTATTCGAAAAGGCCGGGGTGGCAGGCTGGAAGTGCCTTATTCCCTTCTATAATGAATTTACAGCCTACGGAATTGCCTGGAAGCCTTATTTCTATATTATTCTTTTTGTGGCCAATGCGGTTGCGAATTATCTGAATACGCTGGATTCCAGAACCATGCTGATGAGCGCGATCATCACCATTTTCGGAATAGTCACAACGATCATTCAGATCATCTACAGCATTCGGATGTCAAAGAGCTTTGGACATGGCATTGGGTTTGCCATCGGTCTGCTTATACTGCCGTCCATCTTTACGATCATCCTCGGCTTCGGCTCCTCTACGTACAAGGGACAGCCGGATACACTGGTATAGGCATCGCCGCGGCAAACGGCGGCATGCGGATGTAAGCCTGAAAATGCAGTCAGCCATTTTGCAGGCAGCAGCACAATGAGGTAAAAATGTTAGACGCAATACTTGATTCCCTGATCGACGCATTAAAGCTCCTGCCCTTTCTGTTTCTGACCTATCTGGCCATGGAATATCTGGAGAGCAGGACCGGTGAGAAGGCGAAACATTTCATAAGAAAAGCCGGTCATCTGGGTCCCCTGTGGGGGAGTCTTTTGGGGATCGTGCCCCAGTGCGGATTTTCCGCGGCAGCAGCCAGCCTGTATGCAGGCCGTGTGATCACCATGGGGACACTGTTGGCGATCTTTCTGTCCACATCGGATGAGATGCTGCCGATCATGATCTCGGAGCGGACAGCACTGCCGGTGCTGCTGCATGTGCTGGGAGCCAAGGTGGTGATCGCCCTGATCGCAGGCTTTGCGGTGGATCTCTGCGTCCATCTTTTCTTTAAAGGAAACGGGCAGACCGGTACCGCGCCTGGCGGGACGCTGGAAAAAGTACATACGGCCATAGAGGCAGAGGACGAAGAGGATTACCAGATCGAGCGTCTCTGCGAGCATGAGCATTGTCATTGCCACGACGGCAGTATCGTAAAGTCCGCATTAAAGCATACCATGAATATTTTCCTCTTTATTCTGGTGATTTCCCTGGCGCTGAATATCGTTCTTTCCCTGATCGGAGAGGAGACGCTGATCCGGTGGGCGGGCGAACGGGCTGTCTACGGAGAGTTTCTGGCGGCTTTGCTGGGACTGATCCCGAACTGTGCTTCTTCCGTGGTGATCACGCAGCTGTATCTGCGGGGCGTATTCGGCGCTAGCCAGCTGATCGCTGGACTCCTGGTGGGAGCCGGCGTGGGCGTACTGGTGCTGTTTAGGGTAAACCCTGACACAAAAGAAAATATAAAGCTGACGGCGCTTCTGTATGTCATCGGCGTGCTGGGAGGCATGGCGGTGCGGGCGCTGGGCATTACGTTTTAAAGGGCATTGCACAGAGACGTGCGATGCAAAGCGAGCAACGAAGAGAGCTGCCGGGGCATGAAAATGCCGACGGCAGCTTTTTTAAACAGCGGCAGAGAGGGAAAAGACGGCGGCGGATTCGCTTTCGCGAAATTTCCTTCGCATTGCTGCAGTAAACGGCAGCACAAAGAGGTAGCTATGGCAGAAAAAGGAAGCGGTAAAAAACTGATCGAGATTTCCGATGTGCTGGATAAGCCCCAGGAGGCTCTTCTCTACGATTCCAGGGTGGATTCGCTGCCGGTGCGGCCTCACTGGCATTATTATATGGAATTCATCTGCATGC
>CAVKQI010000162.1:0-2272 GCA_963658405.1 bacterium | reverse complement strand
ATGGGAGTATGCGGTTGATGGATGGATTTACCATTGTGCGATGTGAATAAAAACGAACTTGCAGACATTAAAAAAGCAAAGACTAAATTAAATTTAGTCTTTACCTTTTTAGTTAAATCAAAATACTACTTGCGATTCTTAAAATGCCATGCTCGTAATTGCCTCTCGACCATTCACTTCACAACGAGATGCTCTGAAAACTGTACGAGTGAACAAGGTACTAAGGAAGCAAAATTTCAGCAGATGCCATATTTACTATACATCTTCCGTCGATATTCCGGATCTGTAGATACCTTAGCAAGCGCACCGGTATCGAAATGATCCGCTATCATGGCATTGATCAGGCTGCCGAGTTTTTTCTCTCCGATATATTGTCCCTTCATTATTCCTCTGTTTTCTACTCTATCCAATATCTCACACATACTGACACCTCCCTTCGACGGCAATTCAGAGGCCGCCTCTTCAAAACGTATATCCCCGGTAAGAACCGTCATTATTTTTAATGTTTCATCTACATGCTGCAGTACATCCGGGCTCGGTATGTAGCTATCCGTCATCCGCTTCTGTACCAGATAATCTGCTACATACCGGAAATCGCTGCGAAATAATTTCACCTGTTCCGGAGACAGGAACGCAATTTCAAAGAGATTTTTCATCTCATAGTCACTGATAAACGCCCGAAGATCTTCCGGTGCATCCATCAGATCAGATATACATCTGCTGTAGTTCCAATGCTCGAATCCGAAATACAATACAAGGGTAATGGATGGATAAAGCCTCGGACAGTTCTTTTTCAGCAGCTGTGACCGATAGGATTGTCCGTCATAGCCAAACACTCTGACTGGCATGAACTTATCGGGCTTTGTCTGATTTTCCAGTCCGATCATGGATATGGTGGTATTACCGCTTTTTAAGACTTTGGAAACATCCCTTTCCAGCTCGTGGATCTTTCCGTCTGCCTTGTATTGGCTTTTCGTGGAAGCAGGCTCCAGATCATCGGGCGATACGACCTGCTCTCCTTTAAACAGCAGCACATTGATGATATCTGCAAAGACATCATTGTAGTCTGCCAGAATTTTTTCTGTAATGTCTCTTTCTGACATGTGGTATTCTCCTGCATTTCTATATTGGTTATACGAATATGCCTATAACACCCAAACCGCGCAGAAAAGCCTACCCAAAAGCCAGATTCCGGCCGCCCTTGTCTGTATTATACTGTTTAGAAAAGCGAATTTCAAACCATCCCGGTTTACTTATGAAGTTCTGTTGTTATTTCCATATATACAACCAGGCGGACGAGCGAGCGGGTGGCGGACGATTACCTAACCACATATTTTATTTAGCTAAATTTTATTGACCCCTCCTGCACACCTCCCTATAATGAAAAGGGGAAGCAAAAGAATTCGGGAGGTACGATCGATATGCCAAAAGCAGTACGTATGGCGGATATAGCACAAAAGCTGGGGATCAGCATCGTGTCAGTCTCTAAGGGACTGGCCGGCAAGGACGGCGTCAGCGAGGAAATGCGGGCGCAGATCATCGCCACCGCAAAGGAGATGGGATACCGGATGCCCGCCGCAAAGGCCAGGGAAGCCGGGCAGTCCGGCAGCGGCCAGATCATCGGTGTACTGGTGGCAGATCATTTCTTTAATGAAAATACCTTTTACTCCAATATGTACCGGGGCATCCTGCAGAAATGTGCCTCCCTGGGCATTACGGTAGCTATGGAGATCATCTCCCTGGAAGCAGAGCGCGGCTGCATCATGCCTACCCTACTGGTCAATCGTCAGGTGGACGCCCTGATCCTCATGGGCGAGCTGGACAGAGCCTACCTGCAGAAGGTGATGCAGGGCGGACTCCCCTGCCTGCTGCTGGACTTCTACGATGACGATGCCGCAATGGACTGCATATTGTCCGATAATATCAGCGGCGCCTACCAGCTCACCAGACACCTTTTAAAGATCGGCCGTAAGAAGATTGCCTTCATAGGAAGCATCGGTGCCACCAGCTCCATCCTGGATCGATACCTGGGCTATACCAAGGCGCTGCTTCGCGCCGGCATCACGCCACGCGAAGACTGGCGGCTGGAGGACCGGGACAGGGACGGTCTGTTCCTTCCCTTTCATCTGCCGGAGGATATGCCGGACGCCTTCCTGTGCAGCTGCGATGAAGTGGCACACAATCTCATCCATTACCTCCAGAGCCAGGGATACCGGGTGCCGGAGGATGTGGCAGTGGCCGGCTATGACGACTTCCGCTATGCACTCCTGAG
>CAVKQI010000161.1:0-2286 GCA_963658405.1 bacterium | reverse complement strand
AAGGAAGAGGACATCAATCTCATGATCAATGTCCTCTTCTACTGCTCACTGTCCAATGGATAAAACCTCCGTTTTTCCGTATCCTTCTCCCTCTTACTCTCTTCTCGTCGTCTATGTTATATGAACACCGGCACCTGGTGATTATCCTTTCGGCTGATCTTTCCTTTTACAAACATCCATGAACTTCTTTACTTACAACCATTCGGTGAATCTGCTGTATGCTTCCTCGACCTAGATTCATAAGCGATTATCATCCACAATCATCTGCATCCTGTCAAATCTGTCGTCCGATATCTCCTTATTTCTTCTGTGCCATTCGCTTCTTATGTGTGGGAGTCGAATACTGTTTAAGACTCGATATTCAGTTTTCTCTGCGGTTAACCATTTGTTTTTGATCTTGCCGCTGCAGCTTTTGCTTTGCTAAGATTTTACTTTATAGAACTTTGGAACCTATGCTATTCCGGTGGTCTGTCCTCCTTTACTCTTATTTTGTTCGCTATCTTTGTATTTGTCTTTCTTGTTTGTTTCTGACTTTATTATAGCACATCGCCAAATTTTGTCAATATTATTTTGAAATTATTTTATATTTTATTTTCTTGCTTATTTCTTGTATAATTGTCTGTTTTTTATTATCAATTTTGTCTATTATCTCTTTTTATCTACCGACGCTGCAACCTGCTGTGACTCTGCTGCAACACTGCGGGGGGAATTTCGCGAAGATGAATTAAAAAAGAAAGCAGTGACATATTCTTTCCTGTCCCTGCTTCCTTTTCTATCTTTTTCTATCTATTCTCTGTTTTATTCTGCTGTCATGACCGCAGCCGGCGCTGCAGGTTCATGCACTTTCAGAAGATGCTTCTACAGAAGCGGATACTTCTCTGTCAGTCCTGCCACGATCTCTCTGGCCGGTGCGATGCCCTCTTCTTTTCTGGTGATGACCAGGGCGATGGCCTCTGCGATCTGGTCCATATCCTCGGTGTTCATGCCGCGGCTGGTGACGGCAGGGGTGCCCAGACGGATACCGCTGGTGACAAAGGGGGAACGCTGCTCATTGGGAATGGTGTTCTTATTGGCGGTGATATGTGCCTCATCTAACCACTTCTCCACTTCCTTGCCGGTCAGGTCGAAGTTTGTCAGGTCAATGAGCATCAGGTGATTGTCTGTGCCGCCGGAGACGATCTTGACGCCTCTCTCCTGCAGACCCTTGCACAGTGCCTGCGCATTGTCCAGGATGTGCTGCTGGTATTCCTTAAAGGAAGGATCCAATGCCTCCTTGAAGCAGACAGCCTTGGCAGCGATCACGTGCTCTAAAGGACCGCCCTGGATGCCCGGGAATACGGCCTTATTGAAGTTGTACTTGGCTGCTGTCTCCGCATTGGACAGGATCAGACCACCTCTGGGTCCGCGCAGGGTCTTGTGGGTGGTGGTGGTCACCACATCCGCATAGGGGAACGGGTTGGGATGAAGACCTGTGCATACCAGACCGGCGATGTGGGCAATATCCACCATCAGTACGGCGCCGCAGGCATCTGCCGCCTCACGGAACTTGGAGAAGTCGATCGTTCTGGCATAGGCGGATGCACCGGCGATGATGAGCTTGGGCTGATGCTTGATAGCCAGTGCCTTTAATTCGTCATAGTCGATGAAGCCTTCCTCGTTGACGCCGTAGGGAACTACATTAAAGTAGGAGCCGGAGAAATTCACCGGGCTGCCGTGGGTCAGATGTCCGCCCTGGCTAAGATTCATGCCCATCAGGGTATCACCGGGCTTTAAGATGGCAAACTGCACGGCCATATTAGCCTGCGCACCGGAATGCGGCTGTACATTGGCATACTCACAGCCAAAGAGCTGCTTGGCCCGCTCGATGGCCAGTGTCTCGATCACGTCGATATACTGGCAGCCGCCGTAATAACGCTTGCCGGAATAACCTTCTGCGTACTTATTAGTAAGAGGGCTTCCCATGGCAGCCATCACTGCCTTGCTCACCCAGTTTTCAGAAGCGATCAGCTCGATGTGATCGTTCTGTCTCTGCATTTCGTCCTCAATGGCTCCGGCAATCTCCGGATCCGTCTTTCTGACCTCATCTAAAGAATACATCTCTTCTCCTCCTGTTCCTATGCGGCTTTCGATGCCAGCCGCTTATTTTCCCATTATAGCAACGCGGACTTTTTCAGGCAAGTAACACAAATAGAGCATTTTCTGACAAATATCACGTCATTCACAGCCAGTCGGCCGAGGGAGCGGGTGGCGGATGATGTCCGGCGCAGGGGCATGGCGACGCCTCAG
>CAVKQI010000160.1:0-2323 GCA_963658405.1 bacterium | reverse complement strand
ATCTTTATTTCACATCGCAGTGTATCGTTGAGGCAATGCATGTTCATGCCAGCGACAAAAAATTGACAGAGCCGAACTCTGCAAAATTTTTCGTTAAGGCTGATGGCAGTTCAGTTCTTCAGAAAAAGGGAGATTTGACAAATGTCGAAATTAACGCAATATCAAAGTTTATAATGGAAAATTATCTGGACATGTACCGCATGTGGAAAGAATTTGGTGGCGGAGATTTTTTTGGAGAGAAATAAAAAGTTTCCTGCACTGGTTGTTTCTTTCGTCACAGCTTGTGTAGGCATAAGGCTCTCCTCTGTTCTAATATCTCCCCCAGAACAGGCAGATACGCAGCGCAAGGTCTCCTCCTGCAGATGGTCGCAGCCTTTGGGAATAGGTAAAACGTTTTAACCACTTTATGACAGAGGGCTTATTGCCGGTATACAGGCTAAGAAGCTTTCTGTCAGGCGCAGACAGATTATCCCCGTATTCCTGCAGGAATCTATCCAGGACGAAGTGGGTATCTTGCATGGCTTTTCCCAGCAGGTCACTCTTGACCCAGTACCGGATGGCGGACTGAAGGCGGGCATTACCGGAGGTGACCGCTGTCTCATGGCGGCGGTAGAGGGCGGTGCAGTCGGGATTATAGACGATCTTTCCAAAGGCGGCAGCGATCTTCTGTACCCATCCGTCGTGGGGGAGGCCACTGTGGTCAGCAGGCTGCAGTGCCATGTCCCGGAGCGTATTATTGATCATGATGGAGAAGCCGAAAGCCGGGGTGTAGAAAAGCACATCCTTAAAGGTAATGGGAAGGCTGACCGGCGGTGCGTCATGCAGGATATGCAGATCCTGGTCACAGTAATGATAGTTGGAAAAATATAATAAAGGAAGCCGGGCATCTTCTTTTTCCAGGAAGCAGATCCCGGCTTTCAGTTTGTCCGGAAGCCATACGTCATCCTGATCACAGAAGGCATAGTAATCGGCATGACTGCATTCTCTGAGTAGTGTCCAGAAGCTTTCCATATAGCCCAGATTCCGGTGCTCAGGATTGGGTAGGATGACGATTCTGTCAGCGATTTCCGGGTGATTCTCCCGGTAGGAATGTAAGAGAGAGACGGTCTGATCCCTGGAGGCATCATCTCTTATATACAGGGTGAAATTCTGAAAGGTCTGCCGGAATAAGCTGTCCAGCTGTTCTGTCAGGTAAGCTGTGCCATTGTAGGTGGATAAGAGAATATTGATTTTTGGTGATGTATTCATAGTGCATGTCCTATTTCTTCTTCATGACAGTATAGCATCGTATGCCGATCCATTTGGTAAAATATTTCCGAAACCAGGGGCAGATCAAGGTAATACAGTTCAGAATATGATAGCAGAACAGATACAGCTCTCTGCCGGGGATAAGGGGCTCATCCTTCCACGGGGAGAGCTTTTTATAATGCTCGTAAAGCTTCCGGTAAGGATTGAAATTTCCTTTAAACCAGGGGCGCTCATCACCGAGGTAATGGATCATGACGGGATTTTGCAATATTTCCCTATATTCCTTTGCTGAGTCGCAGTAGTAGGCCGGCTGATAGGTACGGATGAAATAGCGGGGGAAATAATGCAGCACGGGAGCCAGATTGTACCTATGGGAAAGGGAGAGAATCTGTCCCTTGCAGCAGTGGTTTAGGATATCCTGGTCGGAGTAGAGGAGATGCCCGTTCATGGAGGCGTAATAATCCAGAAAGTTCTGTTCCAGCCGGTGCTCCTGCCAGAAGGATAGATTGATGTATAAAATGCCTGCATTGTAGTACTGATCTTCGGCGGAAAGGCCGATCTGCGCTTTCTGGGCTGTGGGCATGCATAATTCCGGCACGGCGGCGAAGGCATAGCCTGTCAGATCGATCTGCTCCAGGTCACGGAGAGATTGATTGACGATCACATCGCAGTCCAGGTAAAGGACGGAATCGATGGTATCCGGCAGATAATGGGGCATAAACAGTCTGGCCAGCACGACATTGCTAAAGCCTGTGGTATCGAAGGAAAAGTCAAACCGATGAGTGAAATCACGGATGTCACATACAGTGACTGTACGATGGTAAGTGGCCGCCAGGTCAGAGAGCATGGCATGGCTTTTTTCGCTCAGATCAGGGGATAAAATATAGATATTTAATTCATGCATCTCCTTATTATTTTCCAGTAAAGAGAACAGGGAGATGCCTAACAGAGAAGTATAGGAATCTGTTGCTATATAGGAAACGTTCATGAAAGTCCTTTCCCCACGAAGGGAGCGGAAGACAATGCGCCGGATGTAAATGGAATATTCGAGATCATATATCATGGGATATACAGG
>CAVKQI010000159.1:0-2325 GCA_963658405.1 bacterium | reverse complement strand
GTGGTGGGTGTCATCTGTTTCTTTATTGATTTCGGCATCTACACGGTCTTAAATATCATCTTCCGGGCTGTGGGCTTTGATCAGCAGTGCAGCTGGTATTATCTGGTTTCCCAGTTCTTCAGCTTTATCATCTCCATGGTGACCAATTACATCCTGAGCTTTAAGTTTGTCTTTGAGCGCCGGGAGGATATGTCCAAAAAGAGAGAATTCATTATCTTCTTTGTCCTGAGCGTCATCGGCCTTATCATCAACGAGATCGTGCTCTATGTGGGCATGGATGTGGTCTACGAGCGGTGGACATGGCTCCACAACCTGTTTGGAACCGGTCTGGCAGAGACCTTGTTTAAATGCTTTGCCACCGGCGTTGTGATGGTGTATAACTTCATCAGCAGAAAGATCTGCCTGGAGAAGAAAGACTGATATCCTTTGGAGAAATAAAAATGGCCGATATATTATATTACGTGATTCCCTGCTATAACGAGGAAGAGGTGCTTCCGGAGACCTCTAAGAGACTGGCGGAAAAGATGCGGGAGATGATGCAGAAAGATCTGGTTTCCGAAAAGAGCCGCATTGTATTCGTAAACGACGGATCTAAGGATAGGACCTGGGAGATCATCAGCGAGCTGCACAGCAAGGATGCCATCTTTTCCGGCGTGAATCTGAGCAAGAACCAGGGCCATCAGAATGCGCTTCTGGCCGGATTGATGACGGTGCGAAACTACGCGGACATGGTGATCTCCATGGATGCGGATCTGCAGGACGACATCAATGCCTCTGAGGAAATGGTCAGAAAATACTACGAGGGAGCCGATGTGGTCTACGGTGTCCGCTCTGCCAGAACCACCGATACAGCATTCAAGCGTATGACCGCGGAGGGCTTTTATACAGTCATGCGAAAGATGGGCGCGCATACCGTTTCCAATCATGCGGATTACCGGCTCATGAGCCGGCGGGCGCTGGAGGGACTGTCCCAGTTCCGGGAGGTGAATCTGTTCCTGCGCGGGATCGTGCCCATGGTAGGCTATCCCAGCGACGTGGTGTATTACGAGCGGGCGGAGCGCTTTGCGGGAGAGAGCAAGTATCCTCTGAAAAAGATGCTGCAGTTTGCCGTGGAGGGCATCACTTCCCTGAGCACGAAGCCCATCCAGATGATCACTTATATGGGCTTTTTTATCTTTCTGGTGAGTATCCTCATGCTGCTCTATGCCCTGATCCGGCACTTCACAGGGGCCACCATCGTGGGATGGACCACCCTGATGGCTTCCGTCTGGGCCATCGGCGGCCTGATCCTTTTATCCCTGGGCATCATCGGAGAGTATATCGGCAAGATCTACTTAGAGACCAAGAGCCGTCCCCGCTACCTGGTGGAGCAGTTCCTGGACGAGGAACACGGCTTTACCACCAAAATGCCCCGGCAGAGACAGTAAGAAAAATTAACAATGGCAGATCAGGGAAATAGCCCCTGCAAAACAGCGGCATAGAGAGGTTAGTGTGAAAAATACGCTTGATAGCGTATTTTTCGCACAGCTATTTGTGCCGTAGGCGTCACAATAGCCCTGAGCGCAAAGCGAATCAAAGAATCGCAAAGCAAATCTGAAATTTGCTTTGCGATTCCTCCGGCGCGGACGTCTACGGAATGGAGATCAGCATGGAAGAAAGAGAACCGGCAGAACGAACGGATAAACAGAGCGGCCGCTGCATCCTGGTATGCGCCGGACAGTTTACACCGGTGGAGATCGAGCGCGGCGACGGGGATCTGCTGATAGCCGTGGACGGGGGACTGCCCTATCTGACGCAGATGGGCATGCTGCCGGATATGGCCATCGGCGACTTTGACTCCCTGCCGGCCGGGGAGAGAGGACTGCTGCAGGAGATGGAAAGCAATGACCCCGGCAGAGTGATCCGGCTGCCGGTATCAAAGGACGATACCGATACCATGGCCGGCATAAAACTGGGCCTGGAGCGAGGCTACCGGCGCTTTTTTCTCTACGGGGCGCTGGGCGGCCGGGTGGATCATACCATGGCCAATATCCAGACCCTGCTGTATCTGAAAAAGCAGGGAGCCGTGGGCTATATCATGGACGCCGCCTGCATGCTGCTGGTCGTAGAAAATGAAACCATACAGTTCCATGCCGGTATGGAGGGCATCTTTTCCATCTTTGCCCTGGACCGGGAGATCCGCGGTGTGACCCTGCAGGGCCTGGCCTTTCCCCTGAAAGACGGCGTACTGACCAATGACTTTCCCTTAGGTGTCAGCAATCAGTTCCTGCCGGAGCAAAAGGCGAGCGTGACAGTGAAAGATGGCAGAGCACTGATCGTCATTCA
>CAVKQI010000158.1:0-2532 GCA_963658405.1 bacterium | reverse complement strand
GAAACATAATCCACCAGGTCGTGTACGTGCAGCACATTGCCGCAGGCGAAGACACCGGGGATATTGGTCTCCAGGGATTCATTGACCACCGGTCCGTTGGTCACCGGCGAGAGTTCCACGCCCATCTGGCCGGAGAGCTCATTTTCCGGCAGCAGACCACAGGATAAAAGCAGGGTGTCGCAGGTATAGGTTTCCTCTGTCCCGGGGATCGGTTTTCTGTCCGGTCCCACCTCGGCGATGGTCACTGCTTCCACGCGCTCCCGCCCCTGGATATTCACCACGGTATGGCTTAACTTAAGAGGAATGCCGAAATCATCCAGACACTGGACGATATTGCGCTTAAGGCCGCCGGAATAGGGCATCAGTTCCGCCACCACTTTGACCTTTGCTCCCTCCAGGGTCATGCGCCTTGCCATGATCAGACCGATATCTCCGGAGCCCAGGATCACCACTTCTTTACCGGGCATTCTGCCTTCTATATTGACGAATCGCTGTGCCGTACCGGCCGAGTAAATGCCTGCCGGCCGATAGCCGGGGATATTCAACGCTCCTCTGGGCCGCTCCCGACAGCCCATGGCCAGGATCACAGCCTCCGCCTGAATATGGAACAGTCCCTCCTCCTTACTCATGGCTGTCACGACCTTTGTGCCGCCTTGCGCTGCTGCTATATCGATCACGATGGTATGCAGCAGATAGGGAATATTGTCCTCCCTGACTTTTTCTATGAATCTGGCGGCATATTCCGGTCCGGTGAGTTCTTCCTTAAAGGTATGGAGTCCGAAACCATTGTGGATACACTGATTCAGGATACCTCCCAGGGTCTCATCTCTCTCCAGAATCAGGATCTCCTCTGCCGGTATCCCTGCCTTCTGCGCCCCATCAGCAGCCGCCAGTCCCGCCGGCCCGCCGCCGATAATTGCTATCTTTACTTTTCTGTCCATGTTATTCACCATTCCTCACTTCTGCGCAGCTATGCTGCGAAAAGACGGCGGAAATTTCGCAAAGGCGAATTCCCGGATGTCATCACTGTGCCATACTGCCGGTCTTTGTTTTTCCTTTCAGAAGCCGGGAATCCGGCCCGTTTTTGTCGATCTCTCCTTCGTCTATGCCCAGTTCTCTGGCCAGGATCTCTACCTGCTTCGGTGTGCAGAAGCCAGCCTGACATCTGCCCATGCCTGCTCTGACTCTGCGCTTGATCCCGTCTAAGGTAGTCGCGCCCAGAGGTCTGCGGATGGCATCCACGATCTCTCCCTCTGTCACCAGTTCACAGCGGCACACCACACTGCCGTAAAGAGGATTTTCCGCGATCAGACGCTTCTTCTCCTCCTCGTCGGCCAGTGCCATGCAGGGAATTCCCTGCCGCTTTGCCACGAAATCCTCTTTTTCCGGTGCCGGTGCCTTTTCCTGAATGAGCCCGGCCACATATTCTCCGATGGCCGGCGCACTGGTCAGACCCGGCGACTCAATGCCCGCCGCATCAAAGAATCCAGGTGCATCGGCAGCCTCTCCGATCACAAAATCATCCCCATCCTCATGGGCACGAAGACCGGCAAAGGAAGTGATCGCCTGTCTGGAGGGAATGTGCTCCGCGGACAGCCCGGTCCTTTCCAGGATCATCTCCAGGCCCTCCGCCGTCGTATTGGTTCCTTCCTTATCTTCTACATCCTCTGCAGTAGGCCCCAACATGAGATTGCCGTGGGCGGTGGGCGTCACCAGCACGCCCTTCCCCATGATGGTAGGACATTGGAAAATCGTGGCATTGACAAAACCGCCGGTCTTCTTATCCAGCAGAATGTACTCGCCCCGGCGGGGTGTGATGTGCAGCTTTTGGCTGCTGACCATATTGTGGATCACATCCGCATAGACGCCCGCGGCATTTACCACCATTTTTGCCTCGTAGGTCCCGTTGTTGGTTTTGATCCGGTAAAAGCAGCCGTTCTTGTCGCCGTTATTTGCTTCTCTATCCTGGTCTTCGCATTCTTTTTCCCGGCCTGTACACTTACCTTCCTGCGCTGCACAGGCTTTCTTTGTCTCGCCACTCTCTGTCCGCAGGATCTCCTCTACCTGCGTGCGGAAAAAGAATTCCACGCCGTTGACATTGGCATTCTCTGCCAAAGCAATGGTCAGAAGGAAAGGATCCACGATACCGCCGGTGGGCGCATATAATGCTTCCGTCACCTGCTGGCTTAAATTCGGTTCCAGCTCACGCACCTCATCGCCGGTAAGAAGCTGCAGCTTTTCCACACCGTTGGCTATGCCCTTGTCATAGAGATCCTGCAGGATCTCATGATTCTCCTTTGAAAATCCCAGCACGATCGAACCGTTTCTGCGATAAGGGAAGTCCAGCTCCTTTGACAGTTCTTCCATCATCTGGCTGCCGCGGATATTCATCCGCGCCTTCATGCTGCCCGGTTTGGCATCATATCCCGCATGGGCTATGCCGCTGTTGGCCTTGCTGGTGCCCTCACAGACATCCGAACACCGCTCCAAAACCGCCACCCTTCGCTGTCTGCGTGACAGTTCCCTGGCGAT
>CAVKQI010000157.1:2104-2567 GCA_963658405.1 bacterium | reverse complement strand
ATACAATTCCCAGCAGCAGATACAGGCCGATCACTTCCGGCAGGACATTCTCGCCGTTTAAAAATACCACATTGTCTGTAGCTAACAGAAACAGATAAAGCGCCAGCAGCGGCAGAACTGCCACAACAAGGTGCCGAATCCATCTCACGATTCTATTGTCAAACAGCAGGAGTACTCCGACAATGACTGTAATCCATACTGCCAGCCGCACTGTCCAATGGTAGGTTTCATACTGTTCACATTGCTGCTGAATGCTCTTTCCCTTTTCATGAACACCATCTAGGATTACCTCTCCCTTTTTATTGTCATAAAGGTACAGACTGATCGGTTCTCCCGCATTTTCCTTCACTCTCCAGGAAAGCCAAAGCTTTTCTCCTCTTTCTACAGGTAATTGTATATAAAAAACCTTCGCATAATCACTGGTATTCTCCAGCAGATCTCTGCTCGAAAAACAGGCGCGGTG
>CAVKQI010000157.1:0-2073 GCA_963658405.1 bacterium | reverse complement strand
TTCTCCCGTATAATCCGATGAAACCGGTTTTATCCGCACAGATACGGAATACAGTATGTCATCCTCAGCAATGGTCACAGCACTTTTGTACTCTTTGTCATTTTCCATGACGAGTTCCTGTGCCTCGTCCTGCGAATCCGGCTCATAATACAGTGTATAGAGCTCTGTACGGATCAGCTCCTCCTTATGCTTTCCCGTATAACACAAAAAATAAGCCAATGCCGCCACCAGGAACACGGCAAAGACTACTCTCTTTTTAACTGTTTTTTTCCTGATCGGATTTGCTTCTTTATTTTTAACTTTTCTGCCTGCTGTGTTTTTTTCTGAACCTTCTTCCGAACCTTTTTCTGTACTTTTTACAGTCGTACTGTTCCCGGATTCCTCTGCATTTTCTTCTTCAGCAGTACCAGCCGTAGATTTCTCTGTGCTCTCTACGGCATCACCATTTATAAGTTTCTCCGCACTTTCTGCAGCGGCACCACTCTCCGTTTCTTCTGCTCTCCCCACAGCGATATCATCCTTAATGTCTACTGCACTTTCTGCGACAGCACCAACCGCAGCTTCCTTATTATTCTCCTTATCTCCCACACCAATTCTCCAACACTCTGCGTATTTTTCTGTTCTCTCTGCTTTATCTGTTCGATCTCTATACGTTCTTCACGTTCTTCACGTTCTTCACGTTCTTCACGTTCTTCACGTGATCACGTGATCTTTATGTGCTCCTTGTATGTCCTATCCTCGTCTGGTAGAATAAAACCACACAGGGATGCCGACTTATCTACTGCACTCTTGCACTCATTCGGCCGCGCATCGCCTGCCCAACCATTCACTATCTCACACAAAGGAGATCGTCATGTTTATTTTTCTATTTTTTCTGCTTATTATAGCACTCATTCTCTTTGCTGCCAATGTGCGGATTGTGCCACAGGGCCGTTCTTTTGTCATCGAGCACCTTGGTAAGTACAAGACTTCCTGGGGCGCCGGCCTGCATGTGAAGATGCCTTTCATCGAACGAGTGGCTAAGAATATCAGCTTAAAGGAGCAGGTGCTGGACTTCCCGCCCCAGCCTGTGATCACAAAAGACAATGTCACCATGCTCATCGACTCCGTGGTCTTTATGAAGGTCTTTGATCCGGAGCTCTATACCTACGGCGTGGAAAATCCCATCGCCGGCCTGCAGAATCTCTCCGCCACTACTCTTCGCAACATCATCGGTGAGATGGAATTGGACCAGACCCTCACCAGCCGGGAGGTCATCAACGGCAAGATGCAGCTGATCCTGGACGAAGCCACCGACCAGTGGGGCATCAAGGTGACCCGTGTGGAGATCAAGAATATCCAGCCTCCCAAGGAGATCGAGGAGGTCATGACCAAACAGATGCGTGCCGAGCGTGAGCGTCGCCAGACGGTCCTGGAGGCCCAGGCACACCAGGAGGCAGTCGTTTCCCGCGCCGAGGGTGATAAGAAGGCCAAGATCCTGGCTGCAGAGGCCGAGAGGGATGCGCAGATCGCGCTGGCAGAAGGTAAGGCCAGATCCTTAAAGCTGGTCTATGAGGCAGAGGCACAGGGCTTAGAGGCCTTAAAGGGCGCTGATATCTCCGAATCTGTCCTGAAGCTCAAGGGCATCGAGGCATTAAAGAATGTAGCCGACGGCCGTGCTACCAAGATCTACATGCCCACAGACTTAACTTCCATCGTCAGCAGCCTCGGCATAGCCGGCGAGGCCCTGGGCATCGGCGATGCCACCGCCATCGATAAGTCCGCCAAGCCCGCTCCCGCTCCCAAGGCAGACCCCTGCATCAAGGAGACCACCAGCCATGAAGGCAGACATGCTGCCATGGTGACAGAGCAGATCGAGATGGATATTGCAAAGTCTGTGCAGTAAATTCTATACTACATGATTATTCCGGGGTGGCAGAGCCACAAAATAATATTCTTTCACCTCGTGCAATGCCCGGTGTCTGATCTGAAAAAGGGATGTGACTATTCGTCACATCCCTTTTTCCTGATCAGGCACCGTTTTTTATAGAAAGCAATTCCGAAACACAGGACCAGATCGTAACGGTCTTCCAG
>CAVKQI010000156.1:0-2572 GCA_963658405.1 bacterium | reverse complement strand
GTTTGAAAGAAATGCCATCAGGCATTTCTTTCAAACTTACCTCTCTGTGCCACTGTTTGATCATAAAAGGCTGTAATACGTAACCTTCTCCACGCCCTCCAGGTGTCCCAGCCAGCGCACGGATTCCTCCGGAATCTCCTGATCGCACTCGATGACCATCACGGCATGGCCGCCTCTTCCGGAGCGATACAGCTGCATGGTGGCGATATTCACGGATTTGTGCTGGAGCATGGAGGTCACCTCTGCCACGTGTCCCGGCTGATCCTCATTATGTACGATCAGGGTCGGATAATCTCCGCTGAAATTGGCCTCCAGCCCGTCCAGTTCCTTGATCATGATCCTGCCGCCGCCCACGGAGGCGCCTATGATCTCCAGCTGTCGGCCGCTCTCCGAAGTCAGTTCCAGTCTGGCAGAATTCGGATGTGCTTCCTCTCCTAAGTCGATGGCGCTGAAGGAAAACTCCATGCCTCTCTCTTTGGCCAGAGCAAAGCTGTCCGGGATCCGATCATCATCCACGGCCAGCCCCATAAGTCCGGCAATCAACGCCTTATCTGTTCCATGTCCTTTCCCTGTGGCGAGAAAAGAACCGTGCAGGCCGATTCTGGCTGTCCTAATCTCGTCTCCTAAGAGTTTGCGGCTTACGTTGCCGATGCGGACCGCTCCCGCTGTATGTGAACTGGAGGGACCTACCATCACCGGCCCCACTACATCAAATAGGTTCATACTTATCTCCTATAGAAATGCCATCAGGCATCTCCTTCAAACTTGCCTCCTATGCCGCTGTTTTCCAGTATTCTCTATCAATCCCTGCTTCTCTGTCAATAAGCAGTTACAGGGCAGCATGAGTCCCTGCTCCCATGCTGCCCTGCTTTTTATATCTTTTCTTTGGCTGTATTCAGTTCTGCGGATAGATCACCTGGCTGAGCACATACTGTCCGTCATTGACGAAGACCTCTACCAGATTTTTCTCTGCGTAGATCTCCAGCTCACAGTGCTCTCCTATGTAAGGGCTCTCGCTGCGGCGGTGCCACCGGCAATCCTCCGGGAGGCATCCGGTCCGATCCATGGAAAGGATACCGTCCTGCAGGCTGATCTCTACGCCGTTGACCTTCAGCTTCTCTCCCTCTTCCATGGGCTTAAGGATTCGGCATCGTCCTTCCTTCTCCCACAGGGTTCCGCTGCTGTACTCTGTCCTGCATCCTGCGTCGGCGAAATAGCGGCGCACATTGGGATGCACCGGCGTATAGAATTCACCGTCCCGTATCTCCACCAGTCTCGGCAGACACATCATGCCGCTCCAGCTCTTGCCGCCGGAAGCTTCATTGTCCTCTGCTCTCTGGGGCGCCGGCATGCGCATCCACGCAATGACGGTCCTCCTGCCCTCCTCGTCCAGATTACTCTGGGGCGCATAGAGGTCCAGGCCATAATCCAGCAGCTTTTCCTTTTCCCGGGTGAGGGATACCTCTCCGGTGACCGGGTCAAAGTTCACCTTCTGTATGACGCTCTGATGGTCCGGACTGTCTCCGCCGCAGTGATTGCAGATCGGAGAGCAGATCAGCGCATACTGATCGCCGATCCGGAACAGATCCGGGCATTCCAGCAGGATACCCAGCCTTTCATCCTCCAGGCGGCTCACATACTCCCAATTTTCCGCATCGGCGCTGCGATACAGCAGCAAAACGCCTGATTTCTTTTCATGGGTGCTGCCCAGGCACAGATAATAGGTATCTCCTTCCCGCCAGACCTTGGGGTCTCTGCATTCCTGCGGATCCCCGATGGCGGTATCCGTCACCGGTGGGATGATCTGTTTCTTTGCATGAAGGTTATCAAAAGTGCGGCCGTCCGCGGAGCGGATCATAGCCTGAGACTGCAGATTCCGGTCATCTTTTGCCTTATGAATGTAATCCGGATCCTCCTCCAGATAATGGACCGCTGTGTAGTACAGCAGAAGGTCTCCGTCTTTTTCCAGAGCGCTTCCGGAAAAAATGCCGTTGGCATCAAAGTCCTTCGTGGGATACAGGGCCACGCCCAGGTGCTCCCAGTGGATCAGGTCCCTGCTGACGGCATGTCCCCAGTGCATGGTCCCCCAGATCGGTTCATAGGGGAAATGCTGATAAAAAAGATGATACTCACCTTTATAGTAAATAAAACCATTCGGATCGTTGATCCAGTTTCCCGGCGCCTTCAGATGTAGGATATTCTGCATGCTCTGCCTGCTTTCTTTCTGTATGAACTGCATGAACTGTACTGACTATATGAGCCACGCATGCCTCGTATACGATACGCTCTGTATTCTCCGGTGCATGCATACTCGCTGTGCACTCCCATCATATCCTACTCCGTATCTGCTTTCAACCTTCAGCTGTCGATGGATACACACAAACAAGTAAGCCAAACAGATAAGCCGAAACGTTGATTCATTTCTGTCTTATTTCTTCCGAGTATATCAACGGCAAAGTGAATAATACGGCCAATATATTGCACGTTGTATTGATAAAAAAAAAGAAAAGGGCTAATATCGTGAAAGATATATCGAATAATAGGGAATGATGTAAACGTCATCAATTCAGGA
>CAVKQI010000155.1:0-2631 GCA_963658405.1 bacterium | reverse complement strand
ATGTTTCCGTCCCCAGTGGGGAAAGGGGTAATTTCAATCGCGGTTATGACGTCGTTGAGGTTCGAGAACAAAGTTTCCGTCCCCAGTGGGGAAAGGGGTAATTTCAATCCTGTCCCTGCAACCCCTGTAAATAAGCGGACTGCAGAGACGGTTTGCGGAGCAAAATAAAATATCTGTTTTCGGGACCTCTCTTTGGGTTCCTTATGTCGGGAAAAGCCAGTAAAATCAATATGCGGCGCAAAATAGTCTGTGCGGGGCTCATTTCATTGCCTCCAGCCTGCCCATTCCCATGTCGCAGAGCTTTCCGCCATATCGGGTGCACTTGCATACGTGGGGTGCGATCCCGAGATTTCTGTCGCCATCGTGTTTATGTTCTTTGTATTTTTTGCCCAGCGTCATCTGGAATACCTGATCGGTGAGCTTTACGCCCCGTTCTTCAAAAGCATTATACAGAATGGTCTTGGATACGAAGCCGGTGCCGCCTCCCAGCCACACGATGCCCTTCTCATTTCTGCCTCTTCGAAACCGCTTATAAAAGTAATCATAGCAGTCCTGCTGATAGCAATCCAGCGCTTTCTGTATATCCGCCAGTGTATACGGCAAAATCTTCATATCGATGGTCAGATCGAAGATCACTTCCGTCCCCGGCTTGATGGCCTCCCGCAATATAGGCAGGGGTTTCTCTTTGCCCCGGAGGGAATAGTCTATTTTCTGACACAGTACCAGCTGCTCTACCGGAATCGGTCGGCTGTCGCCGATGATCAGACCGGACATCACGGAATTTACGGCATCCTGCGGCTTCTTTTCCTGCCGCTGCAGTGTGTGAAAAGCCTGCGTCTCTATCCTCTTCGTTTCATTCTGCAGATATCTGTTGCGGCTATCCTTTATCGTAGCTGCTCTTTCGAGATCCCGCAGCTTTCCCGCATAGGCGGAAGGATCTTTCTCGATCTCCCAGGCCAGCAGTGCTGTCCGGATCATGCCTTTGAGTGTGCTTCCGGGGATATAGGGCATCCCGTAGGCATCCTTGCAGAAGGCGCAGATTTCCTTGCATGTGCCTTTTCCGCCGCCCGGCTTGATAAAGGCATCTCCCGCATCCATGGTATAGCTCGTCCATCCCTCGACGCGTGCTCTGTCAATTTTCTGGTTATTCAGCCACATGGCAAGGGAGTCTTCACGTTCCCGGCTCTGTCCCAGTATAAACTGCTCGTAGGCCTGTTCCTTATGCAGCCTGCACAGATCCTGGATCATCTTTTCCCGATCGGGAATGATGACGGGGCTCTTTGAGCCGCCGTACTGGATATATGATTTTTTGTCAATGACCTGCCCGCTCCCCACATAGATGGGAGAGAGGACGGTCAGTTTCATCTGATAGTGCTGTAAATAATCCTGCATAGATTAGATCCCCGCAAATATAGCCCTGGCATATCGATAGACAGGATGCATCCCGCCCATGCCCACATCATAGATATCTCCCTGGAAACGCGTCTGAAAGCAGGAACCAGCCTGCATGGTATAAAGATCCTTTTTCTTTCGCTGCTCCGGCGCATAGGTTTCCGAAAAGACAAAGCCGGACCGCTTCTGAAGCAGATAGGCGCTGCCCTCCAGGGCCACAGGGAGCTCTTCTTCCCTGGGCAGAGCGGTGGACAAGAGCATGTTTCGCCCCGTATCCTTTTTCTCCAGCAATTCTGTCAGCGGCTCTACGCGGCTGCCGTATTTTAAGGCAAATTTACCCTTGCCGCTGCCCCGCTTGCCGCCGATGCCGGCATAGGACAGACTCGTCATCAGATCATCCACCAGCCTCTGATCCCGCTCCGTCTCACAGACGGTGATACAGTAGAGTCCGCACCCTTCCCAGAACCGGTAATTTCCCACCACATAGGGCATGGCATCTTCTTCCTTTTTTACGGCGGTCATCACCTGTCCCCACTCGCTCCCCAGGTCATCCAGGAGCAGGGCATCCGCCAGCGCTTCTCCCCTCAGATAGCAGGACAATGCAGAGACGGGGATGTACTTTAATTTCTTATACATCTTTTTCTGCACGGAATTTCCCACATCCTTGGGCTCGATGTAGACCATGGGCTTTGGCAGATAGTATTCCTGGCCCTTGTAGGGAAAGGCGTCGGAAAAAAGAATGCCGCCCTCCTTTACCCTCTGATACAGGATATCCTGCTTTCCTTCCTTTAAGGCTTCCGTATACAAGGCCGAAAACAGGGTATCCGCGCAAAAGGATATGCCCGCATCGCTCAGGGACCCCAGGCCAAAGTGCACCGGCGTCGTAAATTCCATTTTATAAATCACAGATTTCATAGCTACCTCTGTCATCCGCTGCTGTTTCTTGTGATCTTCTGTTTCTCTCAGATCGCAGAAAGCAGCTCGTTGCAGGCATCCATCACAGAATCCTCTACGTCTCCCACGACCACATCCGCCTGCAGGTCTTTAAAGAACACTTTGCCATAGCCTCTGGAGCCGTTTCCGCCCAGGTAATCATATTTCATCAGCCGGAAACCGTCGCAGAGAAGCCGGAACTCTTCCAGGATCTTTTCCTCCAGCACCGCCTCATCCATATCCTGTCCTGACGGCGTCTCGTAGACCAGATTTAAGCCAAACTCCGTCCCTCTGATCACGCGCTCG
>CAVKQI010000154.1:0-2787 GCA_963658405.1 bacterium | reverse complement strand
ATTTCGCGAAGGCGAATTCTCCGATAGGATTGCGAATTGATGACGTTTACGGCATTTACTGGGGCTGGTCAAAGTCTCCGCCGCCGCCTGTCTGTGCCTCGTAGACATCCCGATAGATCTCGCTGGTCTTAAGCAGATCCTCATGGGTGCCCATGTCATCGATCCGGCCTTCATTGAGGACGATGATCCGGTCCGCATACTGCACGCTGGAAATTCGCTGTGCGATGATCAGCTTGGTGGTGCCGGGGATCTCCTGGGCAAGGGCCTTGCGGATCTTTGCATCGGTGGCGGTATCCACTGCACTGGTGCTGTCATCAAAGATGATGATCTTCGGGTTCTTTAACAGGGCTCTGGCGATACACAGGCGCTGCTTCTGACCGCCGGATACGTTGCTGCCGCCCTGCTCGATGTAGGTGTTGTAGCCGTCAGGCATCTTTTCAATGAATTCATCGGCGCAGGCCAGCTGGCAGGCACGTTTGCACTCCTCCTCAGTGGCATTTTCATTGCCCCAGCGGAGGTTCTCCAGGATGGTGCCGCTAAAGAGCACGTTCTTCTGCAATACGACTGCGACCGCATTACGGATGGTCTCCACGTCATAGGCGCGCACATCCTCGCCGCCTACCTTGATGCTGCCTTCGGTCACATCATAAAGACGGCTGATCAGATTCACCAAAGTAGACTTGGCAGAACCGGTTCCGCCGATGATGCCGATGGTCTCTCCGGAGCGGATCTGCAGATTGATGTCCTGCAGTACCGGGCGCTCTGCCTCCTTGCTGTACTGGAAGTTTACATTCTCAAAGGAAATGCTGCCGTCGCGCACCTCATAAAGGGGATTCTCCGGATTGCGGATATCCGGCTCCTCCGTCAGCACCTCTGCGATACGCTCTGCGCTGGCGGTACTCATGGTGATCATGACGAATACCATGGAGAGCATCATCAGGCTCATCAGGATATTCATGCAATAGGTCAGAAGACTCATCAGCTCTCCGGTGGTGAGATTGCCGGCCACGACGGTCTTGGCACCCAGCCAGCTGATCAGCAGGATGCAGGCATAGACGGTGAACTGCATCAGGGGGCTGTTCCAGCTCAGTACCTTCTCTGCCTTCACGAACAGCTTGTAAACATTGGAACTGGCCTTCTGGAATTTCTTATCCTCGTAATCCTCACGGACATAGGCCTTGACTACCCGGATGCCGGAAATATTTTCCTGTACGCTGGCGTTCATGTCATCGTATTTGCGAAACACCTTATCGAACCGGTCGGTAGCCGAGCGGATGATGAGGAAAAGGCAAAAGCCCAGGAAAATGACGGCGAGCAGATACACGCTGGCCAGCTCGGGGCTGATCAGGAATGCCATGATCATGGCGAAGATCAGACTGGCCGGTGCTCTGGTGCACATACGCAGGATCATCTGATAGGCGTTCTGGATATTGGTCACGTCCGTGGTCATACGGGTGACCAGACCTGCGGTGCTGAATTTATCGATGTTGGAAAAGGAGTAGGTCTGTATCTTGGCAAACATGGCCTCTCTTAAGTTCCTGGCAAAGCCCGTGGAAGCGCTGGCGCCGTATTTGCCCCCCAGAAATCCCACTGTCAGGCTCACCACGGCTGCCACTACCATCAGGCTGCCCATCAGGTAGATATTGCGCATGTTGCCTGCCTCGACGCCCTGATCAATGATAAAGGCCATCATGACAGGGATCAGTGTCTCCATGATCACCTCCGCCACCATAAAGATGGGGGTCAGGATGGAATCCTTTTTGAATTCCTTTACCTGCGCACCCAGGACTTTGATGATGTAGGAGGCATTTTTTTTCTTTTCTTTCAGATTCTTTTTTTTCATAATTACCTCACTATTGAGGAGCATTTCGCGAAGGCGAATTCTCCGATAGGATTGCGGATGACGGCGCTTGCGTCATCATCCGTGTTTGAGAGAAATGCCATCAGACATTTCTTTCAAACGCAACGCATTATGCTGCTGTTTAAAGCAAATTCTGTCTGATTACTGCTTCTGTGTCCCGGAGCTGTCGTCGGAAGGCATTTCTGTCTCTCCCTGGACACGGTTCATCTGCTTTTGCATATTGGCCCGCATCTTCTCCATGCAGGCAAAGAAGGTCTGCATATCTTCCCCAGGGATGCCTTCCTGCAGATGCTGCTCTATAAGGATCGCGTCCATATCCTTGGCCTTTTCTATCTCCAGAGCCTTAGGGGTCAGTACCAGCTGTTTCAGTCTGGCGTCCTGCGGCACGGGCCTGCGGATGATATAGCCGTTCTTCTCCATGAGCTGGAGCATGGTGGTGGCAGTGGCGCGGCTGATGTCGAATTTATTCTCGATGTCGCGCTGATAGACGGGTGTCTCTCCGTGCTCTCTGATGAAATGAATGATCCAGGAATGGGTCACTGTCAGATCCGTGCAGCCTTCTCTCAGCAAAACAGATTTAAAGCAATAATCCAGGTAGCGACCCATCTGATTATTAAAGCATCGCACCTGAAATCCCACATGATGTCTGTGCTCATCCAGCCATTTCTGATCTCTTTCTCCCTTCATTTTTATTTGAATTCCTCTCTGTATTCTGTCCTTTCGGACAGTGGTTGGATCCGCCGCCGTTTTGATTGTTTGCAAACTGACTGTTTGTCTCCAAACTGTTAGCTTGCGAATAGTTTGGCTGCGAACTAAATTTATTATAGCGCAACATTTTCAATTCGCAAGAGGTTATTTTATGAAAACTTTGTGTATCTGTTTAGCACCTGCCACATTTCAATCGGAAATTGACTGCTTGCAGGCAT
>CAVKQI010000153.1:0-2827 GCA_963658405.1 bacterium | reverse complement strand
TGGCACAAGTGGTGCAGAGATGTACCAGGAGGCTAGGGACGGGCTTGACAAGAAGATCCGGAAGATTAAGCGCTCTGTAGACTTCATGTCGGATCTGAAAGAGCAGTATCATCTTGATGATAAGACCCTCCGCGAGTGGAGCGAGAAGCCGGTAAAGGTGAAACTCTCTTATCTCGATGGCGACGGCATTAGCGCAAGGGTGCAGGAGAAAGAAGTGGAGATGAAGCCAACACAGATCATGTCTCTCTATCTCCTGAATCAGCGAAAACAGGCACGGCAGCATCTATATGGTGATAAGTATTCAAAGAATCAGCAGAACGGCGGCTTCCAGCTTGATGAAATGAAGCGGGAAGGCATCAAGGGCGCTCTTGGCATGGTAACGAAGGATAACACGGTATACAAAGTGTCCGAAGCGTCCGTAGACCGCTTGACAAGCATGCTGACACCGGAGCAGAAGGGCGTAGCGACGGCAATCGGACGCTTCCTTACAGAAGAAACCTCTGCATGGGGTAATGAAGTGACAATGCAGCTCTATGGCTACAAGAAGTTCCAGGCAAAGAATTACTTCCCGATTCGGGTAGCAGACGACACGATTGTAAAGACTTCACAGCAGATCGAACAGGGCATGACCATGCTGAAAAACATGGGCATGACGAAATCTGTGCAGAAGAAGGCCTATAATCCGCTGATTCTGGAAGATATCTTCGATGTCTTTGTCCGGCAGTCGGATGAAATGAGCTCATATAACGCTTACGTCCCGGTAATTGCGGATATCCAGAAGTGGTACAACTATAAGGGCGAGTCCGGAAACGTGCAGCGATCCATCGAGCGCGTGATGGGAAAAGATGGCAGCACTTATATGATGAATCTCCTCCGGGATCTAAATGGCGGACGCGATTCGGACGAGTGGAACGTGCTCTACGGCATGGCCGGAAAGTATAAGGGCGCAGCTGTAGGCGCAAACCTCCGGACGGCAATCCAACAGCCAACAGCATACGCAAGAGCCATGGCCGTGATGGATCCGAAGTATTTGCTTGAGGGTCTGACACTAAACCCTCGGGAATCGGCAAAGCAATACGAAATCTGCCAGGAATATGCCCCTATCGCGCTTTGGAAAGAGTGGGGGAGCTACGACATTAACGTAGGCCGCTCGATGAATCAGATCCTGATGGGGACGTCCTCGAAGCTCGATCAGGTGCGCGAGGCATCCATGTGGCTTGCCAGCAAGGGTGACGAGATTGCCTGGGTACGGCTCTGGTACTCGGCGCAGAAGCAGGTGGAGGACCAGACAGATCTAAAGCCGGGAACAAAGGAGTTTTATGAGGAGTCTGCAAAGGTATTTAACCATGTGATCGATACGACACAGGTGGTAGATTCTGTGCTGCACCGCTCTGACATGATGAAGGATAAAAGCGTATACGCAAAGAGCCTTACTTCCTTCATGGCTGAACCGACAAAGACCTACAACATGCTTTATAGAGCATGGGCGTCCCTTGAACGCGGCGAGAAGGGATCAAAGAAGAACGCGGCCCGGATCGCAGCGGTATATGTGATAACGGCAGCGCTCACAACGGCGGCGGCTTCTGTGGTGTCGGCGCTTCGAGACGATGATAAGGATAAGACATTCGGGGAAAAGTACGTAGAGAAGGTGCAGTCCGACATTCTGGACAACCTCCTGCCATGGAATAACATCCCCTTCGTGAAGGACCTTATCTCGGTAGCCTCCGGAGATGATGCGACAGACCTAAACACTGAAGGCTTGTCAAATCTCTTTGAAGCAATCGAGGAGGCCGGGAAGGCCGTGAAGGGTGAGTCTAAGTACGGCCCGCTCGGGCTGCTCTACAAGGCGTCCGATGCCGGTTCTCTCATCGGCCTGGCGCTCCGGAACGGCATGAAAGACATGGGCGGTCTGATCGATACCTTCGTCATCGGAAACAACTCTGAAATGCAGTACTGGAGGGACAACCTCATGTACAACATGGCAGCGCAGAGCTCAAGCGGAGACTTTACCAATGCAAAATACTTCCTGGCATCGGCAATGCGGGCATATGCCCAGGGCGATACGGAGGTGGGCGACCGCATTACGCAAGAGCTTAAAGAGCTGATGGGCGAAGAAAAGATAGACAACATGATGAAGAATCAGCTACAGAAGGAGCCGGAGGTGGAAGAACTCGGACAGGCCATGCTTGACGGAGATGAAAAGAAAATTGAAAAGCTCAAGAAATCGCTTCTCGACAAGGGATACACAGAGGATCAGATCGAAGCAAAGGCGTCGTCTGCATTAAATAAGCTCTCTCCGATCAGCACCGGGGACCTTGCGGAAGCACTCTATGAAAAGACGGACGGATATGAAGATAGCCTCGCGTCTTACATTGAGTACCAGAAGAAACTAGGGAAGACAGATAAAGAGATCCAGACAAAGATCCGGTCCTCCCTTACCAGCAAATACAAGCAGGAATATATCAATAATCCGGATAAGCGAAGCGAGATAGCAAAGAGACTATACAGCATCACGGTGAACCGGAAACAGCTTTACGATTCTAAGGATTTGCAGAGCTGGCTGAAGTAAAAATGCGGGCAGGGGCGAAAGTCCCTGCCTTTCCTGCGTTTGGGGAATTGATGACTGCGAATCGCTATAGTAATAACGATAAAGTGAAGAAAAATACGGCAGCAGAGGAAGACAAGTAATGACAATAAAGGAAATTTGGGACGCTGCAGCGCTATGGACAAATGGAAACTTGACGCTGACGGTGCTGCTTGTGATCGTAGCATCCGGGCTTGTGCAGATAGCGCCCGTAAAGATCTATCCGCTTCGATGGGTGGCAAA
>CAVKQI010000152.1:0-3128 GCA_963658405.1 bacterium | reverse complement strand
AGGCGTGCCGACATTCGGCATCCGCTTCGCTCCTGCCTCATGTCGCGGACTTCGTTGCCTGCCCACTACGTTTGAGGCGTGCTGACATTCGGCATCCGCTTCGCTTCTGCCTCATGTCGCGGACTTCGTCACCTGCCCACTACGTTTGAGGCGTGCCGACATTCGGCATCCGCTTCGCTTCTGCCTCATGTCGCGGACTTCGCGGCCTGCCCACTACGCACGAGGCGTGCCGACATTCGGCATCCGCTTCGCTCCTGCCTCATGTCGCGGACTTCGCGGCCTGCCCACTACGCACGAGGCGTGCCGACATTCGGCATCCGCTTCGCTCCTGCCTCATGTCGCGGACTTCGTCCTATACGTGAAAGCAAAAAGCCGTATTTTCGTGCGAGCACGAAATACGACTTTTCACTTTCCCGTGCACGCCTCTGTCATCCGCGCACGCTGTCTCTTTCGATCAATTGTGTACATACTTGCATTTTCAGGTGGGAGGAGCCGGGGGTGGTGATGAGTTGTTTCATGCGGTTTACGGCTACCGCGCCCATTTCCTGTTTGGAGACCCGGATGGTGGTGAGTCTCGGAGAGACGATCTCGCAGTAGGGGAGGTCATCAAAACCGATGATGGAGATATCCTCCGGGATCCGGTATCCCTTTTCCTTTAATGCCTTCATGGCGCCGAAGGCGATCATGTCGTTGTCGGCAAAAAAGGCACTGGGCAGGTCCTTAATGGAGGAGACTCGGCTCTCCAAAAGGGCCAGCATATCGTGGTAGGCACCGTCCATGGTGGTGGACAGGGTGTAGGTATAGCGTTTGTCCATGGCTATGCCTGCTTTGTTAAGTCCCACCTGGAAGCCTACTGCTCTGGAGCGAAAGGCCTTGATCCGCACATTGCCCCGTAGGTATCCGATCTTTCGATGGCCTTTTTTGACAAGGTATTCCACCGCCATCCGTGCGGAGTCTGCATTGTTGATCAATACGCCGTCAAAGCTCATATCGGAGGACCAGTAGTCCAGGATCAGTACCGGGCTTACAGCATGGCGGAAGGGGATCAGATCCTCATCGGAGAGCTCTGTGCCCAGAATGATCATGGCACAGGTCTTATCGCGGACGAGCTGCTCAATCTGGGTCTCATAGCCGTCCACCCGGCGGTCGATCATCATCACGGACATCTCGAGGCCGCAGTTTCTGGCCTCCCGCTCCGCTCCATCCATCATCATGGGAAAGAAGGGCGTATCATCCAGGATCTGTCCCGTCTTCTTATAGACTACAAAGCGCACTCTGGTGATCCTGTTTTCCTCGATATAGCCAAGCTCCCTGGCCACCTCAAAGACCTTCGCCGCCGTATCCTTATTGACCCCCCGCTTATAATTCAATGCATTGGATATCGTAGCCGGAGAGTAACCGGTGATTTCGCTGATCTGCTTAAGACTGACTTTCAAGGTCACCTCCCTTGCCGCGTTTTTTTAGCGGCAACACGAGGAGAATTTCGCGAAGGCGAATTCTCCGATGTGAAAAAACAACAATGCTGTATACAGCATTGTTGTTTTCAACCCTGTTTGTCATCAGACTAACAGGGTTGATTGCCCTCCTTTATTGCGGCAACACACTTACCTCAATGTTCTCGCCACGGCTTCTTTCCAGCCGCCATACTTTTTCTCTCTTACTGTTGCATCCATCACCGGCTCATAAGCGGTGCGCTTGGTGCGGGCGAAGATGGCTTCCTTGTCAAAGAAACCCATAGCCAGTCCTGCCGCATAGGCAGCGCCCATGCCCGAGAGTTCCTCGGCATCCGGCACCATCACCGGAATATTCAGGATATCACTCTGCATCTGCATCAGGTACTTGTTTCTGGTTGGACCGCCGTCTACGCGCAGCTGGGAGATAGCCACCGGGGCACTCTCGTTCATGACTTTGACGATGTCTGTGATCTGATAACAAATGCAGTCCAGGGCTGCCCGGACGATCTCATTCTTGCCGGTGGTACGGCTCATGCCGCAGAGCATGGCTCTGGCATCGCTGTCCCAGTAAGGTGCGCCCAGACCGGAAAAGGCAGGCACCAGGTAGCATTCATCACTCGGATTGGACTCTCTGGCCAGCGCTTCGGTCTCTCCTGCAGACACGATCAGGCCCACATTGTCCTTCAGCCATGTGATCACCGCGCCGGTATAATTGATATTGCCCTCCAGTACATAGTTGACATGGCCGTCGATCTTCCAGGCCAGGGAGCTGACTACACCCTGATCGGAGTATACCGGTTTTTCGCCCACATTCATCATGATGGAGGAGCCGGTTCCGTAGGTTGCCTTGGTGGCACCGGGCTCTAAGCATCCCTGTCCGAAAAGGGCTGCATGAGAGTCTCCCAGCACGCCGTGCACCGGGATCTTCTTATCCAGATAGCCGTCTAAATCTGTCTCTGTAAAGAGAGCATCGGAATCGCAGACCTCAGGCATGGAGGCAGGATCGATGCCGAAGGCGGCGCATACTTCCTCATCCCAGCAAAGCTTGCCGATATTAAAAAGCTGCGTGCGGGAAGCATTGGAATAATCCGTCTTAAAATCCTTTCCGCCGCTCATCTTGTAGACAAGCCAGGCATCGATATTGCCCATGCAGAGCTTTCCCTGGGTCTGCAGGTCGGCTGCTCCCGGCACATTCTGTAAGATCCATGCCAGTTTTGCAGCGCTGAAATAGGGAGAAAACCGAAGGCCGGTGGCTTTTCGCACCATTTCCGGAACGGCGGGATTTTCCTCTTCCATCTTTTTGCAGATTGCCTCTGCTCTGGCACACTGCCAGACAATGGCATTATAGACAGGCTCTCCTGTCTCTTTATTCCAGGCCAGAGCGGTCTCGCGCTGATTGCTGATGCCGATGCCGGCCAGCTCACTGCGGTCTATGCCGCTTTTGCTCACCAGATTCTGTATCACCTGCAGGGTATTGGCGTAGATTTCCTTCGGATCATGTTCTACCCAGCCTCTCTCATCCACGATCTGTCTGTGCGGCAGGTCGGTGCGAAGCAGGATCTTTCCTTCCTTGTCAAAGAGCAGCGCCTTTGTCCCCTGGGTGCTCTGATCTATCCCCACGAAATATGACATACCTTCCTCCATGCGTACTGTGTTGCTGCCATACGTCTTTAT
>CAVKQI010000151.1:0-3142 GCA_963658405.1 bacterium | reverse complement strand
GAAGGAGCACCATCACACCGATGCCTGCTACGAAGAAAAGCAGGTAGAGACAGAGTCTGCCAAGACGGAGAAAGAGCTTACCTGCGGTAAGTCGGAGCATACCCACAGTGACGACTGCTACTCTGTCCAGGAGAGCACAGCAGAGGGTGAAGAAGGCGGTGAAAACAGTGAGGCAGGCAGCGCAGAAAAGACCCTGACCTGCGGCCAGGAAGAGCACAGTCACACCGACAGCTGCTATACCGAGAAGACCACCGAGGCACAGACCACCACAGAGAAGACCCTGATCTGCGGTCTGGAAGAGGGTCAGAAGGTCGCCATGACCGAGGAAGAGATCCAGAAGGCTAAGGAAGAAAAGGCCAAGAAGATCGAAGAGCTGAAGGCACAGTTAGTAGAGGAGACGACTGCTTCCGACCAGACCACCGGCACTACAGACAGCACCAATACCGGAACTACCGAAAATGCCGGCACCGGCAGCAATACCGCTACTGATACGACCACCGATGCTAATGCTAATGCATCCGTCACCACCGGCACAGCAGGCAGCACCAGTGCATCCACCTCTGGTACAAGCGTAGCGGACAGCACCAGTACATCCACTACCGGCACCACCGTAACGGACAGCACCAATGCATCTGCATCCGGCACCAGCGTGACGGACAGCACCAATGCGTCCATTTCCGGCACTACCGCAAAGACAGAGAATGCCTCCGCTGATACCACCAACGACGGCAGACATCATCACACCATCGATTGCTACAAGACCTACAAGCTGATCTGCCAGAAAGAGGAGCACAAGCATACCTCTGCATGCCTCATCGACAAGAACGCCGATGTAGAGACAGCAGCAGACTGGGAGGCAACCATCCCCAGCCTGACCGGTGACAAGGCAGCGGACTTAATCTCCGTAGGCAGATCCCAGCTCGGCTATACCGAGAGCACCCGCAACTATGACGAGGAGTCCCACAGAGGCTATACCCGTTACGGCGCATGGTACGGCAACCCTTACGGCGATTGGGGCACCATGTTTACCGCCTTCTGCCTCCACTATGCGAATATCACCGACGTGCCCACCAACAGCGGTGTCCAGGCATGGATCTCCTCTGTACAGAGTGAGGATATGTGGTGGGATGCAGGCGAGTATGCCAGCGGCGTCAAGGCCGGCGACCTGATCTTCTTTAATGACAGCAATGACCACATGGGTATCGTCAGCAGCATCTCTGATACCTCCGTCACCGTCATCGAAGGCAACCGCCCGAACGGTGACGGCCCCGACAGCGTCCAGGAAAACACCTACAGCACCACCGACGGCAGCATCGCCGGCTACTGCGAACTGCCCACAGGGGATAACCATGATAATGAGATCAAGGTTATGGACTCTGCGTATGGGGTGGATATAAGCGATCTTTTATCAAAAGTAAAGCTGTGGAAGAATGAGAATAACGAATGGAAAGAGTCTACAGAGTTCACTACAACGGATCAGGTAAAGGGCAGCTTTGATTTCAGCAATCTTGAAGTAAAGAAATTGAAGGATAATCAGAATAAATGCTACATTCCTTTATCCGATAATATAGACTGCTCCGTTTTTGCCGGCGGTACATATAATCTTTACGATGGAGAGATACAAGCAGGCACATATAAGTATGTAAAAGATGAGAGCACCGGAAAATGGAATATCGTTCTGGAATTTTACCAGAGCTATATAGATGACGCCGGGACACATGTACATGGATCGGTTAATTTTGAGTTCAAGTGGAATATCCAGAACATACCGGAGGAAGGAAAGACCGAAAATGTCCAGATAGGACAATGGACAGGACAAATCACAATCAAGGACAATGAGACAAAGAGTGCAGCCTTCAATATCTCCAAACAGGCAAGTCAGGTCTATCTGGATGAGCAAGGTTATGCCTATATTGACTATACGGTGAAATTGACCGTGAATGGTAAAGACGGATACAAGGGTCCTATAGATGTCTCAGAGGTACTAAAAGGAAAAGGGTTTGAATTTGTACAGAATTCAGTAGCAATCAGCAGATCTGACAGCAAAGATGTAAATGCAGCTATTGAAACTACAAGTTCAAAAACGACAGACACCGGAGCAGAAGCCACATTCCGGATCACAAGCAAAGCAAGCGACGGCTTGGTAGCTGCCGGAGAATATACGATCACCTATAAAGTCAAAACAACAAAGGTTTTCGGAACTGATGCCACCATTGACAAACAGGTGAACAATAAGGCTACGGTGACAGACAAAGACAAGGAATATCCTGCACAGACATGGACACAGGTAACCACCGGCGGCATCGACAAGAGCGGCCGTGTGACCACAGAGGATGGTCAAGTATACGTAACCTATATGGTTACGATCAATAAAGGCAGTGTCATTGCTAATCTGACAAAAGAGACGAAATTCAGTGATACGATTCCTGATAAGCTGAAACTGGTAGAGGACAGTGTCAAGATTACCCAGTATGATGCGAGCGGAAAAGCAACCGGGACGACAATTGATCACAAATACAATAAGACAACACAGGAACTCACCAGTACATTGCCTGAAGGACAGTACTACTATGTCATTGAGTACAAGACAGAAGTAAAAGACGTCTCCAGCCTGCCGCTTGAAGGAGAAAAAATTACCAATACAGCGCACAGTGAAGGTGGTGTAGAGGGAGAAGATTCAGATACGCAGACAGTTGGCAGAGATGATGCCCTGACAAAGACTTTTGTATCGCAGTCATTTGGTAAGACAGAGTCCGGAAGTGACGCGGTCATCATGAAATGGAAGTCTGTTATTAATGTGGATATTAAAGCTGATGATGTCTACGTGGACTGGGGGAATCTGCAGTGGAATGCTAATACGAATCAAAATGTAGCCAGTATGTTTATGACTGACGCACAGAGAAAATCCATCAAACTGTATAACAAAAATGGAGAGCAGATTACTGACGGATATACAATTGATTCCTACAGCAAGAAGGAGAATGATCACGAGGTAGGATTATTCCAGATCAAATTTACAGAGAATATAAGTGGGCCTGTGACTATAGAATATGAGACAACAGGTGATCTTTCCAGTTTTTCGATCGGAAATTCTATCAGTTATGTGAATTATTGCAAGTTTAATACATTGCAAAAACAGGCA
>CAVKQI010000150.1:0-3258 GCA_963658405.1 bacterium | reverse complement strand
ACCATGTCTCTGTAATCCCAGATATTCCTGATAATACTGCTTTCCATCTGTTCTGCTCCTTATTCTTCTTAAATTGACATCTTGCTTTCTATAATTCTGCTGTGTCTGCAGCAGTGTGAAGGGAATTTACCAGAACCGGCAAACCTGTTACAGGGCATCCACTGTCTCTGCAAACTGCCGTACTCTTTTTCCTGCATCATAGTTCTTTTTAATGAAATTTCTGGCATTGGTTTCCAAAAAAACAACACTCATTGTACCATAAATCATTTTTTTTACAACATCCGCATACTCCTGCGGTGTCTCGCAGTGCAGGTATTCCGTGCCCGGCGCTGCGCCGATGCCCTCTATGCCCACCTCATTGGTCAACACCGGCACACCTGCAGACATTCCTTCCAATACCTTGATCTTAATGCCGGCGCCCCGCAGCAAGGGCAGGGCCATGCAAAGACAGGAAGATAGATACGGCGCAATGTCCTGCACATAGCCGGTCACCTCCACGCGATCAGACTGATAATGACGCAAACGCTCCGGAGGATTGGCTCCCGCGATGACGAAGCGCACCTTTTCCTGTGCCAGCAAAGGCATTACCTTTTCGATAAACCAGATGGCGCTCTCGAAATTCTCTGCCCGGCTCATGGCTCCGTAAAAAAGGATGGTTCTGTCCTGCTCATCCGGATGACGCACAGTCTGTCCATAATCATCAAAATAGGGGACAGAAGTAAAAATCTTCTCTTCCCCTATTCCGTTTTCTTTTAGCAAGTCGGTGTCTTTTCTGTTATTGGTGACAATCAGATCCACCCGCTCCAAGAGTGTAAGTTCTTTTCTCTTCTCACTTTGAAAGCGATGACGCCAGAATAATTCCAGTGCTTTACTGCCGCTCTTAGCCTGCCAGATTCGCTGGTAACTCTGGAAAGTAACATCCTCCTCAATGGCCACCGTTTTGCACCCAGGAAAAGCTTTCTTTATCTCCGGCAGCAGCATCAATGCACAGGTCCACTGCATGATCACCACATCCGGTGCAGTATGTGCCTTCTTCTGCTCTGCTGTATACGTATGCAGCAGTTTCTTCAGCTGCATCCTTTCATATAATAATGCCACACCGTCATAGGGGTCAAAGGGATTGACATGAGAGATCCCATTGAGGAAATAGCGCCAGGATTTGTCCAGACTGTTCTTTTCTGCAACATGGATTCTGTTTTTAATTCCATAGGCGTCCAAATCCAGTCGGGATACCTCATCCTGATTGCAGAGGCTCAATAAAGTGATGTCGAAAAGACCGCTTTTATGAAATTGTTTCAGATAAAAATTATGAATCTTGCCACCTGCGTGCGCCACCTGATCATAGGGCGCATAGGGCGATAACCATAATACATTTCTCAATGATATGTCCACCAATAATACATTGCCTGTGTCATCTGTCTTAAATCTTCCGACTGTTCATCGTTAAGATTGCCATATGAAGTGAAGGTATAATCCTCATCAAACAAACCATACTGTCCTACTACCGGATACTTCTCCATGATCCCCAGCAGATACCGATCCCACTGGTTCAGCTCCAAACCGGTCTCCGCCTTCACAACGGTCTCCAGATAACCGGCATTGATATAAGGCATGTCATAGGTCTGTCTGTCGTAGTTAGACCAGATCAGATAGGGCGTAACAAACATCTTCTCCTGCTGCTCGTCATTTCTCTCCTGCGTACCATAAATATAGTCATAGAAATTCTCCGGCAGAGCGGGCTGGTGATCGCCGAAAAAAACGATCATAGTCGGCTCATCCACCTTCTCAAAATAAGAGAGCAACCTCTCAAGTGCCTGGTCTGATTTATGCACCAATGTCAGATAACAGTCTAATTCATCACAATCGATGCCGGATGCAGTGACATCATATTCATCCAGAGACTGTCCGTAGCCGCCGTGATTCTGCATGGTGACATTAAAGACAAACAGGTCGTCGCTTTCCTTATTTTCATACTGTGCGATGATCCCGTCAAAGTCCGTTTCCTCGGACACAAAACTTCTGATATAATCAGCGTTTTCATAATAGTTGTCTATTGTATAGAATTCCTGAAATCCAAGCAGCGGATATACGCTTTTTCTGCCATAATTGGTGGCAAGGTTTGGATGCATCGCTATTGTCTCGTAGCCTGCATCTGCCAGTGTACTGCAGATTCCGCTATAGTTATATTGCTTTATCCTATTCTGCAGCAGTGTATAAGGAAACAAAGAGCCCAGATTCATCAGTCCCGTATTGCCCCCTGTCAGGAACTCCCATTCTGTAGAGATGGTTCCGCCGCCTATCACATGGACTCCCACCCATCCTTTTTCGATCCTGCTTCCGTTTTCCAGAGAATTCAGGAATGGCATAACTTCCTCATCCGTCTCCAGTTCTCCGAGGACGGACAGATCTGCATAGGATTCATCCATGATGACGATCAGATTTTCAGGCATGACGGCTACTGTATCTACCGTCTCTTCTTTTTCGTTTGCTGCCATGAAATCAATAGTCTCGTGCTTGTTATATCCCTTCAGTTTATTATTCAGGCAGGTCTTTCCCAGTACCGTATTCGTCATCAGCCAGCCGTGTTCTGTGATTACGCCCTTCATATCCCAGGAGCTTAATGCAAAATCCGTATACTCCCCCAAAGCCACATAGGCTGCCAGGCAAAGAAGGACGCCGCAGCAGCGAAGCAAAATTGTTTTCCGGCCTTTCCTGATTTTTTTGCCTTTTATACACAGCTCAGTTTCTTTTTCATTCAGCTCTTCTGCCGTTTTCTCTTTTGCCGCCGGTATCGCATCTGCAATTATGCCAGGCTTATAAGAATAAGTAATCATCAGCACCAGCATATCCACATAGATCATAACGACAGAGATCATCGGATAGGTAATGGTGTATGTATAATTGCCCGCCACCTGTAAGGCCGTACGGAGGGAAAAAAGATCCGTGATGAGCAGAGGCTGTGCACGGAATGATTCCATATAATAATTAACCAGCGTGACGGTAAAACCCATTCCCAGATAAAGAATGCTGCCCCCTCTGAGATTGAAAATGCACAAAGCCAAGCCCAGAAGAATGTATAATCCGACAATCTCCGGCAGAAAGTTCTCTCCCTGCAGAAAGCTCATATTATCCGTGACTGTAAGCCATAGATAAAGCGTCAATATGGGCAGCAGCGCCACTGCAAAGTGACGTATATATCTTACTGCTTTTCCATCAAAAAAAAGAAGGAACAGGACAGCTGCCGTAATGAGAACTGCA
>CAVKQI010000149.1:0-3563 GCA_963658405.1 bacterium | reverse complement strand
CGCAGGGGCGGATCCTCCGATATGATCAACCATGAATGCCGCGCTCTGTCTGCGGCGCGAAACACAGGTATACTTTACAACACTTTGCTCTCCTTAGCAAACCGCCACAGGCTTGGATTCCCGGACGCCGGACGAGGGAGCGGGTCCGGCTGTTCTGTGAAATGCAGCCTATTCGAGTGCAGGCGCATAATACAAACTGAAAGACTCATGGAACACAGTCTCACCGGGGGTCTGGTAGAGCAGCTGCCAGCCCTCGGTCTGCAGATCCTCCACCACACTGCCGCTGTCAATGACGATGTAAAAGCCGTCCTGGCTCAGGCCTTTTTCTTCCAGCACCTCCAGCATTTCCGCCTGGGTCATCTGTCTGTTCCAGTTGCTGTCCCAGTTGGTGTAGGTCACATAGGTATTCTGCTGGGGACAGAAGATGCGGATTCCCTTATGGGTCAGATAGGCTGCCACAGAGGAGGCTGTCGCCGCATCTGTCATCACCACTGTGCCGTTTTCCGGCACCACGGCCTCTATGGCCTTACTCACCTCTCCCGCATCCGAGAATGGCAGGTGTATATCCTGGATCATGTACGGATAGAGCCGCACACCGCAGAGCCAAATGGTAACCGCCAGGGCGGGCAGGGACAGCAGAAGGAATTCGTTTCTGCAAAGGAATCCTTTGATTCCGCCGCCTGTCACCGTTTTTCTGTCGTCCGAATCGCCGCGGCGCATTTCCTCTACGCGATCCAGGCATACCCACAAATACCAGAGAAACAGCAGAAACCAGCTCAGCGCCCGCTGGCCGGTGGGGCCGTTCACGGTAGAATAGATCACCAGCTGTGCCCCGATTCCTCCCAGGAAGCAGATAGTCTCTCCGAAAAGGTGCCGTCGAATCATGCCGTAGATGCAAAGTGCCAGCACGACGCCGGCCAGACACAGGGCTTTGATGCCGTCGATGTGCATATACATGCTCATGGTATAGGGCAGCACCATCCACATTCTCTGCAGGAGTTCTGTAAAGGTGAGCTGCACTGCCTCCACGGAGGCGCTCTCCTGCAGGTGCGCGAACTGCACCAGCAGCCAGAAAAAGCTGCCGAGGGGAAGCAGCAGGGGCAGAAGTCTGCGGATCAGGCTTTGCATCCCTTCTTTATAAAAAAGATGAATTCGCTGTATCAGAAAGACAAGGGACATGATCCCGGCCATTCCGAGCATGATCACATGGGTCTGCACCAGCAAGCCGAGGAAAAGGCAGTACAGCCAGGGTCTCTCCCATTTTTTCTCTTCCAGTGCCGCCAGGCAGATCATGAAAAGGAAGGCCAGGGCATAGCTGCGGGAGATCACCGGATACATATAGGTAAAAAGGGGTGTAAAAATAAGCAGGATCCGAAGCCATGCGGGAAAGGGGCTCTTAAAAAGGAAAATCGCCGTCGCCATGACCATGAGCACGCAGGAGAGGACGCACATGGACAGGATAGGCAGTCCCGCTCTGGTCAGAGGCAGGAGCAGGAAGTACCACAGGCAGGGGTGTCCCTCCACCGACATCTGATGGATGATCCCCACGGGCGATAGATCTCTGGCAATCGTCCAGGCCAGTGCCTCATCTCTCCAGGGCTCATGGACGCTGACCAGGTAGCCGTTCAGGACGGCATAGACCCCCAGCGCGATCAGCAGCCAGGCATTTTTTCTGACCCATCGGATGATATGTCCGCTTTTTTCCATGGGGGAATTCCTCTCTCAGACGATGTGTTTCCGGATACGTTCCATGACATCGGATCACTCTGCACGCAGGCGAGCCTGCATCGGCGGTCCGGGACTTGCAATCCTGCTGTCATTCCATAACGACATTATAGGGAACCGGACTGCTGTTGTCCAATGCATCGGTATATTCCATAATGAAACGTTATCTATTGCCAACTGTGCTATAATGTGAGTAATTGTCATCGGAGAATTCGCCTTCGCGAATTCTCCTCGTGCAGCCGCTGCGAGCAGCGGCAGAAAGAGGAAATTATGAAAAATCGAAAACTGGCGGCGCTGTTTGTCAGCGCTGTTTTATGTGCATCTCTCCTATCCGGCTGTTCTTCCGGCTCGTCTGATACGGCGGCTTCTGCTTCCTCCGAAGTAGAGACAGCGCAGGACAGTGCGGCCCAGGCTGCTTCTACGGAGACATCCTCTGTGGAGGTCTCTGCATCGGATGCTTCTACGGAATCTTCCGACGCAGCGAGCACTGCTGCAGGTGACTCTGCAGACACGGCTTCTTCCGACAGTGCCTCTGCGGAGGGTGTTCCTTCCGCAGATACCTCCTCGGTCTACACGGATGTAGCGCCTGAAGATATTACCGTAGTGGATGTAGACGAGCTCAATGAGCCTGACAATCCGCAGGAGGCCACTTCTTCCGCCTCTGCGGATGACCAGATCACCAATAAAAACGGCGGCAATATCCAGGTGGTCTTCCTGGGCGACAGTCAGCTGGACAATTTCCGCGATGATACCGGTATCGCCTATCTGGTAGCCCAGTACTGTGATGCCAATGTCTACAACCTGGCAATGGGCGGCACCGCTGCTTCCCTTTTGCCCGGCGAAAAGCACGGCGTCGATGAATGGGAATCCCGTTGCTTCCTGGGCATGGTCTACGCCATCACCGGCAAGGTGGATCCCGCCTTCTTCAGCAAGTACACAGCCTACAATGTTTTCCAGTCCTGTGATTTTTCCAAGACCGATATCTTCGTCATCGAATACGGCCTGAACGACTACTTTAACGGTGCAGCCGTCAACAACCCGGACAACGTTCTGGATCTGGAGACTTACGGCGGCGCCCTGCATGTGGGCATCGACAATCTGAAGCAGGCTTATCCCAATGCCACCTTCATTCTCTGCGGTCCCAACTATGCCCAGTTCTTTAAGAACAATCAGTATCTGGGCGACGGCAACATCCTCAGCAACGGCAAGGCCACGCTGCAGGAATATGCCAAGACTGCGGATCAGCTTGCCTCGGAATTCGGCATCAGCTACCTGGATGCCTACTGGAGTCTGGGCATCAACTCCTATAATGCTGACCAGTATCTGATGGACGGTGTACACCTTTCCGAAGAGGGACGCCGCAAATATGCCCAGATGCTCTCCCGGATCATCCTCCGCTCCCAGGGTTATCAGGTGGATCCCGGCACGAATCTGGATGAGATCGATATGAGCAGCCTGCAGCGCACCACCAACTAAAGACAGGTGACCTTGTACTATATAAAATAAAAGTATCTGTTCAGCCTTATCTCGAATTTGCTTCGCAAATCCTCGATGTGGACAGCCAGAGGTGCTCCGCGCCTTGGCCGCCTGCCAATTTCAATCACGAATATGCCTGCAAGCAGTCAATTCGCGTTGAAATTGGCAGGTGCTGAACAGATACAAAGAAAGGTGAATCTGACGGAAAATCATTCCGACCAGATTCACCTTTTTTCTGTTTTACAGCGGCAGCATGAGGAGAATTTCGCGGAGGCGAATTCTCCGATAGGATACCGAATGATGACGTTATCGTCATCATTCGAATTTTAAGGGAATGCCATCAGGCATTTCCTTAAAATTTA
>CAVKQI010000148.1:0-3596 GCA_963658405.1 bacterium | reverse complement strand
CCGGTGCGCAGTGGCTGGGTACGCCGCAGGGGAAGGAGAACTGCTTGAACAGCTTCTTCATGCCTTCCTCATCCTGGCTGATGTTGGGGTAAATCTCGCTGTAGGTTCCTTCCAGATAGGTATTGGCGATCATGAAGTTTCCGCCGTGTCCGGGACCGGAAAGAAGAATCATGTTCAGGTCATAGCGCTTGATGGCACGATTGCAGTGTACATAGACAAAGTTCTGTCCGGGAACAGTTCCCCAGTGACCTACGATCTTCTTTTTGATCTGGTCCATGGACAGGGGCTCTCTTAAAAGCGGATTGTCCAGCAGATAGAGCTGACCTGCAGACAGATAGTTTGCAGCACGCCAATAGGCATCCATCTTTTCCAGCATTTCCTGGGAAAGAGGCTGCTTCTCGAGACAAGTATTTTCTGCCATATTTTTTCCTTTCTCTGCCGCTGTATTGTAGTGGCAGCATGGGGAGAATTTCGCACAGGCGCATTCTCCTATACAATGAAAAGAAACAGGTGTCTGTCTCTTTACCTCACTATTTTCATTGTAACATAGGAAATATAATCCGTTAAATCAATTGTTCTGATGTTTTTTATATCATTATGATATGATAAATGTTCAGCACCTGCCAAATAAAGGTGTGAATCTTCTGCTCGCAGACAGATTCACACTTTTATTTGGCAGGCGACCAAGGCGCGAAGCGCCTCTGGCCGCCCACATTGAGGATTTGCGAAGCAAATTCGAGACGGATGCTGAAAAAAACGTGTGCATCCACTGCCTGCTTTTTTAATTTCTTTTTTATTTCTTCTTAGTTCTCTCCTGTCGTTTCTTCTTCCGTCTCCTCCTTCGCCGCCGGTTCTTCCGTCACATCAGGGAGGAGCTGTGCGCGCACGATGGGCTGGATCGCACTCTGCATGGTGCGCCGGATCAGGTCCGGAGAAATCTGAGACATCAGGCCATTCACCAGACCGCCGGTATTGCCGCTGCCCATGGTGATCATCTCCAGCGTATCGGTGATGATCATATTGCCGGGGACCTCATCCCAGCGAAGCTCCAGCTGGTGGTCATTTAAGAAGAGGATCTTTAACCGCCGCTCGGTAGCCTCTTCGATAAAGGCGATCTGCAGGCTCATGACGGGAATGCCATCCTCGTTGGTATGGATTTTGCCCTTGACGCCTACCAGATACTCCTCGCCGTTCATATTGATGATGGAATGACGGCCTTTGGAAAATCCCACCGGAAGGGTATGGGTCTGTGTTCCTTCCAGGAAATCAATATAGAGCATGCCCTCCAGCATCCGAAAACGCATTCTGGAGATGCCATGGGTGTAATTATTGTGCACCACCTGCATAATGAGCGGGAAAAGGCCGATGCCCTTTTCATCCATCTCAAAGGATTTGCCGTCCAGACTTCGGAGCATTTCCCGCCAGGTATTGCGCCAGGAAGCACTGGTATGCTCAAAGCGCCCGTACCCTTCGGCCGTCAGCATTTCTTCCTTCTGTCGTCTTTTCAGAGGCTTCGAACCATTTCTTCCGGGCCAGCCGCCCTTTTCCACGCGGCTGCCGAACTGTGCGGTGCACTCCATCTGGGCTTTTACCTGCAGAAGACGCCGGCCGGCAGCGGTATTCTCAGGAAGGGCCTCTGCCGAAGGCTGCCAGGGCAGCGCACAATATTTCCGAAGGATCGATGTCATATTGCCGGCCTGGAAGACTTCCTCATTGCCGGCATTGGTCACAATGATCATATCCAGGTCAGGAAACACATGGACATTCTGGCCCAGCATGCCGTTGTAGCAAAAGCTTCCCGGGCGGCAGTCCATCCAGATCTGATAGCCGTACTCGGGATTTTCCGGCTTATCGGTCGCGATCTGCGGGGAAGTGGATGCCTCCACCCACTCTCTGGAGATCAGCTGCTGCCCGTTCCACACGCCCTTATGCAGGTAGAGGGAACCAAGCTTTGCCGCGTCCTCCTGGGTGATGAACATGCCCCAGCCGGCCTTGGTAATGCCCTTCGGGCTGGTTTCCCAGAAGACCTTTTTGATGCCCATGGGGGCAAAGAGTCTTTCCTGCAGGAATTCAAACATGGTCATGCCGGTGCACTCGGAGACAATGGCAGAAAGGATAAAGGTATTCATGCTGTTGTATTCGAATTTCGTCCCCGGGGTGAACTTAAGCGTGGAATCAAAATACCCCCTTACCCAGTCATTTCCGGAAATAGCGCCTACTTCATTGAAGGAAACACCTGTGGACATGGTCAGCAGATGCCGCACCGTAATGTCCTTAAACCACAGGATATTCAGGATCTGCAATGCGCTGAAGCGATTGGCGAGCAGATCCACCACCTTATCCTCCAAGCTAATCCTGCCCTCATCCACCAGTAAACCGATGGCCATGTTGGTAAAGCTCTTGCACATGGAGTAGGTCACATGCCAGATCCCGGCGGGATACGGATCAAAGCCGCACTCAAAGATCACATGATCGTGGCGCAGGATCATCATCTGGTGCATGTGCACATGGGGGTTTTCTCCCATCTCCTTTACAAAATCGGCAACCCATCCGGAATCCACGCCCTGCGCCTCCGGCGTGCTCCGGGGAAATGCCTGCTCCATAGGAGATTCATAGTCATAGGCCGGTTTCTGAGGAATAAAATCCACCTTGCCCAGTTCACCTGTGCGCCGATTCATCAAATCCCAAAAAAGCTGTATAAAAGCAATGTTCTCTTTTCCGGCCATACTCCCGTACTGCCTCCCTTTCTGTCAACTGTCCCTGACCGATCCTGCTCTTAGTTCTAATCTTAGTTCTGCTCTTAGTTCTGATCTTAGTCCTGCTCTCAGTCCTGTCTCTTTAATACTACAGCATTCTGCTGCTTGAAAATATGATTGGCGGGAATCATCCCTCTGACACTGGAGAGGGGATAGACATTGGTATCGCGGCCGATCACTGTGCCGGGATTTAAGACGCTGTTGCATCCTACTTCTACCCGGTCTCCCAGCATGGCTCCCATCTTCTTAAGACCCGTTTCCAGACTCTCGCCGTCTGCCTGATCGTGGAGCACCACCAGGGTCTTGTCGCTCTTTACATTGCTGGTGATGGAGCCGGCACCCATGTGCGATTTGTAGCCAAGGACCGAATCCCCCACATAGTTGTAATGGGGTACCTGTACCTTATTAAAAAGCACCACATTTTTAAGCTCTGTGGAGTTACCTACCACGGCGCCGCGGCCCACGATGGCTTTGCCGCGGATAAAGGCACACTGCCTTACTTCTGCCTCTTCGTCGATGATGCAGGGGCCGCCTAAATAAGCGCTGTCAAAAACCTTCGCGGATTTTGCCACCCATACATTCTCGCCTCTCTTCTCGAAACGGTCCTCCGGCAGGGAATTACCCAGACGGATAATAAACTCCTCGATACGCGGCAGCACCTCCCAGGGATACGTGACATCCTTGAAAAGATCTGCTGCGATGGTTTCTGAAAGATCATACATATTCTGAATCTGAAAATCTGCTATAGCCATTTTTTCCTCCTGTGCCGCAGTCTACTGCGGCACCGCGAAGGGAATTTCGCGAAGGCGAATTCCCTGATGCGATCACGAATGGATGACG
>CAVKQI010000147.1:0-3718 GCA_963658405.1 bacterium | reverse complement strand
TACTAATACTAATACCGTTCAGAGTTGCCCGGATTTCGTCATCTGCAAGCTGCCCTCTTTTGAAAGCTTCACCAATGATATAAAGAAGTTTGCGACTCCGGTTTCTGTTAACTAGAAACACAACCAGGAAACAAACACAGAATATTTTCAGAAAGGATAAAATAAAATGACTTCAATCTATGATTATTTTGATGGTATTCCGGAAGATTACTTCTATAAGGGACTTCCCAAGGATTTCCTGAAGCGTGTTCGCTTTTATCACAACACCCCCATTCACTAATTTCGTCTTAAAAATATTTTTGCGGCAATGATCTCGTTTTACTGCCGCAAAAATATTTAAAAACAGGAGAAGCAATCCTGCCTGTGGCGGGGCACCTTCCCTGTTACGCAACTTATACACCCTCTGTCGTATCATAAGCTCATCAAGAAAAACAAAAACAAAAGCACCTCACAAAAAGAGGTGATACACAGACAAAACAAACAGAAAGGAGAATACATATGTTACCTGTAGATATGAATACCGTACAGCCTGTATTTATCGGCATCAAAAGACCAGTGATCATCATTTGCCGTCGATAATCAAATAAAAGAGACGCAGACATAAGGCAGAAAGCAACGCCACCAGGAAGGAAACAGATCATGACCTTTAAAGACCTCAAGAGATTTATCGATTGGCTCTTCAGCTTTTACCCTAAAAAGAATAATTAAAACGGTAAGCAAAACCATCAGAAAGGAGTCCATTATGACACAGAATCAGTTAGAAGAACTTAGAAGACAGATGATCAATTCCTCCAATATTATCTGCCGTGTCCCCCGTACCCTCTAGACCCAGAAAGGAGAATGCACATGTTACCTGTTGTAGATATGACTACCGTACAGCCTGTATTTATCGACATCAACAGACCAGCAATCATCATTTGCCGTCGATAACTCGATTTTATAACGCATAAGGAACAGGATGATTCACTATAAAAAAAGATAACAGAGTGCTGACATACGTCGCACTCTGTTATTTTTTTTGGCTGTTTTTTTATTTCTTGTCTTAAAGGTCTTAAATGTCTTGCTTATAACCCAGGCGCTTTACTTGCTCTCCACGTAGACCGGAAGCGCTGCAAACTGTGCGCTGTAGGGCTGTGCATCCTCATAGGCCACGGACTGCAGGATCACACGGATGGCTCTGGAAGCGCATGCACGAAGCTCCTCTATGGTCAGACTGCCGTCGGCCAGGGCCTGTCTGATATTCTCATGATCGGCCTCCACACCGGGCATCGTCCACTCATTGCCGGCGCGCACGCAGCCGGAGGCAGTGCACTGGGGGCCGTCCTCCGTGGTGGTCCAGTCTGTCATGATCACGCCCTTAAAGCCCCACTCATCTCTGGCAGCCTTCGTGCACAGATCCGCGCTGTTGGCGGTATGCACGCCGTTGATCTCGTTATAGCTGGTCATGATGGACATGGGCTGTGCGGACTTAACGGCGATCTCAAAGCCCTTTAAGTAGATCTCACGCAGAGCGCGCTCGCACAGTACGCTGTTGGAGAACTTTCTGCTGTCCTCCTGGCTGTTGCACGCAAAGTGCTTGATGGTGGTGCCGACACCGGCATTCTTCTGTACACCCTGGGTCATAGCTGCCGCCATAACGCCGGCTACCAGCGGATCCTCGGAATAGTACTCAAAGTTTCTGCCGCAGAGGGGATTGCGGTGAATGTTCATGCCGGGCGCAAGCCACAGGGTGACATTGAACATCTGCAGCTCCTTGCCGATCATCTCGCCCACTTCACTGACCAGTGCGGTGTCAAAGGTCTGTGCCAGCAGGGTGCCTACCGGGATCGCCGTGCAGTACTGATAATGACGGCTCTGTCCCTCGCCGATCCCCTCGTCATCGCAAAGGCATCCGCCCTCCAAGCTGAAGGCGAAGGGCTTCTGCAGCACTTTGCCGGTGGCATCATCCACATCGTAGTATTTCATGAGGCGAAGGCCTGCGGGGCCGTCTGCCAGCACCACAGGAGCTACGCCCTGCTCCTTTGCGCAGTCGCTGGTCTGGGCCGCAGAGCCGGGCACGGACTCGCCGGCTGCTCCCAGGGCGCCGCCCTGTCCCTTGCCTACCGCGCCGGTAGCCAGGCTGATGAGCTGCTCGGTGGTCAGGGACTCTGCGATCTTTACTGCCTCTTCGTCCTCTGCGGACACATTGCCCTTGTATTCCACTTCTCTGACCTTCCAGTCTGTCAGATCGATCTCGGTAATACCGCAGCCACTCTCCTTTGCCTCCTGCTTTGCCCTGGTGCGTCTTGCAGCCAGCTTTTCCGTATCCAGGGTAGCCATGAGCTTGTCATGCTCTTCCTTCAGGGATGCCTGCTCCTCCTCGGGCAGAGGGCAGATCGCCTGGTTCTTCTCTGTGAACACTTCCTCGGCGATATGCACGCCGCCTGCTACCACGGCGCTCTCCAGGGAATCGCCTACCCAGATGGCATAGAGGCCGTCCTCCAGATACCATACCTTGCGGCCCATGCAATAGGAGGCCATCTGCTCCACGGGGAAAGTGATCGTCAGAGTCTGGCTCTCACCGGGCTGCAGCTCCTTTGTCTTGCCAAAGCCTGTCAGTCTGCGGAACTCCTTGTCCTGGCCCTTTTCGCCGGGAGCGGATGCGTAGATCTGCACGACTTCTTTGCCGGCGGTCTTTCCTGTATTGGTCACGGTCACTTCCACCGCGATCTTTCTGGCGAGGCCGCTGCCGTTTGCGGCATCGCTGCCGTCACTGACTGCCTTGATGCTGTCGGCCTTCAGAGAAAACTCGGTATAGGAAAGGCCTGCGCCGAAGCCGTAACGGACCGGCACGTCAAAGGTATCAAAATAACGGTAGCCTACATAAATGCCCTCTGCATACTGTTCGTGGAGCACATCCCCGTCATTATGGGAGAAGGCTGCAGAAGACGGATAATCTGCATACTGAAATGCCCAGCTGTCTGTCAGCTTGCCGGAAGGGGAAACAGCGCCGGAGAGTACGTCTGCCACTGCATTGCCTGCCTCCATGCCGGGCTGGCTGACGATCAGGACAGCCTCGATCGCTGCGAACTCATCCACCATGGACATATCCACGATGCCGCCGGCATTGACGATCAGTACGACATGCTGATAGAGTCTGCAGATCGCGGAGAGCATCTCCTTTTCATCGTCTGTCAGGTAGTAGTCGCCGGGCGCAGCAAAGCGGTCAGCGCCTTCTCCGGCATTGCGGGAAAGTACGTAAACGGCTGTATCGCAGGCTGCCTCTGCGGGCACGGTGCCGCTGGGTGTCTGGAAGGGATTTGCACAGTAATAATCAAAGAATGCAAGCAAAGCTTCCGAGGTATTCTCTGCCAGCTTACTCTTCATCAGGTCGATCCACTCTTTTCTGGCTGTCTCATAGAGGTCTGCATATTCCTGCAGCCAGTCTTCGTTGGCAATGGTATAGCCTGCGGCTCTGATGCCTTCGCTGATGCTCACGGTGCTGCGCTCATTGACGTCGCCGGAGCCGGTGCCGCCTTTGATGGTCTTATAGGCGCCGGAGCCGTAGAGGGCCACGGGTTTTTCCTTGGTCAGGGGCAGCAGGCCGCCTTCATTCTTCAGCAGGACCATGCCAGCGGAAGCCGCTTTGCGGGAGAGGGCTGCGTGGAGTTTTTCTCTCTCGGTCACTTCGGTTTGGGTGGTGCCGGTCATTGTGCTTTTCTTCATTGCTTTCATTGGT
>CAVKQI010000146.1:0-3731 GCA_963658405.1 bacterium | reverse complement strand
ACCGCCCGGCAGGTAATCCCTGTCAGGCGGCAGTCTTATATATTTGTTCAGCGCAGCAGTTTGGCCATGGTCACCAGGATCTCCTCCACGGCTCCCAGCAAGGTCTCCTCGTCCTTGACCGTGACGCCGGAGGTCTTAAAGGTATAGGTAAAGACCGGCGTGCCCTTTACCGTAAACTGCATCTGTCCCCGGAAATGCTTTAAGAACAGCGGGATATTCTCCACCCGGAGCTTTGCCCCGTCCGCGGGATAGAGGCGCACGCTGCCTCCGGCGCCGGTGATCTCCTTTAAGTCCAGTGTGCCGGCGATGGCCCGGATCAGCGCCACCCGCAGCAGGTTTTTCGCCGGCATGGGGAGCTCGCCGAAGCGGTCCTTCAGCTCGTCTCTCACATCCTCGCAGTCCTCTGTGCCGCTGATGGCGGCGATGCGCTTGTAGATATCCAGCTTCTGCACCTCGTTGACGATGTAGCTCTCGGGAATATAGGCATCCACGTGGAGGTTGACGCTGGTGTTTTTCTCCTGCTCCACCGGCAGACCCTTGACGGTCTTTACCGCCTCATCCAGGAGCTTGCAGTACATATCATATCCTACCGCCTGCATGTGGCCGTGCTGGGAGCGTCCCAGCACACTGCCGGCGCCCCGGATCTCCAAGTCCCGCATGGCGATCTTAAAGCCGCTTCCTAATTCCGTGAATTCCCGGATGGCGGAGAGGCGCTTTTCCGCCACTTCCTTCAGCATCTTATCTCTCTTATACATCAGAAAGGCAAAGGCGGTCCGGTTGGAGCGGCCTACGCGGCCCCGCAGCTGATAGAGCTGGGAGAGGCCCATCTGGTCGGCATCGCTGATGATCATGGTATTGACGTTGGAAATATCCAGGCCGGTCTCGATGATGGTGGTGGATACCAGCACGTCGATCTCCCCGTCGATAAAGGCATACATGATCTTTTCCAGCTGGGACTCGCTCATCTGGCCGTGGGCGAAGGCCACCCGGGCCTCCGGCACCAGCTCGCCGATCCGGGATGCCGTGATCTCGATGTCGTTCACCCGGTTGTGGACATAGTATACCTGTCCCTGTCGGGACAGCTCCCGAACGATGGCCTCCCGGATCATCTCTTCATTATATTCCATGACATAGGTCTGGATGGGCTGCCGCTCTCCCGGCGCCTCCTCCAGGACGCTCATATCCCGGATGCCCACCAGGCTCATGTGCAGCGTCCTGGGAATGGGCGTAGCCGTCAGCGTCAGCACGTCCACATCCTCTTTCATCTGCTTGATCTTTTCCTTGTGGGTGACACCGAAGCGCTGCTCCTCGTCCACCACCAGCAGACCCAGATTTTTAAACTGCACGTCTTTTCCCAGCAGTCTGTGTGTCCCTACGATAATATCGCACTGGCCGTTTTTCAGGGCCTGCAGGGTCTCCTTCTGCTCTGCCTTCGAGCGGAAGCGGGAGAGAAGTCCCACATTCACCGGAAAGGCGTGCATCCGCTCGCAGAAAGTATTGTAGTGCTGCTGCGCCAGGATCGTGGTGGGCACCAATACCGCCACCTGCATGCCGTCCTGCACGGCCTTAAAGGCGGCACGGACGGCGATCTCGGTCTTGCCGTAGCCCACATCTCCGCAGATCAGGCGGTCCATGATCCTGGTGCTCTCCATATCCGCCTTGGTGTCGGCGATGGCCTGGAGCTGGTCATCCGTCTCATCGTAGGGAAACATTTCCTCGAATTCCTGCTGCCATACCGTATCCTTTGTGAAGGCATGTCCCTGATGGGACTGGCGCTTGGCATAGAGCTCCACCAGATCCTGCGCCACCAGCTCCACCGCCTTCTGCACCTTGTTTCTGGTATTGGTCCACTCCTGGGAGCCCAGCTTGTTCAGCTTCGGCTTTGCCGTCCCGGCCGCCGCATATTTCTGCAGGACGTTCAGCTCCGTGGGCAGCACATAGAGGGTGCCTCCGCCGCCGTATTCGATCTTGATATAATCCTTGGCGATGTGCTCCACTTCTATCTTTTCGATGCCGCGGTAGATGCCTACCCCGTGATCCTCGTGGACCACGTAGTCTCCCACCTTCAGGTCATTGAAATCCTGGATGCGCTCCCCTTCGTATTTGCTCTTTTTCCTGGCTTTTTTCTTTTGTTTTTCCGTGCCGAAAATATCGGATTCGGCGATCACCACGAACTTTATCGACGGATAGGAAAAGCCGTGGAGCACGGCGCCGTACTGGGTCATGATCTCCCCGGGTTTTAGCTCTCTGTCCGGATTATCGCTGTAAAAAGCGGTGATCCCGCTGTCTGTCAGATCCGCCGCCAGACGTTTGGCCCTGGTGCGGGAGGGCGAGAGGATCAGCACCCGGCTGTTGTCCTTTCGAAGTTTTCCCAGATCCGACTGCAGGGTATCGAAGCTGTTATTGTAGGGCGCCGTGCTCTGCGCATGCATGGAATACACCGGCACTTTTTCCATCAGGTCACAGCCGGCAGAAAGGCCGGAAAGACCGGCCCGGCGGTAGTTCGTCAGCTGGCTTCGCAGGCTGTCATAGCTGCGGAGCAGTTCCATCTGTCCCGGCAGGATATAGCCTTTTTTCACCCGCTGGGTCATGCTCTCCCGAAACTCCAGCTCCACGGCGCAGGCATGCTCCTGACAGTGCTTTGGCTCATCCAGAAAAAGCAGGGTACTCTCCGGATCAAAGAGATCCAGAAAGTTGGAGGCCGCCGGATAGAAATAATGGATAAAGCTCTCCAGTCCCTCGTAATCCTTCCGGTTCTGTGCCTGGTCCAGCACTTCCTCTATGGTTTCCTTCAGCCGGTGGGCCTCCTCGCTCTGCTGCTTTTCCCGAAATTTCTTCTCTGTCTTTTCTGCCTCCTGCCGGATCCGGGCAAGACCGGTGGATAAGTGGGCCTCGTCCAGCAGCATCTCGGTGGCGGGATAGATCTTTACCGACTCCAGCTGCTCGATGGAGCGCTGGGAGAGCACGTCAAAGCTGCGGATAGATTCCACTTCATCTCCCCACAGCTCGATGCGGTACGGATTTTCCTCCGTGAGGTCATAGATATCGATGATGTCTCCCCGGACGGCGAACTGGCCGCCGTGCTCCACCTGGAAGCTCTTTTCATAGCCCATGGCGATCAGCTGTGCGGCAATGGCCGTCTCATCAGCACTCTCCCGCTTGCTGACGGAGAGGATCATCCGCTGCATGACGGACAGGGAGATCTGGGGTGTCATCAGGGCGGAAAGGGTGGTGACCACGGTCACAGGGCGCTCCTCCGCCACTCTGCGCAGTACTTTGAGGCGCTGGGTCTCCAGCTCTTTGCCACGCAGGTCCGCCTGGTAGAAGATCAGGTCCTTGGCAGGAAAGAGCAGGGTATTTCTGTCATAGAAGCGGTAGTCCTCCCACAGTTCTCTGGCACGCTGTGCGCTGTAGGTCAGGATGACTTTCCTTTTGCTGTGCGCTGTCAGTGCCGGTTCCTGACTGAGGGCGCAGGCCAGCTGCATTTTCTGGGATTCCACGCAGCCGTCTGCCCAGACAGCTGCCCCTGGCTTTTCCAGGCTCCGGGCCATGTCACGGTATTCTTTTAGTTCCCGCAGGGGGGCTGTCAGTGCTTTCATGTTTACCTCTATGTATTGGATTCCCGGTCATGCTCCGTGCCGTCGCAGATGGCTCGCACCGTGCACCTTGCACCGTTTTGCTAAGGTTCGCCTCTCGTCTCCGGATGGCCGGCCCTTAACTCGCATCCCCGC
>CAVKQI010000145.1:0-3817 GCA_963658405.1 bacterium | reverse complement strand
AGTCGAGACTCCCTGATAATAGACCATTTTTGTTTCCGGGACAAGTCAGCCCGCGAACAGTAACAGTGCCTGTAGGATGCACACATAAGAACTGTTAAAATGCTTGCTTTTTTTGAAAAAGTGATGTAATATTACTAGAATAAAGTTAAAAACATATTCTATATGCGTTTCGTTCGACTCTGTTTTATACATATCTATTCTATACATTCGTAAGTTTCTGATTTTTACCCGAACCGTATAACCGAGACACGTTGTCAACAATATGATAAGGAGATGGATGCTGTGAGAAAGCCACGAGAATGGTATCCAGGCGCAAGCTATCATCTGATGGAGCGGGGCATCCGTCGGATGGAGATCTTCAAGGATGAGCTGGATTATGAGAGCTTTCTGATCATTTTGCGAAGGCTGACAGAAAAGCATGCAATGACATTACATGCCTATTGTCTGATGACAAACCACGTGCATCTTCTGCTGGAATCATCGGACCAGGAGATCGGCGATTTCATGCAGCGGATGGCGGGAGATTACGCCAAAACCTACAACCGGCGGCATGGCTATCGCGGACATCTTTTTGAAAATCGCTATAAAGGCTGCCTTGTTAAGGACGACAGCTACTTTTTACAGACCAGCCGTTATATTCATTTGAATCCGGTGAAGGCCGGGATGGTGCGTCATCCGGAGGATTACCCGTGGAGCAGCTGCCGGACCATGCTGGGGCTGCGGGATGATGGTCTGACGGAGCGAAATCGGACGCTTTCCTTATTTAAAGACAGCAGCGTTTGTCTGTACAGACAGTTTGTAGAGGACAGCGGCTGCAAATATGAGATGTCGGAAAATGCAATTCGACGCAGCATGGGGGAGGATGCGCTATGGCTACCGTGGTGAATAGTTTTGCGATACAGGGCATTGACGGCTATCGCGTGGATATCGAGACCAAGCTCCTGAACGGGCAGCCCATGATCTCTATCATCGGAATGGGAGACGTGGCGGTAAAGGAGGCGGGGGACCGCATTCAGTCGGCCATAGATGAAAGCGGTTATGTATTCCCTAAAAAAAGAGTGATCATCAGCCTTGCACCGGGAGATAAGAAAAAGAGGGGCTCTCATTTCGATCTGGCCATGGCGGTCGGTGTGCTGCAGGAAAGCGACTGTGTATCCGTGAAAAATCTGTCGGACTATGGTTTTATCGGGGAATTGTGTCTGGATGGCGGCATCAGGGGCTGCAGCGGGATCCTTCCCATGATCCTGGCAGCAAAGCAGGCAGGAATAAAAAAGATGATCGTACCGGCGGCCAACAGTGAAGAGGCACGGCTCGTTCAGGGTATAGAAATTTTCGGCTTTTCAAGTCTGCTTGATGTGCTGGCTTATCTGGAGGGCAAACGGGATTTCAGGGAAATGTCGGCGGCGCCGACAAAGCCGACTGAGGTCGGAGGTGATGCTGCGCTGGACTTTGCGGATGTGAAGGGCCAGGAGGATGTGGTAGAAGCGGCACTTCTCGCTGCCGCCGGTGGCCATAATATGCTGATGATCGGTGAACCCGGCTGCGGTAAAACCATGATCGCACAACGCATTGCCACAATCCTGCCGCAAATGACGGAGGCGGAATGTCTGGAGGTGACAAAAATCTACAGCATCTCCGGCATGCTGCCGGCGGGCAGTGCACTGCTTCGAAACAGACCCTTTCGCGCGCCTCATCACAATGCTTCCATGAATGCGCTGATTGGCGGCGGAGTCAATGCTCTGCCGGGAGAGGTGTCGCTTGCCCATAACGGGGTTCTTTTTCTGGACGAGTTGGCGGAATTTTCCAGACGTACACTGGATGCGCTGCGGCAGCCGGTAGAGGACAAGCAGGTATCGGTAGCTCGGGTCAGCGGAACCCATACCTATCCGGCCAATTTTATGTTCGTAACAGCCATGAATCCATGCCCCTGCGGCTACTATCCCGGAGAAAAATGCCGCTGCACCGATTATGAGATCATCAAGTACAGAGGAAAGATTTCTGGACCGATCATGGACCGCATAGACATCCAGAAGCAGGTACATCCAGTGGGCTTCTTTGAAATGAAAACACAGCGGGCCGGGCGGTCCTCTGAAGAATTGCGGGAACGTGTGGAAAAAGCCAGGCGGATTCAGCAGGAGAGATATCGTGATGCGGAATTCGTCAACTGCAACGCGCAGATGACAACGGCCATGCTGCAGAGGTACTGCGTTCTGGATGAAGAAAGCCTGCAGCTGCTAAAAGAGACCAGTGAGAAATTCGGCTACAGCGCTCGGGTGATCCACAAGCTGCTGCGGCTGGCCAGAACCAGTGCGGATCTGGACGGCGCAGAAAACATTCGCTATGAAGACGTAAAGAAGGTGCTGCGCTGCAGAGATCTGGATGAAAGCAACAGTAAGATGATGGTGGTGAAATAACTTGAAATACTGGATCTGGCTGACACAAATTCCCTATGTGGGTTGCATTACGGTCAATCGTTTGTTGGCACATTTTGAAAATCCACGCGCCGTTTATGCGGCAGCTTTGGAAGATCTGGTGGCAGTGGATGGACTAACGGAGCATCAGCGTCACAGTATACTGGCGGCACGATCCCTGGAACCTGCAGAGAAGATCCTGGCGGCATGCGAGGAGAAGCAGATTTCTGTTCTGACGAAGGCTGATCCGCAGTATCCGGGCAGCGCCGCCTGTTTACGAGATGCGCCTGCCGTCTTATACTATCAGGGAAGGCTTGCGGAACTGTCTCGTGCGGTGGGCATAGTAGGAGCAAGAAGATGCAGCCAGGAAACGAAGAAATTCTGCTATGCCTTAACGGAAGCTTATCTGGCAGAAAACCGGGCCATTGTCAGCGGCATGGCCAAGGGGATAGATGCCTGCGCCCATACATTGTGTCTGCAAAGGGGCGGCTATACGGTGGCTGTCCTCGGGAATGGACTGGACATCTGTTATCCGTCAGAACACAGACATCTTATGGAGAAGATCCGGGAAAACGGTTTGCTGCTTTCAGAATATCCGCCGGGAGTGCTTCCTTCGGCCTATACGTTTCCTCGGCGGAACCGGCTGATCGCTGCATGGTCTGCGGAACTACAGGTCATTGCGGCCGGAAAGGGAAGCGGTGCGCGGATCACGGCAGAGTTTGCCGCGCAGTACGGGAGAAAAGTGACCTGGCATTACTGAACGAGAGGACCGGTAAGAACGAGGCGGCATATAAATAAAGGAGAAAACGGTATGCAGAGATTTGATTGGAACCGATTTGAGTTTCGGGATATTCGGGCAGAAGAGGGCGAAGAAGCAGCACAAATAGAGAAGCTCTGCTTTCCGCCGAATGAAGCCTGCAGCGAAAAGGACATGCTGGAAAGAGCGTGCAAAGCAGCAGATACCTTCCTGGTGGCCTATGACCGCGTAAACCATAGGATCGCAGGCTTCCTGAACGGGCTTCCCACAGATGAAGAGAAGTTCCGGGATGATTTCTTCACCGACATTTCCCTGCGAAAGCCGGAGGGGAAAAACGTCATGCTGCTGGGACTGGACGTGCGTCCAGAGTATCGGCACCGAGGCCTGGCCACCACGCTGATGGACTGCTATATGGACCGGGAAGCGGATAAGGGACGGGAACAGCTGATACTGACCTGTCTGCCGCGGCTTGTGGATTTCTACCGCGGGCTCGGCTTCTGCGAACAGGGAATTTCTACGTCTGTCTGGGGCGGTGAGCAGTGGATGGAAATGTCGGCGGCGCTGTAAGGCGGACATCGCCATGGAAAACAGGCAGCGCAGGAACGGAGGAAGGCGCTTATGAAATTTATCCATTTATCCGATCTTCACC
>CAVKQI010000144.1:0-3872 GCA_963658405.1 bacterium | reverse complement strand
GATTCGCTGCCGGTGCGGCCTCACTGGCATTATTATATGGAATTCATCTGCATGCGGGAGGGCTGCGTGCAGGTAGAGAGCGACGGAGAGACGGTGGTCTTAGGGCCCGGGGATTTCTGCATGTTTTTCCCGGAGACGGTGCATGCCCTGTACAGAGCGGAGGGAAAAGAAGCGCTCTACGAGGTATTGAAGTTTGATGTGAACAAGGTCCATACGGCCAATGCCTATACCCCCAGACTGGGGGTGATCCTGCGGAGCCTGCGCAGCGAGCAGAAGGTGCCCATGCTCTTTAAGGCGGCCGAGGTGGAGCATCTTCACATCGCGGAGACGATGAGACAGATCCGGGAGGAACTGGGCCGCAAGGAATACGGCTATGACATGCTGGTGCAGAGCTATATTACCGCCATTATGGTGGGGGTGCTGCGGTGCTGGCGGGCGGCCGGCTACAATCTGGAACCGGCCATGGCCACCAAATCCGATGCATTGTCCATCCACAATATTACCGCCTATATCGACGACCATGCCGGGGAGGAGCTGAAGGTGGAACAGCTGGCGGCCAAGTGCAGCATGAGTTATTCCTATTTTGCCAAGAGCTTTCACAGTCTGTACGGGCGCTCCTGCAAGGAGTATATAGAGATGATCCGCATCTGCAAGGCAGAGGACCTGCTGCTTTTTACGGACTGTGACTTGAGCTTCATCAGCCAGGAGACCGGCTTTGCGGACAGCTCTCATCTGATCAAAACCTTCCGGAAATTAAAGGGGATCACACCCAAGCAATATAAAAATAAAAACAGAAAGCATGCCGCGGATGTTGCGGAAAAAGACGGTGGGATGTGATAGAATGAAAACGTATTGGGTGTCCGGCCGGCACCGGGGGATACGACAGAACAGAATGCCGGACAGAGCAACATAAGGACATCGAAACATTATGGGAAAGAGAGGGTAGCAATGGGGAACTTTGATGAAAAGATGATCAGTGATCCCACGCGCTTTGAGGAAAACAGGCTGAAGGCGCACTCTGATCATGACTATTACAGCACTCGGGAGGAGTATATCACCGGGAGCAGTGCTTTTAAGCTGTGCCTGGACGGCCTCTGGAAGTTTGCCTATGCGGAAAACAGAGAGAAGGCACCGAAGGACTTCATGAAGGCAGAGGTAGACTGCCATGGATGGGGGGACATCCGGGTCCCGGCGCACATACAGATGGAGGGATATGACAGCCCCCAGTATGCGAATGTGCAGTATCCCTGGGACGGTCACGAGAAAGTGGAATACGGCCAGGTGCCGGAGCGCTTTAATCCCACGGCCAGCTATGTGAAGTATTTCACCCTGCCGGAGGGCTTTGTGCAGGATGGGTTGACTGTCACCTTTGACGGCGCGGAGAGCGGCATTGCCGTGTGGTTAAACGGCCATTATGTGGGATACAGCGAGGACAGCTTTACACCGTCCTCCTTTGATCTGACCCCCTATCTACAGGAGGGAGAGAATAAGCTGGCGGCGCAGGTCTATAAGTGGACGGCGGGCAGCTGGTGTGAGGATCAGGATTTCTTCCGTTTCTCCGGTATTTTCCGCAGCGTATGGCTTTCCACAAAGCCGTCGGTGCATGTGGCGGATATACAGATCCGCACACTCTTTACAGCGCCGGAGGGGAAAGGCCATTATGACAGCGCCGACCTGTCCCTGACCCTGGAGATGACAGCCGCCGGAGGGGCAGCGGTGCGTCTCTATCCGCTGGGTGATCTCACACTGAAGGGAGATTTCGCACCCGGTCTGGAAGGAAAAAAGCCGGTACTGGAGGTACAGGAGACTTTGCAGGCAGGAGAAAATGCCCTGCACTTTTCGGTGGAGAAGCCGCTTCTCTGGAGCGCGGAGGCGCCGAATCTGTATCTGCTGGTCCTGGATATCACAGATGCCCAGGGCGTCTATAAGGAAACAGTCGCAGAATATGTGGGCTTCCGGGAATTTAAGATCTGCGATGACCATGTCATGAGACTGAACGGCAAGCGCATCGTCTTCCACGGCGTGGACAGACATGAGTTCGGCACCCTGGGCGGCCGCGCGCTGGACAAGGCCGATATGATCAAGGATCTGATCACGATCAAGCAGAACAATATCAATGCGGTGCGCACCAGCCATTATCCCAACAACAGTCTTTGGTACCGTCTCTGCGATATTTACGGCATTTACCTGATCGCTGAGATGAATCTGGAGACCCACGGCACCTGGGGCAAGCTGGGAGGAGGCGCCGAGACGGCGCTGCCCGGAGACCGCCCGGAGTGGAAAGAACTGGTACTGGACCGTGTGAGATCCGGCTATATGCGGGACCGCAATCATCCGTCCATTCTGATCTGGTCCTGCGGCAATGAGTCCTTCGGCGGCACGAATCTGCTGGAGATGACGAAGCTTTTCCATGCGCTGGATGACACCAGACCGGTGCATTATGAGAGTGTATTCAATGATCCCCGGTATCCGGAGACCACGGATATCTACAGTCAGATGTATACCAGAATGGGTGCACTGCGCAAATTCCTGCAGGAAAATACCGAAAAGCCCATGATCCTGTGCGAATATACCCATGCAATGGGCAATTCCTGCGGCGGCATGCAGCTCTATACCGAGTATGCCTACGAGGAGCCTCGCTATCAGGGCGCTTTTATCTGGGACTATATCGATCAGAGCATTGCGAAAAAAGATCGCTATGGCAGAGAATTCCAGGCCTACGGCGGTGACTTTGATGACAGACCCAACGACGGAGATTTCAGCGGCAACGGCATCGTCTACGGCGGCGACAGAGAGCCCTCGCCGAAGATGCAGGCTGTGAAATACAATTACCGGAGCATCGATAGCAAGGTGGATGCAGAAAAAGGCAGCGCACAGTTAGCAAACCGCTTTCTGTTCACCGACGCAGATGCTTTTGATGCGGTGATCACCGTGGAAAAGGACGGACTGCCGATCCTTCGCCGCAGAGATACCATAGCACTGGCTCCCGGCGAAAAGAAGGAGATTTCCCTGGGACTGGAAGACTGGAAGAAGCTGCAGAGACAGAGCGGCCCCGGTGCTGCAGGAGAGTATGTGGTACGCCTTTCCTTTGTCTTAAAGGAAGACCGGATCTACGCACAGCGTGGTCATGAGATCGCCTACGGCGAGGACAGCTTTGTATGGCAGGCACAGGACCTGGCAGCGGAGCAGAAGGCAGCAGGCATCCTGGTATGCGGCGCCGGCGGATTAAAGGGCATACAGCTGGCGGATTCCCTTTGCGCACAGACAGGCGCACCGCTGTATCTGGCCGTTCCTTCTCCGATGAAGGTGACGGTGGGTGACTTTAATATAGGTGTACAGGGAGAAAACTTCGAGGCACTCTTCTCCGGCGCCAGCGGCGGACTGGTTTCCTATCGCTATGATGGAAAAGAAATGATCGCTTCCATGCCCAGGCCCAATTTCTGGAGAGCGCCTACGGATAATGACATGGGCAATAACATGCCGATGCGCTATGCCCAGTGGAAGATCGCCAGCATGTATCTGACCATCAAGAAGCTGACACCGGAGGCTATGACGGACAGACAGAGTCCTCATGTGGGATATGCAATGCCCCAGCCCCCGAAGGTGGAGCCCCAGTGCGGAGAAAACGGTGCGTTAAAGAGCATCGCGCTTACATTCACCTACTGCCTGCCCACCACACCCATGGCGGAGTGCAGTCTGCGCTACGTGGTTTACGGAGACGGCACTATCGAGACCACGCTGACTTACGATCCGGTGCCGGCGCTGCAGGATATGCCGGAGTTTGGCGTAATGCTGAAGATGAAGGCGGATTACGATCAGCTTCACTGGTACGGCAACGGACCGGATGACAGCTATGCAGACAGATTGCCCGG
>CAVKQI010000143.1:0-3873 GCA_963658405.1 bacterium | reverse complement strand
TGGACAGTGAGCAGTAGAAGAGGACATTGATCATGAGATTGATGTCCTCTTCCTTGTTTTTGTATGAATGCCTGTACGCACGGCCTTTACTTTTTACCCGCGGACCATTGAATAAATGATGAAATGATGATAAAATTCTTTTGCTCAAGACAAAAAAGCATTATTAACAGCCCAAGTGACGACGAAGCATTGCAGGAAGAGAGATGTTGCTGACGAGACGAAAGAGAGGCTATATGGTGGACATGCACTGCCATATACTGCCGGGGATCGATGATGGCGCCGATCATATGGATCGGACGATCAAGATGCTCGAGATCGCAGAGAGCGAAGGCATCGAGTTTATCATCGCCACCCCTCATTATAAGAATTTTCAGCGCAGCGCATCCCCGGAGACTATCCTGCGGCTCACGGAGCGCGTACAGCGCATCTCCGACGAAGAGGGCTTTGCCATATCCATCTTCCCCGGAAATGAAATCTACTACTTTGAGGGCGTAGACAGGCTCCTGGAAAAGGGCTATGTGCTCAGCCTCAATCAGACGAACCGCGTGCTGGTGGAGTTTTCCCCCTCGGAGACCTTCCAGTACATCCGCAACGGACTCGACAGCATTGCCAATATAGGCTACGTGCCGGTGCTGGCCCACGTGGAGCGCTATCAGTCTCTGGTGCGGAATCAGTCCTACGTAGAGGAGCTGCGGCATATGGACACAGAGATCCAGATCAATGCCGGCAGCGTGACAGGCAGGTTGGGACATGAGATCCAGCATTTCCTCCTTCAACTTCTGGATAAGCACCTGGTGGACTATGTGGGGACAGACGCCCACAATACCGGCAGCCGGGCACCGGTCTTCCAGAGCTGCTATCAGTACCTTAGCCGCAGGCTGGAAGAGGCCTATCTGGAGGATATCTTCTATAATAATGCCATGGCACTTGTAGAAGCATGATAAAGAAATAAAAGGATTGGATTATATCTATGCAGGGAAATAACACAGCAGAAAATATGGAAACGGAAATCGATCTGGCGGAGCTCTTTCTCTACCTGCTCCACTGGATCTGGCTCATCGTTGTCTGCGGCCTCGCCGCAGGACTGGCGGGCTTTCTGGTCAGCGCTTTTCTGATCACGCCAAAGTATGAGTCCACCACGGGCATCTACATCATGAGCAGACAGAACAGCGATACCCTTTCCGTCAGCGATACCCAGCTGGCCACCCAGCTGACCAAGGACTATGAGGCTCTGATCATCAGCCGCAGCGTCCTGGAGAACGTGATCGCAGAGGAAGGTCTGCAGGATACCTATGAGAGCCTGAAGGCCAGAGTCTCCGTGGAAAATACTACCGATACCCGTATTCTGACGATCACCGTGACTGATACGAATCCTTCCAGAGCCAGGACTATTGCAGATGCCATCCGCGAGACGGCGGCTCAGCAGATCATGGAAGTGACAGAGGTACAGGCGGTCAATACCGTGGATGTCGCCAATCTTCCCACAGCGCCGGTTTCCCCTTCTGTGCGCAAATGGACGATGATGGGCGCTTTGATCGGCATAGTCCTTTGCGGGGCGGTCCTGACCGTTATTTTCCTTCTGGATGATACCATCAAGACATCCGAGGATGTGGAGAAATACTTAGGATGGGGCACCTTAGCCCTGATCCCCACCATAGAAGAGAATCAGGAGCGCCGCAAGGTATCCAAAAAAGCTCCTGCAGCGGCCAGAGAAGAGGCCGCCAGGCGGGAGATAAGAGAAACCAAAGATCCCAGAGATAAGGAATCCAGAGATAAGGATCCCCGGCAGGTAAAGACCAGGGAGAATACCGCCGCAGCCGGCACAAAGAAGCAGCCGGCAGAAAATAAGGAAGCACAGACAGGCGCTAAGAAGCCCGCAGAAGAGTCTCCTACCGCTCCTAGAGCAACGGCGCAGGAAGCAAACGAGCAAAAGAGCGGCAGTGATAAGGCAGAAGTAAAGACCGCAGTCAAGGCAGAAGCCACCGCTGAGACAAAGGAAAATCCTGCAGACAAACAGGAAAAGCAGACCGGGACCAGATAAGTCCCGGCAAGAATGCAGCAGAAGAAATCAGGAACGGAGAGCAGAATTCATGCAGGAACTGGAAATCAAGCAGATCAATCTCGACTACAGGGCAAAGGAAGCCTACAAGACCCTGCGAACCAATATTGAGTTTTCCGGAGACAATATCAAGGTCGTGGCAGTGACCAGCACCGCACCCGGAGAGGGGAAGTCCACCACCGCCTTTGAGCTGGCGATTTCCTTTGCACAGTCCGGCAAGAGGACACTGCTGGTGGATGCGGACCTTCGCAAATCCGTGATGCGCTCCCGCTACAAGAGAGGAAAGATCCGCTTCGGCCTGACCAACTATCTGGTGGGAAGATGCAGCCTGACGGATGCCATCTGCGTCACCGATGTGGAGGACTTCCACATGATCTTTGCCGGCCCCACGTCTCCCAATCCCAGTGAGCTCCTGGGCGGAGAGCTTTTCCGGAACATGATCGAGAACTGCCGGGATTTTTACGATATCATCATCATCGACACACCGCCCGTCGGTTCCGTCATCGATGCGGCCATCGTATCCCGTTACTGTGACGGCGTGGCTGTGGTCATGAGCGCAGGAAAGATCCACGCACCTTACGCCAGAAGAGCCAAGGAGCAGCTCGAGAAGGCCAATGCCAGGGTCCTTGGCGTAGTCCTTAATAATGTGAATCTGTCAGGAAAGGGTTACTACGGCAAATATTACGGAAAGTACTACGGCAATTATTACGGCAGCTACGGCGAGGAGTAGAGCCGGATACGGATTTATAAACAGAGCATACATTACAGATGACAGCAGCGTACAGGCAGTAGAGTGTCTATAATCCTTCGGGGGGGGGTAGAACCTATCTTCTCTTTCATACAGGATACAGAGAGAGGGGAGAGAATATTGTGGGTACCTGGTGATGACTAAAAGGTCGGATAGAGAATGTATCAGGGGATTGCGGTAAGCAGTGTGCGCCTGGTGTTTCTTTGCCGACTTTTTTTATTGGAGTTCATCGGTGCTCCGGATGATAAACAGCGCAGCAGAAGGACGAAGGACAAGAGGATTGCCGGATAACAGAATCAGAAGTGAAATGAACAGTATGAAAATATGCGGCGGAAAGTATGGGGGATTCTGTAGACGGATAGTGGTAAAAGAAGTAAAATGAGTTGAACGAAATGACGATAAACTAAATGAAATTATAGGGAAAGGAGAAAAACAGATGCAGGCTAATGAAATTGAAGAATTAAAAGACAGCTTTGTGAAAGACTTATTACCCCGCAGGATTTATCTGTTTGGATCCTTCGCGGAAGGCAAGCAGAATGAAGACAGCGACTTTGATTTTTACATTGTGGTTGACGATGCGGAAAAGGACATGCTCGACTTGACCGCAAGAGCATATAAATCAATTCGTCACAAGCAGAAAAGAGCTGTGGATATAATAGTCAATACAGCCGCAAGATTTGAAAGCAAAAAGCACAGTCCCGTATCGGTTGAGGGAGAAGTGGAAAGAAAAGGAGTTCTGCTGTATGAAGCCTGAAGAAAGTCAATGGCTTGCGTTTGCAAAGACGGATTATACGGTTGCCAAACATCTGAATGACACTTGTTATCCAAAGCCGTTGGAAATTATATGTTATCACTGCCAGCAGTCGGCGGAGAAGGCAATTAAAGCTGTTATTGTGGCATGCGTTGCACAGGGAGGAATGCCAAAGAAACATAACCTGTCGTTCCTGCTGGATCAGGTGCATAATGCGGTGGAGATTCCGGAAAAGTACTATGATTATGCAGATATTCTGACACCCTATGGAATAACTGCCAGGTATCCCAATGAACTTTATATCGAGGAACACAA
>CAVKQI010000142.1:0-3974 GCA_963658405.1 bacterium | reverse complement strand
TGCCTGATGGCATTCCTTTCAAACTCGATTGATGACGTAAACGTCATCAATTCGTGATCGCATCAGGGAATTCGCCTTCGCGAAATTCCCTTCGCGCTGCCGCTGCAAGCAGCGGCAGAAAGAGGTGAAGTTTGAAAGAAATGCCTGATGACATTTCTTTTGGGAAATCCGCCTACAGGAGGTAAATATGGCAGAGGTTTATTTTACAGATTTCAGAACCCATGTCGGCACACCGCTTCCGGAGAAGTTAAAGAGATTATGTAAGGTCGCCGGTATCGGCAATATCGATATGGAAGGGCGTTTTGTGGCCATCAAGATGCATTTCGGAGAGCTGGGCAATATTGCCTATCTGCGTCCCCAGTATGCAAAGGCTGTGGCAGACCTGGTAAAGGAGAAAAAGGGCATTCCCTTCCTGACGGACTGCAATACCCTGTATCCCGGCAGCCGGAGAAATGCGCCGGAGCATCTGGACTGCGCCAACATCAACGGCTTTAATACCGTCACCACAGGATGCCAGGTCATCATCGGAGACGGCCTGAAGGGGACAGACGATGTGATAATTCCTGTCCGAAACGGTGAGTACTGCAAAGAGGCCTATATCGGCCGGACCATTATGGATGCGGACGTGTTTATCTCTCTGACCCATTTCAAGGGCCATGAGGCCACAGGCTTCGGCGGCACCCTTAAAAATATCGGCATGGGCTGCGGCTCCCGGGCCGGTAAGATGCACCAGCATAACAGCGGCAAGCCGGTGGTCAATCAGGAACTCTGCCGCGGATGTCAGCGGTGCGCAAAGGAGTGCGGCTCCGATGCGATCCGGTATGAGGATCACAAGGCCTTTATCGATCCGGACATCTGCAAGGGATGCGGACGCTGCATCGGCGCCTGTTCCTTTGATGCCATCAGCAATGAGAATTCCAATGCCAATGAGATCCTGGGATGCAAGATCGCGGAGTATTCCCAGGCGGTCTGTGACGGCCGTCCCTGTTTCCATGTTTCTCTGATCACGGACGTCTCCCCCAACTGTGACTGCCACGGGGAGAATGACGCGCCGATCCTGCCCAATATCGGCATGCTGGCTTCCTTTGATCCGGTGGCACTGGACCAGGCCTGCGTGGATCTCTGTCTTGCGGCACAGCCGATCCACAATTCCCAGCTGGGCGATCATCTGGCAGATCCCCATTTCCATGACCACGGGGATCATTTCATGAACAGCAATCCCAACGTGCGCTGGAAGGAAACGCTGGAGCATGCGGAAAAGATCGGACTGGGCAGCAGACAGTATGAACTGAAGAGAATATAGTTGTCGGAGAACGGAGAATTCGCCCGCGCGAAATTCTTCTCACGATGCGGCATAAAGAGGTGGACATGAGTAATTGGGATAAGGTACAGCTGGTAAGAGAATTCTCTGACCAGGGCGTTGAATGCTACAAGCTGGCAGGCGGAAACTACGCCAACGAATATTACGTGGTCTCTGAGGCAGAGACCAGAAAACTGATGAACAGTCCGGAGGTCGTAGGCTATGAGGTTTATCACTGCCTTATTCCTGCCACTTCCCAGATGCTCTACTATCTGAAGGAGAATAAAAAGGTCACCACGGCCAATATCCTCTCTATCCTGCGGGGCGCATTGAATTATCCTCTGGAGGAGAGCTGCTACCGGGAGCATATCCGGGTGCACGACATCAGCTTTCTTTCCAGCGAGAGAGTGTTTACGGATGATGCCATCACGGGCCTGGAGATCAAGTACAGCAAGCTCACCATGGTGCCGGACAGCACTTTGATGATCGGTGATATCATCGCATCCGGTGCCACCCTTGTGCACTGCATGCGCTATGTCATTGATTTCTACAGAGAGCACGGCGCCCAGCTGCGCAATATCATTATCTTTACCATCGGCGGCACCAAGGGCATCGAGATCCTGGAGGACTTTACCCGGGAGATCAGGGAATTCTGGCCGAATTTTGAGGGCTTTATCACCGTCTTTTACGAAGGTATCTTTTCCACCTATCAGGACAAGGGTGTTTCCGGCATCAACCTGCCGGACGTGGACTTCTACTGGAAGGGCGGCATCATCGCACCGGAGTTCCGCAGAGAGACCCTTTCCATGCAGAATCCGCTGTTTGAGAAGTGCATCATCTATGACGGCGGCGCAAGACGCTACGAGATCCAGGAGCATGTGGACGAAGTACTGGCCTTCTGGAGAGGCATGCTGGAGCGTGCAGATCAGATCGACATGCAGGCGCTGGTGGAGGAAAAGCTGGGCTACGAGCTGCCCATCAGCTACGAGGAGTGGATCCGGTGCAATCACTACCAGGCCATCGAATCTCCGGATACCAGATGGCTTTACCGCAGTGAGATGCGCTATGCCGACTGCCTGAAGAATACGAAGTTGAAAGATATCGCCAGACAGCGAATCAGCGAGTTTACGGGAGCGCTGTGCAAATATATGCTGTAGAATTTCTGTGCATTTGAGGAATGGAGAGTATTATGAAAAACGAGAAAACGAAAAAAGATGTTGACTTTGCTGACCGCGCGGTGCCGGCGGAGAGCAGGAAGGGCATGCTGACCATGTTTATGATCATGCTCGGCTTCACCTTCTTCTCTGCCAGCATGTGGGTAGGCCAGGAACTGGCAGAGGGACTGGATTTCTGGGGATTTCTGGAATCTCTCCTCTTGGGCGGCGTGATCCTGGGCGTTTACACCGGCCTGCTGGGCTATGTGGGCGCAAAGACCGGTCTGTCCTTAGACCTTCTGTCCCGGCGCGCTTTCGGCGTGAAGGGCTCCTATCTGCCTTCCGCCATGATCAGCTTCACCCAGATCGGATGGTTTGGCGTAGGTCTTGCCATGTTCGCCATCCCGGTATCCAAGGAACTGCTGGGCGGCAGCAATGCTGCGATGTGGGGCCTGGTCGTACTGGCCGGCGTGTGCATGACAGCCTCTGCCTATTTCGGTATTGATTCCCTGACCATCGTCAGCTATGTGGCGGTTCCCCTGGTGGCAATCCTGGGCACCGTGGCCATGGTGATGGCAGTCAACCAGGGAGACGGCACCATCATCGATCAGTTCGCCGCTTCCAGCGGAACCCTGACTGTGATCGGCGGCGCAGGCCTGGTAGTAGGCTCTTTCGTCTCCGGCGGAACAGCAACACCGAACTTCTCCCGCTTTGCAAAGAGCGCAAAGTCCGGCGTGGTGACCACCGTGGTTGCTTTCTTTATCGGCAACTCCCTGATGTTCTTCTTCGGCGCTGTATCCTCCATCTTCGTAGGAGGCAATGACATTTTTGAAGTCATGATCCGCCTGAACCTGTTTTATCTGGCAGTGCTGGTGCTGGGCCTGAATATCTGGACCACTAATGACAATGCCCTTTATTCCGCAGGTCTTGGCCTTGCCAATATCTTCCATCAGAAGAAAAAGCCCATGGTGCTGATCTCCGGCATCATCGGCACCGTAGCTGCCGTATGGCTCTACTATAATTTCTGCAGCTGGCTGAATGTGCTGAACTGCACACTGCCGCCTGTTGGCATCATTCTGGTATTAAGCTACTTTATGAATAAGAGCGACTATGAGACTGCCGATCCCGAACTGAAGACCGTAAACTGGTGGGCAGTGGCCGGCGTAGTGCTGGGCGCAGTAGTGGCTAACGTACTGCACTGGGGCGTAGCTTCCATCAATGGTATGGTGGTAGCTGCTGTGTGCTATGTGATTGGCCAGATGGTAGAGAAGAGTAAATAAGGTACAGAAACACAAAAGGAATTCACAGTCAGCCAGACAGCGAGCGGGTGGTTGCCCGGACGGCGGCCGGCTGGCTGTGAATATAGGCGAGTAGGTGCTGTTCAAAACGAACATTTCTCGCAAAAAAAGAGAATAGGCTCTTGTACGGAAAAAAGAGCTTGTAAAAAACAGTTATTTTTATTATTATGATTGCATAACATTACCGGCGTACCCAGATTCTGGGGACGCCGGTAATGTGGT
>CAVKQI010000141.1:0-4175 GCA_963658405.1 bacterium | reverse complement strand
AAAACTTTTTCTCCATCACTTTCTCATGGCATCGGCGGCTGTGGTGGCCAGTTTGTCGCACCGCTCATTTTCCGGATGCCCGTCATGTCCCTTTACCCAATGAAAATGTACTTCATGCATCTCCATGGCCTTCAGCAGTCGCTCCCACAGCTCCTGATTCTTCACCGGGCTGCCGGATGCTGTCTTCCAGCCCTTTTTCTGCCAGCCTTCGATCCAGTTCTTATTGAACGCATTGATCAGATACTGAGAGTCCGAATAGAGCTCTACCTGGCAGGGCTTCTTCAGTGCCTCCAATCCTATGATGGCCGCCATGAGCTCCATCCGGTTATTGGTGGTCTTTGCAAAGCCTTCCGCATACTCTCTTTCATGCATTACGCCCTTGGGATCCACATACTGCAATATGGTGCCGTAACCGCCGGGGCCGTCCGGATTGCCTCTCGCCGCCCCATCGGTATAAATCGTAACCTTCAACATAAAAGAAGATCCTTTCTGTATGTCATCTGTTCTGTATGATCCGCCCGTTCTGTCGCATTTCCGCAGCAGGCTTTATATGCCCTGCTTTACGCTTAGTGACAGCGATAGGGATGTGCTGCTGATTATCCGCCTGCTACAGACTCCAGTTTCCGGTCTTGGCAAATCTGCCGGCACTCTCCTCTGCCTGCTGCACCACTTCCGGCGCATAGCCTATGGCGGAAAGCAGCCGGATGGCATTTCTGGACTGGGCTCTGCCCTGCAGCAGCCGGTAGGAGAAACTGATGTCTCCCTCTTCATAGCTCTCCTCGAAGTGATAATTCTCGTAGAAGAGCTCCAGCATGTGGGTCAGCTCCACGTCATGCGTAGCGGCAAAGCAAAGTGCACCTTTTTCCGCCAGGCTTTTCAGGATCTGGGCGGAGGCCGCGATCCGCTCTACGGTATTGGTTCCCCGCAGGACTTCGTCTATAAAGCACAGGATCGGGGCTTCTTTTCCTTTTCCTTCTGCAGATGCCGCCTCCGTGCCGGCGGCGTCCATGATCCGCTTCAGAGATTTGATCTCCACGATAAAGTAGCTCTCCCCGCCCTGCAGATTATCCCGCAATGCCATGGAAGAATAAATTCTAAAGTAATTGCCCGCATAGGACCTGGCCGGAGCCGTCTGGATCGTCTGGGAAAGAAGCGCGCACAGCGCCGTCGCCTTTAAAAAGGTGGACTTGCCGGAAGCATTGGAACCGGTCAGCAGGACAGAGCGCTCTGTATCCAGGGAATTGGGCACCGGATTTAAAATCAAAGGATGATAGAGCTCCCTTGCCCGAAAGGCCGGAGGCTCTTTCCCGGTTTTCTCTTCCAGTACAGGCAGCGACCAGAAGGGCAGAGCCTGTCGGTAGCCGGCAATGGCGATCTGGGTATCCATCCGGCCCACAATGGTCATCAGCTGATCGATCTCTTGCCGTTTCTGCTTTACCTGGGCCAGCATGCTGTCAAATTTAATAAGATCCAAATGCAGCAGCATCCGCACATAATCGAGCACCAGATCTGCAGGGCTGCCTCCGGCGCCGTAGCTGCCATGCAAAAGGAGACCGGAGCCTCTGCAGAAATCCCTAAATCCGCCGGTAAGATCCTGCAGTGCCTTTCTTTCCTCTCCAAAGAGCTTTTCCTCCCGGAAAGCCTCCGTCTGTGTGATTTTCCCGGCACAGCGGATCAGCCGCAGCAGGAACGCAAAGGAGATCAGATAAGGCTCGATCTTTCTTTTTTCACTGAAATAGCTGTAGAGATTATAGCCAAGCGCCAGGACCAGCGCCACGGTTCCCACAGACACTGAGACAAACATCACACCTATGCACAGGATGGGAAGCAGCAGGGCGATCAGATTTCTGAACGGCTTCCGCTCTCCCAGCTGATCCAGGTAATCCAGATAGTCGTAGAGCGAATACTTTCCTGTATCCCCCAGCTCTGCCAGTACCTCCTGGAGCTGTATTCTTTCCGCGGCATGATCGGTAAAGAAGGAGCGCTGTTCTTCCGCACCTGTCTTTTCCTCCGGGGACAGGGCAGGCGCATGGAGCAAGGCAAAGAGATACTCCTCTCCTGCGGCGCTCTGGCACGTATCCATCTGCCTGTAAACCCGATCCATTTCCAGATCATTCCAGGTAATGGCATCGATATCTCCCTCTGTCCTGTGCCTCTCATAGTAGCCGCCGATATGTTCATATCTTTCCGGGGAGATCTCTTTTTCGGCCATGATACCGAACTGCGCCTCCAGCTTCTGCCGAAAGCGCCGCTTTCTGCGGTGTTCATCCCTGATCCCCAGAAGGGTCATAAGAAGCAGGATCACTGCAATAAAAATAATAAAGGTTATATATTCCATTTTACTTTCAAATCTGCGTAACTATTCAGAGCCAAGCAAATTTGCATAAAATGCGCAAGTAATGCTTGCATTAACGAGCCCATTTTTGCAGATTTATTTGGCGAGAATGCCACATGAGCAAAAGGAAAGCTGCGCAGCAGCGGTTTTGCGAATGGGCTCTGAATAGTTACAAGTCTGCTTTATTATACTGCAGCAGCGCACCGGGAATTATTGAAGGCATACTTCCCGATGCGCTGCATCATAGATTATTCTCCGTCATCCGTGACGGTATCGACATCCAAACCGTCCGACATTTCGTCCGGATTTAGTTATCGCTGAAAATTCTGTCTCTGATCCGGGTGCAGGCCTCATAGATGCTCTCCGGGTCTTCTCCCACATGGAAGGAAGCGTGTCCTCCCTTCAGGCGCTCATACAGGATCCGGCCTGCCACCATGGTCATCATCACATTCTGCTTGGAGCCGCTGTAGACCACGTTGCAGTCAAGGTGCTGAATAGGCTGCATATTCGGCTGATGCACATCCAGCAGGATCAGGTCGGCCAGCTTGCCCTCCGCGATGCTGTCTGCATCCTGCAGTCCCATCACATGCGCGCCGCCGACTGTCGCCATCTTCAGGACCTCTCCTGCCGGCACAGCGGAGGCATCCTGCTGACGCAGCTTAGCCAGTCCGGTCACCAGGAACATCTCCCGGAACATATCCAGACAGTTGTTGCTGGCAGGACCGTCTGTGCCGATGGCCACGGTAATGCCCTTTTCCAGATACTCGGAAATGGGCGCAATGCCGCTGGCCAGCTTGGTATTGGAGCCGGGGTTAGTCACCACGGCAATATTCTTTGCCTTCAGGATCTCCTGGTCCTCCGGGGTCGTGTGCACCAGATGATAGCCGGCGCCGCCGTGATCAAACATGCCAAGATCTGCCAGGAAAGCCACCGGCGTCTTGCCGTAGCGCTCTATGCAGCCGTCCACCTCTGCCTTTGTCTCGGAAATATGCGTATAGACCGGCGCCTGGTATTTGTGCGCCAGCGCCGCCATCTGCTCCAGCAGTTCCCTGCTGCAGGTATACTCCGCATGGAAACCCAGCTGAAAACTGGTCAGCTTTGAAGTGCCGTTCAGATTTTTATACCAGTTTTCCACTTTCTCCACGGACTGGGAAAAGTTATTCACAGCGCCCACCTGCACCAGACGCATGCCCATCTCCTCAAAGGCGGGGGCAATAGAATCCGGTGTCAGATACATCTCCATGGCTGCCGTGATGCCGCTGGTGAGATATTCCAGGATGGCCAGCTTGGAAAGCGTATAGATATCCTCCGGGGTGAGCTTTGCCTCATAGGGGAAGACCTGCTGCGTCAGCCAGTCATTTAAAGGCATATCGTCCGCTGAGGAGCGAAGGAATGTCATAGCGGAGTGGGTATGCGCATCCTTAAAACCGGGCATCAGCAGATTGCCGCCGCAGTCGATCTCCTGATCCCAGAGGATCATATTCCTTCCGGTCCTCTCATACCAGGCATCCAGATCGCTGCCGTCTCCCACATAAATGATCCGGTCATTCTCCGTCCAGACCTCTCCCTGAAAAATGGCTTCTCCCTCTGCCATAGTCAGTATCCGTGCATTATAAAATCTGTAATTGCTCATTTTACCTCCTATGCCGCAGTTTACTGCGGCACCACGAGGAGAATTTCGCGAAGGCGAATTCTCCGATAGGATCCCCATTCTATATCTCTTTCAGGATCTCCGTCACCAGTGCCTCGAATTTAGGCTCTGCCGCCTTGCCGGCCTCGATCACTTCTTCGCTCGTAAGCGGCGTGGGCGTGATGCCCGCTGCCAGATTGGTGACCAGAG
>CAVKQI010000140.1:0-4323 GCA_963658405.1 bacterium | reverse complement strand
CTGGCAGATCCTGCCCTTAGGACAGACGGGCTACGGGGATTCTCCCTATCAGTCCTTTTCCACCTATGCGGGCAATCCCTATTTCATCGATCCGGAGGATCTGATAGAGAGAGGGTATCTGCAGAGAGAGGACATGGAGGCCTGCAGCTGGGGAGAGCAGGCGGACAGCATCGATTATGCCGCTGTCTATCACGCCCGCTTTGCCATCCTGAAAAAGGCCTATGAGAACAGCCCCTATGCCCTGCATCCCGCAGGAAAATGGGCACAGGATGACTATGACAGCGAGCGGCTTTCTCTGGAGCAGTTTATAGAAGAAAAGAAGGAGTGGCTGCCGGACTATGCCCTTTACAGTGCGGTAAAGAATGCCTTCGGAGGCAAGGCTTATATCGAATGGGATGAGGATATCCGCCTTCGCCGCCCGGCGGCCATGGAGCATTATAGACAGGAGCTGGCAGAGGAGATCCGCTTTTATGAATTCCAGCAGTTCTTCTTTGACAGACAGTGGCATGCGTTGAAGAAGTATGCCAACGATAAAAAGATCAGGATCATCGGCGATATTCCCATCTACGTGGCATTTGACAGCGCCGATACCTGGAGTCATCCGGAGCTCTTCTGCTTTGACGAGAAGGGCTATCCTACCGTAGTGGCCGGTTGCCCGCCGGACGGCTTTTCCGCCACCGGCCAGCTCTGGGGCAATCCCATTTACAACTGGCCCTATCACAAGGAGACAGGCTATGACTGGTGGATGAGCCGCCTGGCCCATTGCTTTGCCCTGTATGATGTGGTGCGCATCGACCATTTCCGCGCCTTTGATGAATATTACGCCATTCCCTACGGGGACGAGACAGCAGAATTCGGTCAGTGGCTGCCGGGACCCGGCTACAGCCTTTTTGCAGAATTAAAAAAGCGCCTGGGCCATCAGGATATCATCGCGGAGGATCTGGGATTTCTGACGCCCAGCGTATTAAAGCTGGTGAAAAAGACGGGATACCCGGGCATGAAGGTGCTGCAGTTCGCCTTTGATTCCAGAGAAGAGAGCGATTACCTGCCCCACAATTATACGAATAACTGTGTGGTCTATACCGGTACCCATGACAATGAGACCATGCGGGGATGGTATGAGCATGTCAACAGACGGGACAAGGCCTTTGCAAAGCGCTACGTCAACGTGCGCAGCACAAGGACGGCTGCCTGGGAGTTTATCCGCTGCGCCTTTATGAGTGTGGCAGATACGGCCATCATTCCCATGCAGGATTACCTGAATCTCGGAGACGAGGCCCGGATCAACATGCCCTCCACCATGGGCATCAACTGGAAATGGCGGATGCTGCCGGGACAGACGACCCCGGAGCTGGCAGAAAAGATGTATGCGCTCGCCGAGACGTACAGGAGACTGTAAAAGATCGTCAGAGGCGCTGTGTGATCAGCACTGATGATCAGCATTGATGATGCGAAATGCATTGCATCTCTCCCCGGTGCAGCAGCAGACAGTCTGCGGCCGGGAAAGAGATACATTTTATAAAATGAAACGGAAACAGCCGGTTTCTCTGCAGTAAGAAGTAACTGCACAGAAGCCGGCTGTTTTTATGGTGTTTGTATTTGAGATTTTCCCTGCGGATGCGGCCTGTGAGAGGAACGCTGCGGGGAAATCTGTCTCCGGTAATATTTACAGGGGAATATCGAGCTTACGCTGATCGCCATTGCGCGGCGATTGCCGATATTATTTACAGAGGAATATCGAGCTTACACTGACTGAGCCAGGAATTGTGGTAGTGGGGATCCTGGGTCACATCCTCTTTAAACCATTCCGGCGGAATGAAGGCCAGTGCCATCTCCTCCGAGGGGAACTCCACCTCGGCGATGACCAGATCCTGGAAGGGAGCACCGAAGAGATCCAGCTCGATGGTCAGATCCACGGCGGCGGTGCCTGCCATGGGATCCGTGGCGGGATTGTAGTCGGAGCGGAACCGGGGATAGTCGATGGGAATCCGGTACCGGCGCTTGGTGATCACATTGCCGTCTGCCTTCGGCAGCAGATGGGCATAGGCCTCCGGGGTCAGCGGGAGATTGTATTCCATGCGGGTCATCATGCCCGCGCCCTTATAGGTCAGGTAATAGGTATCATCCTGGCGGCGGATCCGCACCACCGGATCTGTGCACAGGTAGGCCTGCTCGATGAGGAGACAGGGGTAGTTGTTGAGATTTTCCGGCAGCTGCCGGATGGTGAATTTGCGCTCTATTTCCACGATCAGTCCTCTTTTCTGACGGATGCTTTCATCTTCTGGTAGGACTCTGTCAAAAACTGCATGACGTCCTTTCTGGTGACGATGCCGATAAAGGCGCCGCCGTCGTCCACGACAGGGACGAAGTTCTGCGTCTTGGCAGAGGAGATCAGATCCTCGATATCCGCATCGATGCGTACCGGCATGTAATCCCGCTTGCGGCGGATGCTCAGCATGGGAATGTCCTCCGCTTCCTTCAGACTCAGGTCATACCGATCCTTTATGAAACGAAGCAGATCCCCTTCTGTCAGCGTCCCCACATACTGACCGGTGGATTGACGGATGACCGGGATGGCACTGAACTGGCGGTGCTCCATTTTTTCGATGGACTGCCGCAGGGTGTCGGTGTCATAGACATAGGCAACGTCATTTTTGGGCGTTAAGCAAAAAAGTATATTCATCTGTCCGGTTCCTCAATGGGTTAATTTCTGTATACAATGGATTCTGCCAGCGCATTGGCGGCCTCTTCTCCCAGATAGTAGGTGACGATGGCCAGACCGAAGGGGATGGCGCAGCCCATGCCTCGGCCGGTGATGAACTTGCCGTCGGTGGTGGCGGGCTCATAGGTCAGGATGGCACCCTTCATTTCCGGCTCCATGGCAGGATAGCAGGTGGCATGCTTGCCCTCTAAGAGACCCAGACCGGCCAGAACCGTGGGCGCTGCGCAGATAGCAGCCAGAGGCTTTCCCTGAGCGGCAAAGGCGGTGAGCTGATCGGTCAGGACGCTGCATTCCTTTAAGTGGGTAGTTCCCGGAAGACCGCCGGGGAGTACCAGCATGTCGTATTCGTCAAAAGCAAGATCCTTCAGCAGCACATCGGCCGTGATGGGGATCTGATGAGAAGAAGTGACGGTGCGGCTCTCGGAGATGGAGACTGTGGTGACCGGAATGCCGGCCCTGCGCAGCAGATCCACCACGGTCAGAGCCTCGATCTCTTCGTGACCGTCAGCGAGAAAAACAGCGACCTTTTTATCTATAAGTATCTTGTGCATTTACTTACCTCCTTCTGCTGCAGCTGTCTGCAGCAGTGCAGGGAGAAGTTCGCAGCGGCGAATTCTCCGGTGTGATAACATGGGTATGCGCAGCTTCCTGCGCCTGCCTTAAGTATACCATCCTTCTGCATAAAAATACGGACAAAACCGTGAACATAATATAAAAAATGTATAACTTAAAAATGTATATCTGTTCAGCACCTGCCATATTTTAATGTGAATTGACTGTTTACAGGCAAATCCGAGATGGGTGCTGAATAATTACAAAAAAGTAAATGCAGTCCACTCATCCGGTAAGGTCGTGTGAATACAAAACCGTTATCTTTTGGTGACCAACGGATTGCTGTTCGTATGGCGCTGCTGCTATAATGAGCGATATGTATCTACAGACCGCAGCCTTGCTGCTGCGCTTAGAAAGGTGATCTGCCCATGCCGGATTTAAAGGACAAGCGGTGCATTCTGGTCAATAAGACTCATCCTGTCACCGACGATTTTGCCCATTCCATAGAACTGGTGGATATGGTGAACTTTGAGGGAAAAACCTGTCAGTTGGAGAGAGAGACAGCCCGGTTTTTTCTGGAACTGCGGGATGCTCTGGAGGAAAAGGGAATACGGATCGCCCTGGATTCCGGCTACCGAAGCGTCCGCGCCCAGCAGGTACTGCGGGAGGATTTCATCCGCCGATACGGCGCAGACTATGCCCTGGCGGTGACGGCCGCCCCGGGGACCAGCGAGCATCATACGGGACTGGCATTGGATGTCGTGCTGTGGCAGGGCGATCACTGGATCACAGAAAATGAAGAGCTTTTGCAGCAGGAGCAGACATTCGCCCTGATCCACCGCCTGCTGCCTTCCTACGGCTTTATACTGCGCTATACGAAGGAGAAAGAGCCGGTCACCGGCTATGCCTTCGAGCCCTGGCATTTCCGCTACGTGGGAAAAGAGACGGCGACTTATCTGACAGAAAAAGGACTTGCCCTGGAGGAAGTTTGAAGGAAATGCCTGATGGCATTTCCTTCAAACGCGAATTGATGCCGTATACGTCATCAA
>CAVKQI010000139.1:0-4423 GCA_963658405.1 bacterium | reverse complement strand
AGCTTCACTGGTACGGCAACGGACCGGATGACAGCTATGCAGACAGATTGCCCGGCGCGAAGTTGGGACTGTGGCACAGCACCGCTGCAGAGCAGATGGCGAAATACCTGATGCCCCAGGAATGCGGCAATAAGACCGGCGTGCGGATGGCAGCCGTGACGGACAAGAGGGGAAGAGGCCTTCTGTTCGCGGCGCAGAAGCCTTACATGAGCTTTTCGGCACTGCCTTATACACCGCATGAGGTGGAAAATGCCATGCATGCCTATGAGCTGCCCGAGGTGCATTATACGGTGGTTCGCTGCTCCTTAGGGCAGATGGGTATCAGCGGTGATGACTCCTGGGGTGCTGCGACACTGCCGGAATATCTGCTGGATGCATCCGGACAGATGAAGTTCACGTTTATGTTCAGAGGAATATAGAAAAAGTTTCAGAGAAATGCCCGATGGCATTTCTTTGAAACTCGAACGATGACGTAAACGTCATCATTCGTGATCACATCGGAGAATTCGCCTTCGCGAAATTCTCCTCGTGCAGCCGCAATAAATTGCGGCAGAAAGAGGCAAAAGTTTCAAAGAAATGCCTGATGGCATTTCTTTGAAACTCGAACGATGACGTAAACGTCATCATTCGTGATCGTATCGGAGAATCCGCCTTCGCGGAATTCTCCTCACGCTGCCGCTGCAAGCAGCGGCACAGAAAGGAAAACAATGAAACTTCCTGGAAAAGAGACTTTAGAGAGAATTTACGGAGAGAGCACAGTAAGCCTGGCGCGCTATGAGAATCTGGCAGATCATTTTGCGGAGCTGTTCCACAGAGATGATGCAGAGTTCTTTACAGCACCCGGCCGTACAGAGATCGTGGGCAATCACGTAGACCACAACGGCGGCAAGATCATGGCCGGCAGCATCGACAAGGACACCATCGGCGCGGCTGCGCCCAATGATAAGAACATCATCACCATCGTCAGTGAGGGATACGCAAAGCCCATCGTGGTGGATCTGTCCGATCTGGCAGCGGTACCGAAGGAGCAGGGAAGCGTATCCCTGGTGGCCGGCATGGCAGATGCCCTGCAGACCATGGGCTACCGGGCCGGCGGTTTTGATGCCTATGTGAGCACCGAGGTCATCCCTTCTGCCGGCGTGAGCAGCTCTGCTTCCTTTGAGATGCTGATCTGCGCTATCTTTAACTACTTCTATAATGATGGACAGCTCACCTACGATATTTATGCGCGGATCGGTCAGTATGCAGAGAATCATTATTGGAACAAGGCATCCGGCCTGATGGATCAGATGGCCTGCGCAGCAGGCGGCACGATCCTGCTGGACTTCTCCGACGGTGTAAAGAGCGAGAAGAGAAACTTCTCCTTTGATGAGTACGGCTATGATCTGGTGATCGTCAATACCGGAAAAGGTCATGCGGATTTGAGCGCCGCTTATTCCTCCATTCCCGCGGAGATGAAGGCAGTGGCCGCAGAGCTGGGGACAGACGTACTTTGCCACAGCGATTTAGAGACATTCATGGAAAAGCTGCCGGTGATCAGAGAGAAGCTGCACAATGACAGAGCGATTATGCGTGCGCTGCACTTCTATACCGAAAATCAGCGGGTAGAGGCCTTTGACAAGGCGGTTTCCGAACACGACGGCAAGAAGATCCTGGAGATCGTGACCGCCAGCGGCAACTCCTCCTGGAAGTGGCTGCAGAACTGCTTCACCGAGGTTGATCCCAAGGAGCAGAGCATCTGCCTGGTTCTGGCCCTCACAGAGATGTATTTGCAGAAACTGGGAGACGGCGCCTGCCGCGTCCACGGCGGCGGCTTCGCAGGCGTGATCATGGCGGTGGTTCCCAAGGACAAGACACCGGACTATAAGCAGTATATCGGCAAAGTGGTAGGCGAAGAAAATGTCTACATCATGAACATCCGCCAGACCGGCGCAGTGCATGTGTGCTGACGAGGATAGAGGTACAGAAAAAGGAAATGAGCGTCGGAAGCCTTGGATGATATTTGAGAGATAAAGGCGCGATCCTGAAAAATCGGTGTCGGTGGAAAAGCCCGACAGGAAAGATACAGAACAGAGAATCAATGCACAAAAAGAAGCAGCCGGACAGAAAAATCGTCCGGCTGCTGTTTTATATTTAAAAATATCAGGCGGTATTGCTGCAGAAGAAACTTATCCGGCACGGCTGTGTGCTGCAGCCAGATGATTTACCCGGGCTGAAAGCCGTCGGTGATCTTATCTCCCATCAGAGTGGTCCGGTCCAGCATGGTCTTGTAGCAGGTGCCGGGACAGGTAAAGTAGCTGTTGATCTCGGCATCTCCGGCATTGTAATAGACCGTGTTTCCGTTTATCTGCACCGCTTCCATGGTACCCTGATCATAGTCCTTCTGGTTTATGTAGTAGGGATCCGAGAGATGATGCTTTAAAAATACACCGTCGTCGGTGATGTATTGATTCCAATAGGAACTCAGGCAGACGATGATGCCAAAGACCAGACACCCGGATACCAGACTGTAGAGCCCCCTCTTTTCATGGGTGCACCACGTCCCCAGCGCCAGCCCCGGTACAGCAAAAAGGAAAGCAAGCCCGTAGCGGATAAAGGGAGCGGAGAAGAACCACAGAAGGATGGTGGCATAGATCACGGCGATCAGAATCACCCTTTCCCAGCAGATCTGCATCCTGCGGATCAGAACGTGGAGACCCTGCACCAGGAGCAGCAGCGTGCCGGCGCAGACACTGCCAAGGAACATCTGCTCATAGCGCTCCTGTCCTGCCCACCAGGTGGGAATCCACTGGGCGGGGGAGAGGTCAAGCAGATTTACATCATAGAGACAGCGCCCCCAGACCTTGATCTGGGCGGCGTCATTCTGCAGGTATTCCCTGGGTACCTTCCAGGCCACCTGAAAGATATCGATGGCGTCAAAGGGATAGAGAAGCCAGCCGGAGATGAGGAAATTCCGGAGCAGGAAAGGGCAGAGCACCAGAATACCGCCGAGGAGACTGCAGAAAAAGGTCCGCCAGTCCTTCTTTTTAAGAAGGCATATGCCGGGATAGACGGCCAGCAGAATGATCAGGCAGGCGGAAAACTTCATGGTCAGCACAAAGACAGCGACGATGGAGAGAAGGGTATACAGGAAAACATCCCTGCGCGCCTCCAGATTGTCACACCAGGCAGCCATGAGACAGAGCGCCAGCAGCATGGCGCCGAAGTCGGTGGCAGGAGACATGCTGCGCACGGCGATCACCAGCACATAGAAGGGAATGGCCAGCTTGATGCCGTCTGCCAGATGAGAGGTATGACTCTTCCAGCGCTTCAGACCGTAGAAGGCATAAATACAGGAGAAAACCTCCAGAAAACCGGTGGTGGTATGCAGAGACTGTCCCAGCAGCCACTTCATGCTGAAGACAGCAGCAAAGGCCAGATAGGAACTGTTGTAGGCAAAATGCTGCTGCAGATTGCCCATGCCCCTGATCAGACCGTATTCCTCGTAAATACGGATGTTCTGGGCGTGATAGATATTGGTATCGGTGTGAAAATCTCCCCGGGACGTGTAAAAGGCGATCAGTAAAAGAAAGCAGAAATAAAAAAATCCCTCCCAGGAAAACAGCACCGGTCTGATCTTCTTCCAGCAGGCTAGGAGCTTCTTCCGGTGATAGATTCCGGAAATAAGAGCCAGCAGGACCAGAAGCAAGTGGGCCGCCATACCGATCTTATAAAAACAGCTGATATAAGACGTGAGGACCGTAGAAACCATGATCCCCAGCACCGTCAGAAGACTGATGGGCACCCTGTCGATCTTCTGCCTGCATATACCGGCAGCTAAGGTAAAAAAACCCAGCCCCAGCAGATAACAGATAATAAATATATAAAGCCAGCTGAGAATGACTGTTAGCATGTTCTTCTCCTTTCTAAAGGCTGCTTTAACGAGAAAAATTGCATATTGCGCTGTAAAAAGCAATGCCTGTCGGGTTTTTAATATTAACACCAACAGTGCCTGTCGGTGCAATAGACTTATGTGGCTGCAAAAAATAACCGAAAATATTTTAAAAGGAAAATATGTTAAATATGTGAACGGAAGGCAGAGTTTGAATAGGCCTGACACAATCGTAATGCCTCGGGACGGGGCAGAATGGATCGCAGCCTCTGCAGCGTGTGATGCAGAGGACGCGGTCCATCTGCGCCGTTTCGAGGAATGGTCGGGTGGCCAGAAACAAAGAAATACCCGATGGCAGAAAAGGGTGTATAATTATCGCAAGGAAAGAATGCAGGAAATTTGATGTTGTCAAAGAAGTAATGCCACGGACCTGCGCAGAAGGGATCGCACCCTCTGCAGCGCGTGCCAGTTTTGCTTAGGTCCGCATCGAAGACGGAGGATGGTATCTGACGCGCTTTCAGAGCGCGGCAGATAGGCCCGCCTATCTGAGCA
>CAVKQI010000138.1:0-4428 GCA_963658405.1 bacterium | reverse complement strand
ACAGAGGTGTAGAAGTGCTAATACTGTCTGCTCAGTGAACAAAGGTGGTACCGCGTTTATTCACGCCCTTTGCCGGAACATTCCGGCGAAGGGCGTTTTGCTGCGCAGGAAACGCAGGGCAGAAGACAACGAAGATACGCAGAAGAACCATAGCATAGAAAAGGGATGCATGACACTGTCACGGCAAAGTCATGCAGACGATCGTTCTGCCGGCTGCAATCAGAATCAGGAGGAAAGTAAATGCGTAAGGAACTGGCCAAAACCTATGATCCCCAGGGCATCGAGGATCGACTTTACAAAAACTGGGAAGAAAAGAAATACTTCCATGCCGAAGTAGACCACTCAAAGACCCCCTTTACCATCGTGATCCCGCCGCCGAACATCACCGGTCAGCTGCACATGGGTCATGCACTGGATGAGACCATGCAGGATATCCTGATCCGCTTTAAGCGCATGCAGGGCTACAATGCGCTGTGGCAGCCCGGCACAGACCATGCCAGCATCGCCACCGAGGTCAAGATCATCAATAAGCTCAAGGAAGAAGGCCTGACCAAGCAGGATCTGGGCCGTGAGGGATTCTTAGAGCGTGCCTGGGACTGGAAGAAGGAATACGGCGGACGCATCATCAATCAGCTCAAAAAGCTGGGCGCATCCTGCGACTGGGACAGAGAGCGCTTTACCATGGATGAGGGCTGCAGCAAGGCCGTCACCGAAGTCTTCTGCAAGATGCATGAGAAAGGCTGGATCTACAAGGGCAGCCGTATCGTCAACTGGTGCCCGGTTTGCCGCACCTCTATTTCCGATGCTGAGGTACAGTACGAGGAGCAGCAGGGACACTTCTGGCATATCAAGTATCCCCTTATAAATGAGGATGGCTCTGTGAGCACCACAGAGTTTCTGGAGTTCGCTACCACCCGTCCGGAGACCATGCTGGGCGATACAGCGGTAGCGGTGCATCCGGAGGATGAGCGGTATCAGAAGCTCATCGGCCGTCAGGTAATGCTTCCCATCGTGGAAAGAGCGATCCCGATCGTGGCCGATGAATATGTAGACAGAGAGTTCGGTACCGGCGTCGTAAAGATCACCCCTGCCCATGATCCCAACGACTTTGAAGTGGGAAGACGCCACAACCTGCCGGAGATCAATATCTTAAATGATGATGCCACCATCAATGAAAACGGCGGAAAGTTCCAGGGTATGGACCGCTATGCATGCCGCGCAAAGATCGTAGAAGAGCTGGATGCCATGGGCCTTCTGGTGCGCATAGAGGATTACTCCCACAATGTAGGCACGCATGACCGGTGCGGCACTACCGTAGAGCCCATGATCAAAAAGCAGTGGTTCGTCAAGATGGACGACCTGATAAGGCCCGCTGTAAAGGCCGTGCAGGACGGAGAGATCCGTCTGGTGCCCAAGCGCATGGAAAAGACCTACTTTAACTGGACGGACAATATCCGCGACTGGTGTATCTCCAGACAGCTGTGGTGGGGACACCGCATCCCGGCTTATTACTGTGATGACTGCGGCGAGACCGTAGTATCCCCCACCATGCCCGGCCAGTGCCCGAAGTGCGGCGGCAGCCACTTTACGCAGGATCCGGATACCCTGGACACCTGGTTTTCCTCTGCATTATGGCCGTTCTCTACCCTTGGATGGCCGGAGCAGACAGAGGATCTTAAGTATTTCTATCCCACAGACGTGCTGGTGACAGGCTACGACATTATCTTCTTCTGGGTCATCCGCATGATCTTCTCCGGCTACGAGGAGATGGGAGAGAAGCCGTTTAAGACCGTGCTTTTCCACGGTCTGGTGCGGGATTCCCAGGGCCGTAAGATGAGCAAATCCCTGGGCAACGGCATCGATCCGCTGGAGATCATCGCCCAGTACGGCGCCGATGCACTGCGTCTTACCCTGATCACCGGCAATGCGCCGGGCAATGACATGCGTTTCTATACAGAGCGCGTGGAGGCAAGCCGCAACTTCGCCAACAAGGTATGGAATGCATCCCGTTTCATCATGATGAACATGGAGGAGAATGAGGAAGCTTCTCCGGAGATGCCGAAGAACTTGGAGCCTGCCGATCAGTGGATCCTTTCCCGCTTTAACGACGTGGTGAAGGAAGTCACCGACAATATGGAAAAATATGAGCTGGGCATCGCTGTCCAGAAGGTATATGACTTCCTCTGGGATGAGTTCTGCGACTGGTACATTGAAATGGTAAAGCCCAGACTCTACCGTGCAAAGAGCGAGGAGACGGCAAAGGAAGCCGGCATCAAGGAGAGCAGAGATGCGGCTGTGTGGACACTGCAGACCGTGCTCATCGGTGCTTTAAAGCTGCTGCATCCTTACATGCCTTTCATCACAGAAGAGATCTTTGATACCATCCAGAGCAAGGAAGAGTCCATCATGATCTCCGACTGGCCGGTATACAAAGAGGAATATCACTTCCCGGTACAGGAGAAGTCCATCGAGATCATGAAGGAAGCGGTCAGAGGCATCCGTAACGTGCGCACCCAGATGAACGTGGCACCTTCCAAGAAGGCCAGCGTCTATGTGGTCAGCGACCAGGAGGAGATGCTGCAGATCTTTGAGGAAGGCAGACTGTTCTTTGCTTCTCTGGCTTCCGCTTCCGAGGTGATCCTGCAGAAGGACAGGACGGGCATCGCAGAGGATGCGGTTTCCGTGGTGATCCCTAATGCCACCCTCTATATCCCGCTTTCCGATCTGGTGGACATTCAGGCAGAGATCGCCCGTCTGGAAAAGGAAGAAAAGCGACTGGCAGGAGAGCTGCAGCGCAGCAAGGGTATGCTCTCCAATGAGCGTTTCCTCTCCAAGGCACCCCAGAGCAAGATCGACGAGGAGAAGGAAAAGCTGCAGAAGTACGAGCAGCTTATGGCCGGCGTGCAGGAAAGACTTTCCCAGCTGCGCGGATAAGCTTTAAAGGAATGCCATCAGGCATTCCTTTAAAACCTGAACTGATGACGTAAATGTCATCAATTCTCCTCGGGATGTGTGAACTTTATCACACAGAAACAAAGGAAAACATGACATATCAGGAAGCAGTACAGAAGATCAACGAAACTCCAAAATTTACCAGAAAACACAGCCCGGCCGACACCCGGGCTTTTCTGGACGCTATGGGTGCGCCGGATGAGGGCATGAGGATCCTGCATGTGGCCGGGACCAACGGAAAGGGCAGTGTCTGCAACGACCTGGCCCATATCCTGCAGGCAGCCGGCTGCCGTGTGGGTCTTTTTACTTCTCCCCACCTGGTCTCCATCCGGGAGCGGATGCAGGTAAACGGAGAGATGATCTCCGAAGAGGATTTCCTCTCCTGTTTTTTAAAAGTAGAAGAGACGGCAGAGAAATTGGCAGCAGCCGGAGAGTCAAAAGAAAAGGATGCGGTCTATCCCACCTTTTTTGAGGTGCTCTTTCACATGGCCATGCTCTGGTTTAAAGAGCAAAGGCCCGACTATGTCATTCTGGAGACGGGCCTGGGCGGCAGACTGGATGCCACCAATGTGGTGAGAGAAAAGGCCCTGACCGTGATCACCCGCATAGGCCTGGACCACGTGGAATATCTGGGAGATACCGTAGAGAAGATTGCCGGCGAAAAGGCAGGAATTCTGCGGCGGGATGTGCCGGTGGTCTGTCTGGATGATCCGGCAGAGGCCGCAAGGGTGATCAGAGAGCAGGCGGCCGCGACAGGTGCAGACGTCTTTACGATCAAAAACACGGATTATACCGGAGAATTGTTAAAAAACAAAGTCGTTGCTTTTTCATTTTCCTACGACTATCATAATAATAGTCAGGCCCCAAAGGACGCTCTCCGGGTGCAGGCACAGCTGCCCCAGACCGCGCTTTATGAAGCGGAAAATGCAGCACTTGCAGCCTGCGGTGCAGGGCTTTTGATGAGAACGGATGAGAGGATCACACCGTCGGCGATCCGGGAGGGGCTTGACAGGGCATTCTGGCCGGGGCGCATGGAGGAATGGAAGCCTGGCGTCTGGCTGGACGGAGCCCATAATGAGGACGGCATAAGAGCGCTGCTGAGTACTGTTGCAGCGATGCCTGCAGAACAGGAAGGAAGAAGAATCCTTCTTTTTTCTGTTGTAAGAGATAAGGCTTATGACAAAATGGCAGAGATGATCCGAAAGTCGGGACTTTTCTCCATATGGGTGGCAGCACCCCTGGAGACGGCAAGAGGATTGAACGGGCAGGAGCTGGAAAAATTGCTTGGCGGTGCGGATCCGGAAGAGCGAAGCTGTGAGAACGAAGACGGACTGCAGATCCGGATCTGTGGTGATACCGCAGAGGCCTTACAGACAGCTTTGGCGCTGAAAGGGCCGAAGGATCAGGTATTTATAGCGGGATCTCTTTATCTTGTAGGAGAGATTATGGGACTGCGGCAGTAAGGTTGCGGCACAG
>CAVKQI010000137.1:0-4475 GCA_963658405.1 bacterium | reverse complement strand
CAACCTGGACTTTTCCTTCTCCTTGGAGGGCTATACCATCTGCGCCCTGAACATCGTCTTTGAGCAGTTTAAACGACCTGTCCCTGCCCACTCCCATACCGAGGGCAGCTTTGAAATCCACTATATTCCCTATGGGAAGGGTGAGGTCTATCTAAGCGGCAGTCATTTTCCCCTGCAGGCCGGCTCGCTCTATGTCACCGGGCCCGGCATCCTGCACGAGCAGTTCACGGATCCGGAGGATCCCATGGCAGAATACTGCATCTATTTCCATATCACCCAGCGGGAAAAAAGAGCCAATACCATCGTCTCCCGCTTTCTCGCCAGGCAGCTGTGGATCGGAGAAGATTGCCAGCAATTGGAGCTCCTGCTGCAAAGGCTCTTTGAGGAGCTCTCTGCACACAGGACGGGCTTTGCCATTGAGGTGCGCAGCCTCCTGCAGCAGTGCATTGTGTGTATGGTGCGCAATTACGAGGCTGCTGACTGTAATAGTCAGAAAGTCCAAATGCAGATTATGCAGAAAACTGCCTCCGGCAGGAACTCCTCTCTCCATTACGCCTCCGCTGCCTCCTCACCAGACGCCGAAGCCGGCAGCATTACGGCCATTCCCTCTCCTCTGGATCTGCGCACCAGGCAGTCCCTGCTCCTGGAGGAGTGCTTTCTGTATGACTATGCCACTCTGACGCTGCCCATGCTCTCTGACAGGTTAGGCCTCTCCTGCCGCCAGACCCAGCGGCTGCTGCGGGAGCAATACGGTCAGAGCTTTCAGCAGAAAAAAAACGCGGCCCGCATGTCTGCGGCCGCGGCGCTTCTGCGCTCTTCCGGTGAGAGTATTTCCGTGATCGGTGAACAGCTCGGCTTTTCCTCGGCGGAGCATTTCTCCGCTGCCTTTCACCGGTATTACGGTCTGACGCCCCGGGCCTACCGCCGGGAGCATGGTACTTCTTTCTGATTCTTTCTATACGCCGATGGCCTCCACGTCTGCTTCTTCCATCCTGGCTGTATCATAAAGCAGCTCTCCGGATACTCCTTCTGTCAGGATTCGTCCTTTTTTTAACAGGATGCTACGGGCGCATACCTGCTCGGCAAAGGTCAGATCGTGGGTGGCGATCAGCATGGTGTGAGGAAGTTTTTGCAGTACGCGGATCAGGTTGCGTCTGGCTTTGGGATCCAGGAAGGCTGTGGGCTCATCAAAGAGCATCACGGATGGTTTCATGGCCAGAACGGTAGCCATGGCCGCCATGCGCTTTTCTCCGCCGGAGAGTTTCATGGCTGCCTTATCCCGGAGGTGCTCTATCTGCAGCAGTTTCAGTCTGTCCTCCACGCGGCATCGCACGGTGGTCTCATCCAGGCCTAAGTTTCTCGGACCGAAGGCGATGTTATCGTAAACGGTGGGGAGAAAGAGCTGGTCGTCGGGGTTCTGGAATACCACGCCTGTTTTTCTGCGGATTTCCCGGAGGTTTTCTTTTCGGAGGTCTGTGCCGTCGATCTGTATGCTGCCTTTTCCGGGCAGTACGCCCACCATGGACAGGAGCAGGGTGCTTTTGCCAGCGCCGTTGGCACCGATGAGGGCTACGTGTTCGCCTTCGTGTATGTCTGCGGTGAGGCTGTCGATGGCGGTGGTGCCGTCCGGGTAGGTGACTGTCCAATTTTTTATGCGGATGATGGCATCCTCATTGGATAAGAATGTGTTCTTCTTATCTTCGTTTTTCATATGACCTCCCGGTCATGCTTCGAGGCAGCGCAGATGGCTCGCATCCGGAGCACCTTGCGCCGTTTTGCTAAGGTTCGCCTCTCGCCTGCGGATGGCCGGCCCTTAACTCGCATCCCCGCTGATGCGGGTCTGCTCAAACACAGCGGGCCTATATGCCGCGCTTCTGAAAGCGCGGCATATACCATCTTCCGTCTTCGACGCGGACCTAAGCAAAACTGGCACTCGGTGCAACGGATGTGAGCCATTCTGCGTCGTCCCATAGCATTACACTTTGAAAAAACAACTAATATACATATCAATGCCAGCAAGGTTCAATCTTTTTTCAAACGCATGCCTACGCAAGAATGTATGAACTCTAAGTCAGAAAAACAGGCCTCCCAGCCATGCTGTAAAGTTCCATATCCGAAAAGCGATAGACGAGCCGCAACCGACTATCACAAAGAGGATATCTCCCCGGTTCCAGCTCTCCTGCTCTGCCGGCAGGCTGTGCAGGGAAAAGCAGCGGCACTGCATGGCCTGCCAGATTCTCTCGGCTCTGTCTGTGCTGCGCAAAAGGAGCTGTCCCACAAAGGAGCCGAAATCTCTGACAGTCGGCCATTTGCTGCCGTTGCTGCGGAGGCGGTAGGCGGTCACCATGGTGGCTGCCTCCTGGGCCAGGACACTGATGTATCGATAGATCATCTCCAGGAGCATCACCATAAAGGCGGGTACATGGAGGCGGCGAAGCTGGAGGGTGATCTTTGTAAAAGGAGTCACGGCAGCCAGGATCAGCACGGCGCTGACACACAGGCAGGTGCGAAGGAGCAGCGCTGCGAAGGAGACGAAGCCGGCGGTCACAGGGATCTGTCCCAGATAGTCCACCACTTCTCTGTCCAGGATCAGGTTGCTGATGCCGGCAAAAAGGCAGAAGGGAAGGGCTGCGGCCGTCCTCTTCAGGATCATGCTCCATGGGATCTGCGCCGCGCTCATCACCAGCACCGGATAGAATAAAAAGGGAAGCAGGAGGTACAGGGCGTCCCTGGGACAGGAGGCCACGCAGAGCAGATAGACCAGTGTGACCAGGAGCTTGGCCATGGGATGGCGTCTGTGGACCACGCTCTCTCCCTCTGCCAGCTGCTCCAGAGAATATAACATATTCAGTTTGCTCCGGATATCACTCACGCTATACCTTCTGTCTGATCTTTCTATACTGCATTTTGCTGTGCACTTCCTTCCAGCTTATCTTTTTATGTTTCTCTTCGAGATCCCTGCAGCGATGCCGCCGGCCACCAGTACCAGCGCACAGGTCAGGCCTGCGCCCAGGACGCCGGCTGTGCCGGTGCCTTTTCCCTGGCCGTCTTCGTAGTCATAGTCTGCCATGATCGCTGTCTGGTTCTGCACCTGAGAGGCGGTCTCATGCACGCTGTCTGTCCGCTCCAGCTCTGTGGTTCCCGCCGTGCGCTCCATAGACCACTCCAGTCCGTCCGGATCCGAAGAGGCATAAAAAGACAGGACGCCGCCTGTGACCACGGCCAGCAGTGCCAATACCAGGGTGACTTTTTTAAGAGAGAAAATCTTTTTTTCTCCATTCTTTTCTGTATTCTTTTCTCTGCTGCTGTCTCCGTTTTCTTCTGCTCCTGCCATTGCAGTGCATGAGGATGCTGACGCTGCCCCGTCGCTGTTGCTGTCATCGGCGCTGTCTCTGCCATACCTTTCACAGGTATGATCCAGTAACAACGCTTCTTCCAGAAGCTGGGGTCGCATCTGCCAGACAAAGCTGAGCACTGCCGCTGTAATGCATCCTTCTACAATGCCGATGGCCAGATGGATCGGCTGCATCAGTCCGATAAAGGTAAAGAAGGGCAGCTCTGTCACACCGGAGGCCAGCGTCTCCAGCACTACGCCGAAGGCTCCCAGCTGCAGGCTGAATACAGCGGATAAAAGGCTGGCGATCCAGATCCGTCTGGGCGTGATCTTCCTATCCAGGATGTTTCTGTAAATCACCTGCCAGATGAACAGACAGGGGATCACGCCCATATTAAAGAGATTGGCCCCATAGGCCAGTAAGCCGCCGTCTGCAAAAAACAGGCACTGGATCAGCAGCACTGCCGCGATCACCGGCAGAGCCGCCGTTCCCCCCAGCAGCCCCGCCAAAAGGATACCGCCGCCGATATGACCGCTGGATCCCGTCCCGGGAATGCTGAAATTGATCATCTGGGCTGCAAAGACAAAAGCGCCGGAGACAGCCATCAGAGGGAGCTTTTGCTCCTGCATGCCTTCCTTTTTCAGTTTATAGGCCGACCAGGCCAGTCCTGCGGCGCTCGCGCCGTACATAATGCCTCCCACCCCGGGGGAAAGCAGTGCATCTGCCATGTGCATGGTAGTATTCTCCTTTTCTATGCAGCTATACTGCAAAACGGCAGCGGATTCTGCGATTTCCGGCTGCCGGATACAAGGCATAAAAAAACCCGTTCGTAAAGTATATATCATTTATGTACTTTTCGTACAGTCTATCATTTTCTTTATCGCACAGGCGCTATTATTCACAGAACAGCCGGCCGAGGGAGCGGGTGGCGGATGATGTCCGGCGCAGGGGCATGGCGACGCCTCAGTACTTAGTTCGCGTCCTTTGCGAACTTAGTACTGCTAGGCACGAGCCTCTGAGCCGAGAGGCGTCCCCAAGCGGACATCGCCGACAGGACCCGCTCCCTCGACCGGCGTCCGGACGGCAAATTTCCCGCATACTTCCTATTTATTTTTTATCTCACATTGAAAGAACCCCCTT
>CAVKQI010000136.1:0-4502 GCA_963658405.1 bacterium | reverse complement strand
ACAAAAGGAAGACACACATATGGCTGAAGAAGAAGTAATCCGAAGGGTAATGCCCCACGACCTGGACGCAGAGCAGTCTGTCATCGGTTCCATGATCATGGACCGGGAGGCGATTCAGACTGCCGGGGAGATCCTGACTCAGGAAGATTTTTATTCCAGACAGTACGGCACGGTTTTCAGTGCCATCCTGGAATTATTCCAGAATGATATGGCCGTAGATCCGGTGACCCTCCAGAGCAAGCTCCGGGAGAAAAACCTGCCGCCGGAATCCTACAGTACCGAATTCATCGCCCAGGTGGTCTCTCAGGTCCCCACCTCCGCCAATGTAAAGACTTATGCGGAGATCGTAGCCAACAAATCCATGCTGCGCCGGATGATCCGGGTCAATGAAGAGATCGCCAATACCTGCTACATGGAAAAAGAGGACATCGCCACTATTCTGGATGAGGCGGAGCGAAAGGTCTTCGCCCTGGCCCAGAAACGAAACATCTCTGACTTTGTGCCGATCCGTCAGATCGTGCTCAATGCCATGAGCAAGATCGAGGAGGCCTCCCGCATGAAGGGCAATGTCACCGGCGTGTCCACCGGCTTTACGGACCTGGACAACCGCACCGCCGGCCTGCAGCCTGCAGATTTCATCCTGGTGGCTGCCCGTCCTTCCATGGGAAAGACCGCCTTTGCCCTGAATATCGCCGAGCACGCCGCCTTCCGGGAGAATCGATGCGTCGCCATCTTTTCTCTGGAAATGAGCAAGGAGCAGCTGACCAACCGACTCTTTGCCATGGAATCCCACGTGGATGCCCAGAAGCTTCGCACCGGCGACTTAAGCGACCAGGAGTGGGGTGATCTGATCGAAAGCGCCGGCAACATCGGCCAGAGTAAGCTGATCATCGACGATACCCCCGCCATCACCGTATCCGAACTGCGCACCAAGTGCAGAAAGTACAAGCTGGAATTCGGCCTGGACATGATCATGATCGACTATATCCAGCTCATGAGCGGCAGCGGCGGCAAGAGCAGCGATTCCAGACAGCAGGAAGTCTCCGAGATCTCCCGCTCTCTGAAATCCATTGCCAGAGAGCTGAACGTGCCCATCATCGCCCTCTCCCAGCTCTCCCGTGCCGTGGAGTCCCGTACCGATCACCGGCCTATGCTCTCTGACCTGCGTGAATCCGGCGCCATCGAGCAGGATGCGGATGTCGTTATGTTCATCTACCGCGATGACTACTATCATCCGGATTCGGAGAAAAAGGGCGTGGCGGAGATCATCATTGCCAAGCAGCGAAACGGCCCCATCGGCACCGTAGAATTAAGCTGGCAGCCGCAGCTGACCAAGTTCGCCAACCTGGCCGGCCCGGTGCAGCAGCCCTACTAAGCAAAACCTATCTGTGCAGCGCTTTCTGCGGAATCAGGCTTGCGATGGAAACACCGCAAGTGATCCCGGCCCAGTGCACACGGATGAAAAAAGGCAGAGAAGGAAATGATAAATTTCCTTCTCTGCCTTTTTATATTTTTACCTTTCTGCTCTATTTCTCTTTTACCACCACGTGCAGCTTGCCGGTCACCTTGGTGTGGAGCTTGATCGGCACCTCGAATGCGCCGAAGCTCTTGATGGGCTCCTCTAACTGGATCTTCTTCTTGTCCAGCTCTACGCCGTGCTGATCCTTGGCAGCCTGTGCGATTTCCTTGGAGGAAACAGAACCGAATACCTTATCACCCTCACCCTTTTTCATGGTGACGGTGATGCTGATCTTATCAAGATCTGCAGCCATAGCCTCTGCCTCTGCCAGCTTCTGGGCAGCCACCTTTTCCTCGTGTGCCTTCTGGAGCTTTAAGTCATTCTTGTTTTTGTCTGTGGCCTCTACGCCCAGCTTCTTCGGCAGCAGCATGTTCCGTGCATAGCCGTCGCTGACCTCCACCACATCACCCTTTTTTCCCAGGGCCTTTACATCTGCCAGTAAGATTACCTTCATGTTAATTCTCCTTCCTCGATCATGGTATCGATGGTGTGCTTCAGTACGCCGATGGCCTCTGCCACAGAGACATCATCCATCTGACAGCCGGCGATATTCATGTGGCCGCCGCCGCCTAAATGCTCCATGATGACCTGCACATTGACTTCGTCAATGGAACGGGCACTGATAAAAATCTGATTCTGATATTCCGTCAGGATAAAGCTGGCCTTTACGCCCTTGATGTTCAGCAGCTCATTGGCCGCCTGGGCGCCCACCACTGTGGGGCTCTGGATATCCTGGTTGGTACAGGTGGAAATGGCATAGGATCCTCGGTAGATCTCTGCCTGGGAGACGGCATCGGCCTTTGCCTTGTACTCCGCCGCATTTTCCCGGAAAAGCTTGCGGACCCGGGTGACGTCGGCGCCGTTTCGCCGCAGGAATGCCGCCGCCTCAAAGGTGCGCACGCCGGTCTTGCTCACAAAGTTATTGGTATCCACGACGATGCCGGCATACATGGCATCCGCTTCCTCGGCCCGGATCTTAATATCCTCTCCGGTATACTGCAGGATCTCCGAGACCATCTCGCAGGCGGAAGAGGCATAGGCCTCCACGTAGGAGAGAGTGGCATTTTCGATGACCTCTGAGCCCTGCCGGTGGTGATCCAGCACCACGATGGATTTGCACAGACGCAGCAGCTCCGGACACTCTGTGATGCTGGGCTTATTGACATCCACCACCACCAGCGCCGCATTGTCCGAGACATGCTCGATGGCCTGCTGACTGGTATAGAACAGATCCTCCGGATATTCCTCATTATTCTGGAAGAGCTCCAGCACCGGCTGAATGGAGGTCGTCACCTCGTTCAGCACGATATGCGCCTCCCGGTTCATGGTCCTGGTGATGCGGTAAATACCCACCGCAGCACCGAAGCAGTCCACGTCTCCGAGCCGATGTCCCATGATATAGACCGAATCCTTGCCGGAGATGATCTCCTTGAGGGCCTGGGCCTTTACTCTCGCCTTGACGCGGGTACTCTTTTCCACCTGCTGGCTCTTTCCGCCGTAGTAGGTGATATTCTCCGGGGTCTTGACTACCGCCTGATCGCCGCCGCGGCCCAGGGCCAGGTCGATGGCATTTCTGGCGAACTCATAATTCTGCGCATAGGTCAGGCCGTCCAGACCGATGCCGATACTCAGCGTGATGGCCATTTCGTTGCCGATATTTACGGTCTTGACCTCGGAGAGCAGCTCGAAGCGCTCTTCCTGCAGGGCCCGCAGTGACTTCTTTCGCAGGAGGATCAGGTATTTGTCCTTTTCGATCTTGCTGCAGATGCCGTCGCAGGAGGAAATGTACTTATTGACCTTTCGGTCGATCAGCGCGATCAGCAGAGAGCGCCGCACATCCTCTACGCTGTCCAGGGCCTCCTCGTAATTGTCCATGTAGATAAAGCCGATCACCACGCTCTGGTCGTCCACCTCCTGGATAGCCAGCCGCACGGCGGTGTCATCGAAAAGATACAGCGCGATCAGGTAGCTGTTGTAGCCCGTGGCATCGATAATGTCGCTGTTTTTCGCCATCTCATCCAGCGGGATCTTTTTCATGTGGACCATGTAATTGCTGCTCTCGTAGTCGATCTGGAGCTTGACGTCCGACTCATCGGTGGGAAGGACTTCCTTGGTCAGAGAGGGGAAAATCGTGGAGATGGATTTGCGGTATCCCTTCTCTCTGTGGACGATCCGCTCAAAAGCCGCGTTGGTCCATATGACTCTCCCCGCATCGTCCAGTATCGCATAAGGCAGCGCCAGGTCCCGCAGCAGCTTTCGCTGGATCTGCCCGTACTCCGTGGCAAAGCTCACCAGCTCGTTCATCAGCATGGCCCGGTTATTCATGTACATGGAAAGCACGATGGCGTAATAGACTGCTACAAAGCAGGAGAGAATGATGCCTGCTGTCAGATCTGTAATGTAAATCAGCAGATTTACCAGAATGAGAAAGAAGCCCAGACGTACCGGTGCATTGAAATAATTGGCCAGGCGTCCTTTCATTTTCACTCGATTATTCATGGCTTCAGGGATGTACTCCTTTCTGCAGCTAGTTATCTACAGAGCCTGTAGACATTTAAGTATACCACGCATGGAGCAACAAAAAAAGAGCGGTTATTTCCGGTGAAATAACTGCTCTTTCTCTCTCTTTGTATTGCGCGCGGGGACGGCTCTGGCCTCCCTGCTCTGTCAGAACGCCTATCAGCCCTGAGCGATAGCGCCTACAGGACACTGTGCTGCGCAGGAACCGCAGTCGATGCAGCTTGCAGCGTCGATCTCGAACTGAGAATCGCCCTGAGAAATTGCGTTTACGGGGCACTGTGCTGCGCAGGAACCACAGCTGATGCAGGAATCGCTGATTACGTATGCCATAGTGAAAATCCTCCTTTGAAAATAAAAGTGGCTCGTGTCCGATCGGAGCCTGGTTAGTTATGACTTTTTTCTCTTATTACCACATTACCGGCGTCCCCAGAATCTGGGTACGCCGGTAATGTTATGCAATCAT
>CAVKQI010000135.1:0-4663 GCA_963658405.1 bacterium | reverse complement strand
GATGTAGGCAGTTCTCGATGACCGAGAATTATGCAACATACCGGTATGTAAAAAGAGTAAGTGCTAATCAGGAGATGTCGCATAATAAGATTCTTGCGCGGAACAGGTCGGGAAGTGCGGTGTTGGAGTTTGGGGCGGCATCCAGTGCTATGATGGAAGTGATGGCAGTGAATTTAAAATGCACGGTTTCTATTGTGAAGAGTGATTAGCAATGCTATGAGCATGCACTGGAGATTTACTGACGATAGAAGGAGGAGACAGAGATGATTTCTTCGACCCTGCGGCTTACGCTGGCGATTGTCATGATCTTTTATTTCTCATTGATTCTTGTCTTTCTGAAGAACAAGACCATTGAGTTACGATATACCCTGATGTGGTTGTTTGCCGGTGTGGGGATGGTGCTCTTGATCATTTTCCCGGAGCTCTTTACATCGGTGTTGCATATCTTCGGAATCATTTCCACCATGAACGGCCTGTTCCTTCTTTGTATCGGTTTTCTGCTGGTGCTGTGCATGGCACTTACGTCCATTGTCTCCAAGCAGATGAGAAAGATCAAGGAACTGGCACAGGAGCTGGCGATCATGGACAATAAGCTCAATGCCGTAGAGATGCAATGCGCAGACGAAGGTATGAGAACAGGGATCCTGAAGAGAGAACACGAAATCTAAAAGAGACGGCGCAAATCGGGATGATCCGGAAGGAACCAAGTGGAGAACAGAAAAACGGATACAGAAAAAGTAAAGACTAAAATACTGGTCATCATACCGGCATATAATGAGGCCCAGAATATCGGTTATGTCATAGAAGAATTAAAAAGCAAATGTCCCTGGTGTGACTATGTGGTGATCAATGACGGCTCTACCGATAAAACGAGGACTGTCTGCCGAAAGAATGGCTATCCTGTCCTGAATCTCCCTATCAACCTGGGAATCGGCGGGGCAGTGCAGACGGGGTATAAGTATGCTGCCAAGTATCATTATGATGTGGCTGTGCAGATAGATGGTGACGGACAGCATGATGTACGCTATATTCCGGATGTGATCGCCCCAATTGCAAGGGGAGAGGCGGAGGTCGTGATCGGCTCTCGCTTTCTGGAGGGCAATGGCTTTCAGTCTACAGGTCTTCGCCGTATGGGAATTCGTTTTCTCAGCAGGCTGATACAGCTGTGCACCGGCGGTAGGGTAAAGGATGTGACCAGCGGATTTCGCGCCGCTAATCGCCGCTTCATCAAGATCTATGCGGAGGATTATTCCTCCGATTACCCGGAGCCGGAGGCCATCGTCACGGCCTTTATGAACCGGGGAAAAGTAAAGGAAGTACCGGTGATGATGAAGGAGAGGATCGGCGGTGAGAGCTCTATCAATGTACCCAGATCTATCTATTATATGATCAAAGTGACCCTGGCGATCATCATTCGTCGAATAAGCTATGGGGTAAGGAGATAGAAGGCTGAAAGAGAATGCCGGATGGTTTTCCTTTTAGAAAACTTGCCTGCGGAATGGGGAATAGTATGTTGCAGTCACAGAAGCTGGTTTCAATCATTGTACCTGCTTACAATGTAGAAAACTACATAGAAGCCTGCCTTTCTTCCCTCCTGGAGCAGAACTATCGGGATATAGAAGTGATTGCAGTCGACGACGGCAGCACAGACAGAACAAAGGAGAAGATCCGGCAGCTGCAGCGTACAGACGGCCGGGTGCATCTGCTGTCCCAGGTTAATCAGGGCGTAGCAGCAGCGCGGAATGCCGGGATTGCTGTGGCAAAGGGAGAATTTTTTTGCTTCGTAGACGGTGATGACAGGCTGACCGGAGACTGTATCGAGAAAATGGTGACGGCTGCGGAGCACACAAAGGCGCAGATGGTATTCTGCGGGTATCGGATGATCCGGGAGGACGGGAGCTTTCTTTCGGATCTCGTGCCATCCTTTTATGAACAAGGAAAACGGGAAGAGTGGGCCTACCGGATCACGTCGGCAGGCGCCAGGCTCTATACCCGTGACTTTTGGATCTCTCATCAGCTGGCCTTTTGCAAAGAGCCGGGAGCACGGGCGGAGGATCTGCCTATTGCGACCTATGCCAATGCCATGGCTGCATCCATTGCCTGCGTTCCGGAGCCTCTTTATCTGTATGTTCAGCGCACGGATTCTGCCATGCACAGCCGGGAGAAGGTCCCCTTTTATTTTCCGCAGCAATCCTTCCGGCAGATGGCAGAGCGGATAAAGCAGGAAGGGATTTTGAACAGTCAGGCTTATTATGACGTGGGCATCTTAAAGGTACTGGCGCACTTTTATTATGTGATCTATCGAAAGGCTCCGGCAGCGGTAAAAAAGGACTTTGATGCTTATGCGAGTGCGCTGATGGGAGCTGATTTTGCCAGAATGAGCAGGAACTGGCGGCGGATGCTTTGGCAGGTTGATCTGCCCCTGGCCCATAAAGGAGCCATTACCCTTTACGTATTGCACGGCAAAATAAATCGTTGGGGCAGCTGAGACTACTAAGATGGCAGCATAGAAAGGATAAAAGGAAATGAAGGAGGGAGCAGCTCCGTTAGTCTATATTGTCATGTCTTCCTATAACGGGGAAAAAGTGATCCGTCAGCAGATCGACTCTATTCTGGCCCAGACCTGGCAGAACTGGAAACTGGTGATCCGGGATGACGGCTCGACAGATCAGACAGGAAAGATCCTGGAGGAATACTGCGTAGCAGACAGCCGCATACAGGTCATTTACGGAGAAAACGTGGGCTTTTGCAGAAGTTTCTACATGGCCTTGGCAGCCTGCGGCGAGGATGGATATTATGCGTTCAGCGACCAGGATGATATCTGGAAACCGGAAAAATTACAGCGGGCCGTCAGGTGGCTGCAGGCAAAGGAAAAGGACGAAACGAACGCCAAACAGCACCAAAAAACGGACAGTGCATCTGCCTGTAAAATAAATGATAAAAAAGACACACAGGATATAAAAGATATAAAGGGCAGCAGAAAAGCATTACTATATTACAGTCTCTGGGAGGGCATTGATGAAAACGAGGTGTCTATCGGCATACGAAGTCCTCAAAAAGAGGAAGTTACCTTTGCCAGGATGATGACAGGCTGCTTTGGTGCAGGTATGTCCATGGTGATCAATGACCGCTGCAGAAAGCTGATGCTGCGGTGCGATGGAGGCAAAATAGATGCCCATGACTGGGCGGCCGGTGTCATCGCCCTGGGAATGGGAGAGGTGCATGTAGATCATCACGTATCGGCGCTGCACCGGGTGACCAGCAGCAATGTCAGCTATTCCTCCCCCCGCAAACAGGTGGAGTGGTTTCTGGCTACACTGACGAAGGAAAGCAACTTGCGGATCCGAAACAGAGAATTCTATGAAAAGCTTGGGGATGAACTGCCGCCTGCAAAGAGAAAAACAGCAGAAAAATTCGGCAGGGAGCACCTTTCGGTCTCTACCCAGCTGTGGAAGATATTTTACCCGCGCCCCTGGCGCCCGAGTCTGCCGTCGGAGATTTCCATGCGGCTGTTGATGATAGCTGGCAGGATATAGAGGAATGCGGACGTGCAGTATGTCTAAAAGGTGTCATAAAAGGTGTCAGCCACAAAGAAATGCGGCATAAGATCATATGCAGATAACCGGCAGGGCGGGAGAAAGATGTCAGAATCAAAAAGATTGGATTTTATTGATATAGCGAAGGGGATAGGGATCATTCTGGTGGTGACGGGGCACTTGCTGCCGGTGGCTGCCGGCCTGCATGTTTTGATATATTCCTTTCATATGCCATTGTTCTTTTTTCTTTCCGGTTTCTTTTTAAGGCAGGATTAGAACTGCGTATCATGCAGGGAGGCAATAGGAAAACAAAGAAAATTATGGCGAAGGTATATAGGATATTCCGCCGTCTTTATTTTGTTTGATCTTTTTATTCGCATAAATCTACTGCACGAGATGGAAAAACGCCAATCTTTGATGGGGAATTACTTATCGATAGAAGTAATGTCTGAAAGCACTGTCAGATTAGCTGTATATTACCCGCTTGTTACCGTCCTTCGAGCTCTTAGTATGATGTGCTTTGTGATTGCGGGGAGTTTATTTCGCTTAACAGCCTATCCAATGCTGCGAAATTGCCGTCGATGGAATCTGTGGTGCTGTGTATTGATATGCGCAGTTCTTATGGCATTTTGTGTATTAAAAAATGAGGCCATAGATATACGCGTCCTGCAAATGGGAAATCCAATTCTTACATTCATTTCTTCACTTTCCGGCTGTTTGCTCGTTGTCGTATTATCGATGATGACAGAAAAGACGGTAATCGCAAAGCAGATACTGTGTTTTTATGGGCGAAACTCTCTGTTTATCATGGTCATACATCAGTATTTATTTGTAAGCAGGGCATGCGAATGGTTTACGCAGAGATTGGAGATACATAGCTCCGCTCTTAATATCGTTCTGACTTGTATGGTATCGGGAATGATTGCTTATGCAGTATCATACCTCAAAAGAAAACTAAAATATGCAAAGTCATAAGGTGATTTTGGGGGCAGCAGCATTTGATATTGTCAGAAGCGCCACAGCTCGCTAAGCATTTCTTTGCTTTTTACAGGAATGTAACTCGGATCTTTAGGACTTTACCATAATATAAAAAATAGAAGAATACGAAAAATTCAACGGATAAATAC
>CAVKQI010000134.1:0-4722 GCA_963658405.1 bacterium | reverse complement strand
CAGGAACCGGACGATCTGCTGGGAATATTTCAGGATGGTCTCGCCGGACTTGCTTCCGTAGGGAACCCGGGCTGTATCTCCGAAATAGACGATTCTCTCATTGGGCATCTGACGCATGATCTCTCTGGCCACCGTCAGTCCTCCCACACCGGAATCGAAGACACCGATGGGTGCCGATGCCCTTTTCTTTGTGTCCATGACCGCTTACTTCCTTTCCTGTCGTTTCAGGTCCTTTGATAACCGGAGCTGCCGGAGGATGGACTCCTCCTGGTGATCGATGTGCACCTTGGCGGCCTCCGCTGCCGCCTCCCCGTCTCCTTTGATGATGGCATCACAGATCTCGTAGTGTTCCTTCACCAGCTGCTGATAGCGCAGGTCGTCCTTGATATACTCAAAGCGGTAGCGATACATCTGATCTGCCAGGCTGTTCAGGATCTGGAGCAGACGCCTGTTTTTGGCAGCCTCGGAGATGACGTCGTGAAAATCCACGTCGGCGCTGGCTACGCCCACCTGATCCCCGCTCTTTGTCATCTGCTCAAACTTCTCGCAGTTATGCCGCAGTTTTTCCTTTTCCTCCGGCGTAATGCGTTCACTGGCCAGTCTGGCGCAGAGACCGTCCAGGGAACGGCGGATCTCCAGCACATCCTTTAGATCCTGCTCGGAGATCTGCGCCACCTGGGCACCGCTCCTGGGAATGATCTTTACCAGTCCTTCCAGTTCCAGCTTTCGGATTGCCTCCCGGATCGGCGTTCTGGAAACACCCAGCTTATTGGCCAGATGGATCTCCATCAGACGCTCTCCCGGCTTTAATTCGCCCGTCAGAATAGCCTTGCGCAGTGTATTGAAAACCGATTCGCGCAGGGGCAGATACTGTTCTTCATTTGGTTCCAGGTAATCCTGCATAAGTTACCTCACTATATAATCATGCATCCACGTTGTGCAGCGCCGTTCTGTAAATGGCGAAAGAATTATAATTGGGATCCTTTCGCAGTACATCATAGGCTCTGTCTGCGTCCAGTGACTCATCAAAGACACCGAAAACAGTGGGGCCGCTTCCTGTCATCATGGCCCGGCGGGCACCGCAGCTGATCAGTGCTTCCTCCAGCTCTGCGATCACCGGATACTCTGTACCGGTGGCCAGCTCCAGCACGTTGTCTGCCAGCGCCCACATTTTTTCCTCATTCCCATTCTGCTCTGCCTTGATGATGGCTTCCATATTGGGATGATCCTTGATGGTCATGCTGTCGATCTGTCGGTAGGCCCAGGCTGTGCATACGGCAAAATCAGGCTTGATGATCACCAGCTCACTGTCCGGTACCGGCGGCAGGGGTGTCAGGATCTCTCCGATCCCCTGCGCACGCATGGTACCTCCTGTCAGGCAGTAGGGTACATCTGCTCCCAGAAGGACCGCTCTCTTTTCCAGATCGGCTATCGAGCAGGGAATGTCAAAAAGATCCCGCATAGCCAGCAGTGTAGCGGCGGCATCGGCGCTGCCGCCGGCCATGCCCGCTGCGGCAGGCAATCGCTTCACCAGGGTGATGTTCATTCCCTTTCTGATGCCGTAGCCTTCCCGCATGCTCTCGACTGCCTTAAATACCAGATTATCCTTTCCCAGGGGCACCGTGCCTGCTGCAGCCCCGTCGCCCTTTCTGGCATCCCGTCTGTCGTATTCCAGCAGAAGGCGCACCTCCTCATCGCTGCGCTCCTCGAAGGTCAGCGTATCATGGAGCTCTACCGTCTGCATCAGCATATCTACCAGATGATAGCCGTCCTCTCTCTTTCCCGTGATGTCCAGTGCTATATTGATCTTGCCATAAGCCCTTTTCGTTACCGTTCTCAACTGTCCGTCTTCCTCCCCGTCTAGTCCACGCAGCCTGTCAGCTCACTGACATGCTCTATATGATGCCGCACCAGATAATCCCGGATGCCGTCGATCACCATCTCCGTGGCCCGCGGCTCGTGGAAATTCATGGCACCCACGGCTACAGCGCTGGCACCTGCCATCATAAACTCGATGGCATCCTCCGCTGTCGCGATGCCGCCCATGCCGATGACAGGGATCTTTACCGCATGGGATGCCTGGTAGACCATGCGCACGGCCACCGGCTTGATGGCAGGTCCCGACATACCGCCGGTGCGGTTGGCCAGCACGAAGGCTCTCCGCTCGATATCGATCTTCATGCCTGTGATGGTATTGATCAGGGAAATGGCGTCCGCGCCGCCGGCCTCTGCCGCCCTGGCCATCTCGGCGATATCCGTCACGTTGGGAGAGAGCTTCATGATCACCGGCTGCTTTGCCTTTTCCTTAATTGCCTTCGTGATGCCAAAGAGGGCATCCGCTTTCTGACCGAAGGCGATGGCACCTTCTTTGACATTGGGGCAGGAGACATTGATCTCCAGCATATCCACCACGTCCTCATCAGCCAGACGCTCCACTACCTCCAGGTAGTCCTCCACTGACTTGCCGCAGACATTGACGATCACCTTGGTATCAAACTGCTTTAAAAAAGCCAGATCCCTTTCAATGAAGACATCGATGCCGGGATTCTGCAGGCCGATGGCATTGAGCATGCCGCCGTAGACCTCTGCTACTCTCGGGGTGAGATTGCCCGGCCAGGGCACATTGGCCACACCCTTGGTCACCACGGCGCCCAGACGGTTCAGGTCCACAAAATCACTGTATTCCATACCGGATCCAAAGGTCCCGGAAGCTGTCATCACCGGATTCTGAAAGGTAATACCGCACAGCTCCACCGACAGGTCCGGTGTCTGTTTTTCTTTCTGTTCTGCTTTTTCCATCATAGATATTTATCCTTCTCTACAATCTGCTCTCTGCCGCCCGGCGTTTTACCGCCTTCCCGGCTCTGTTATCCGATCTCTACTTCTTCCGCTGCAAATACCGGTCCTTCCGTGCAGATTCTCGTATTGTTTACGTGAGAATGCGCATCCTTTTTGGTCGTCTTGCACACGCAGCCCAGGCAGGCACCCACGCCGCAGGCCATCCGCTCCTCCAGGGAAATATAGCAGGGCACGCCGGCTTCCTGCGCAAAGTGCTTCACCGCCCGCAGCATAGGCATGGGGCCGCAGGCACAGATGGCATCAAAGGAAGGCTGCTGCTCTCTGATGGCATCCAGCACCGTCCCCTTTGTGCCCACGCTGCCGTCCTCTGTGGCGATCAGCACCGGACAGAGCGCATCAAAATCCTCTTTCAGAAACAGGGACTGATTCCGGTAGCCCAGCACTGCTGTGGCCTGTGTGCCGGCGCCGGCCTCTTTGCAGGCTGCTGCCAGCTCCAGCATGGGCGGGATACCGATGCCGCCTCCAAGGAGCAGGACCTTTTTCCCTTTTAAGGCCTCCATGTCATAGCCGTTGCCAAGAATCCCCAGCACATCCACCTGCTCGCCGGGCTGCAGGTTGGCAAACTGCTTCGTTCCCTTTCCCACGGTTCTGTATACCAGCCGGAGGGCTGCCTTTTCCGGATCCCAGCGGCAGATGCTGATGGGGCGCGGCAGAAGGGCCGTTCCGTCCTTGGTATATACGCCCACGAACTGTCCCGGCAGCACCTGCGCCGGCTTGTCCTTATCTTCATACTGCAGCCACAGACTGTATACACCCTCCGCCAGGCAGCTGCTCTCCATAACCTGCATTTTTGCTTTTGATTTTTTCATGATTTCCTTTCTCAGCCGCAATTCATTGCGGCTGCCTGAGGAGAATTTCGCGAAGGCGAATTCTCCGATAGGAAATCATAAAGAAACGCTATCAAGCGGTTCTTTATGATTTTGTCTCCTTTAAAGCAGTGCCTTATCTTTTTCATAGGTCTCTGCGATGATATCCTGCACATATTCTGCGATGTGCTTCTTTTCCTCCGGTGACAGGGAGGCGACGTCGATGGGCTTTCCGTACTCCACGATCACGTGGACCGCCTTGATCTTCGGCCAGTGATCCTCGAAAATGTCGCCGGTGTTTACGAGCGTCACGGGAATAATGGGGCATTTTGCCTTCGTGGCCACCTTAAAGCTGCCGCCGTGGAAGGGAAGGATGACGCCCTCCTCCTTGCTTCTGGTGCCCTCCGGGAAAATAAAGATGGAGTGACCTGCCTTGATCTCGTCGATGGCGCTTAAGATGACCTGCAGTCCCTGCCGGATGTCGTCTCTGTCCAGGAAGAGTACATGGAGATTATGTGCCCACTGCCGCAGCAGCGGAATCTTGGAAAGCTGGATCTTGGCCAGATACCCCGTGACAGAGGGAAGCTGCATAATGGTGATCACCGCATCAAAGATACTGCGGTGGTTGCCTATATAAAGCACCGCCTGATCCTTCGGGATATTCTCCCTGCCGATGACCGTCAGCCTGCATCCTGTAAAGAACCACACAAAGTGCAGTCCGCCCTGGATAAAACGAAGACTCGCGATGTCCTTTGCATCCTGTGAAAATTTCCCTACGATCCAGAGGATCAGGTAGACAGGAATACTGATGATCAGGAAAAGCACTGTTGCCAGCAAAGTCAGACCTGCCCGCAGCCACATTAACATAGATTCTATTCTCCATTCCGCAGGCACTGTCATCCGGCCGGATCCTTGGACTAAGACATTCTGCCGATCGATCTGCCGCAGTGAAAATACTGCTTTGCAGAAACAAACGGGATATCTTCTTTCAGATCCGGGCTATTTGCGGCACCTGCGGCACAAATAGCAGTTTTGTATACAGGATATTGTAACACAG
>CAVKQI010000133.1:0-4743 GCA_963658405.1 bacterium | reverse complement strand
GAATTTCAACAGTGCCAATTCCAACCTTTTCAAGAAATATGTGGTAGCCGTAAAGCAGGGCGGCGTGATGACACCGGTGAGCAGCGCTCGCTATATCACGAATCCCGAGGCGGCAGCTAAGCATACGCAGGCCAGAAGCAATGCAGGCAAAAAGGGTATCCTGCCTGCAGTAGCGACCATCAATTCCGGTCTCTTAAAGCAGACAGGCACGAACCAGATCGTCTATAACCTGCCGGTCGGCAACCTGTGCAACGGCACCGGTATTTCCTATACCTACAACGGCAAGACCTATCAGTTCAGCTCCGCCATCGTAGGGCAGTACGACCAGATCGTTCCTTCTCTGAACAACCAGGGCATCCAGATCACTATCGTGCTCCTTAATAATCTCACCGGTGACCAGACCCTGATCCATCCGCTTTCCAGAGGCTATGCCGGCGCTAATTACTATGCATTCAATACCGCAGAGCAGGCAGCAGTGGAGAAGCTCGAGGCCATCGCCGCTTTCCTGGGCGAGCGTTATTCCGGCACCGGCCACGGCAAGGTAGACAACTGGGTCGTAGGCAATGAGGTCAATGCGAGAGCAGACTGGAACTATATGTCCAATGTAGATCTTTCCGTGTTCACCGCCGAGTATGCAAAGGCAGTGCGAATCTTCTACAACGGCATCAAGTCCCAGAACGGCAATGCCAATGTCTATATTTCCGTAGACCAGCAGTGGTCACGTTCCTCCAATGCGTCCCTGTACTATGCAGGCAAGCCTTTTATGGATACCTTCAACAGCATTGTATCCTCTGAGGGCAATATCGACTGGCATGTGGCTATGCATCCCTATGATGTACCGCTTACGGATCCCCGTCCCTGGAATCCCAACGGACTGGTGCAGCACAGCAATGCGACCGCTTATATCACCATTCAGAATATCGATGTGCTGACAGATTATCTGGGTCAGGCAGCCTTCCTTTCCCCCACCGGCCAGGTGCGCAGTGTCCTGCTCTCCGAAGTGGGTTATACTTCCCTGCAGGGTGAGGATGTACAGGCAGCCGCTCTGATGTATGCATACTGGCAGGCAGTGAATAACCAGCATGTAGACGGCATCATCTTCAGCCGTCAGCAGGATGATGCGGGAGAGATCGGTCAGGGTCTTGCCAACGGCATCACCAATGTGAACGGCTCTCACAAGCTCTCCTGGGACTACTACGTAAATATGAACGGTGCCAACGCTGCTAATTACCTGGCAAGTGCATCTGCCATTGCCGGCGTGGACTTAAATTCCCGGATCACCGTTCGGTAGGAAGATGGGAAATTTTATAAAAAGATCATAGTTGGTTTTTCCTAAATCCCTTATGAAAGTGTTAGAATACGTATAAGCAGAAAGAGGCTGTCATCTGTGTGACAGCCTTTTGCTTTTGCAGAAATCGGGATCGCATCGGAGAATTCGCCTTCGCGAAATTCTCCTCAGGTTGTCACTGCAAAGCAGTGACACAGAGAGGTAAGTTTGAAGGAAATGCCTGATGGCATTTCTTTCAAACACGAATGATGACGATTGCGTCATCATTCGGTATCCTATCGGAGAATTCGCCTACGCGAAATTCTCCTCAGGGTGCCACTGCAAAGCAGTGGCACAGAGAGGTAACTATGACACTACAAGAGAGAGCATTGGCTGTAATCGAGAGCCTGAAAAAAGAATACCCCGCCACTGTCTGTACCCTGGAGTATGAGGAGGCATGGAAGCTGCTGGTGAGTGTGCGGCTGGCGGCGCAGTGCACCGATGCCAGAGTCAACATCGTGGTCAAGGATCTCTTTGCCAGATACCCCAGTGTGGAAGCGTTGGCTGCTGCGGATGTAAAGGATATTGAGGCATATGTCAGACCCTGCGGCTTAGGTCCCAGCAAGGCCCGGGACATCAGTGCCTGCATGAAGATGCTGCTTGTAGAGTACGGCGGCCGGGTGCCGGATCAGTTTGACGAGCTTTTAAAGCTTCCCGGTGTGGGGAGAAAGAGCGCCAATCTGGTGATGGGAGATGTCTACGGCAAACCGGCCATTGTCACGGATACGCACTGCATTCGCCTGTGCAATCGCATCGGTCTGGTGCACGGCATAAAGGAGCCCCAGAAGGTGGAAAAGGTCCTCTGGATACTGATCCCGCCGGAGGAGAGTAATGATTTCTGTCACAGACTGGTGGATCACGGCCGGAAGGTATGCACGGCCAGAAAGCCGGCGTGCGAGGCGTGCTGCCTGAAAGACATATGCGAGAAGAACCTGTAGATCAAGAACATCAGCACAGCTGTGGAGAGCAAAACCGTGGATAAAGAAATGAAAATGCGGACAGAACAAAAGACCAATATCCGCAACAGCATAGGACGGCTTTTTCTGGTAGCGGTCAGCGTGATCGTGCAGATCGTCTGGATCGTGCAGCTGTTTTTCCATCTGAGTAATTATTCCCCTTATATCTCTTTTGCGACCGCTATAATCGGTCTGGCGGTCTGTCTGATGATCTACGGCCGGCGCACCAACAGTGCCATTAAGCTGCCATGGATCATGCTGATCCTGATCTGGCCGGTGGTGGGCTTGTGCCTGTATGCACTGATGGGCAGGAAGAATACCACCAAGCGCATGCGGGAACGATTTGAGCGGATCGATGCTTCCCTGGAAGGACTGCTGGTGCAGGATGCGGCTGCCCAGGCGGCATTGGAAAAAAGAGAGCACCGGGCGGCGAATATTTTCCGCTATTTAAAGGAAGTACCGAAGTGCCCCTTTTATGCGGATACAAAGGTCACCTTTTATCCGGAGGCCAGCGATGGCTTTGAGGCGCAGCTCCGAGATCTGCAGAAAGCAGAACACTATATTTTCATGGAATACTATGCCATCCAGGAGGCCAGTGCCTTTGAGAGATTAAAGGATGTGCTGGCCGCAAAGGTCAGAGAAGGCGTGGAAGTCCGGCTCTATTATGACGATATCGGCAGCATCAGCTTTATCAACGTGGATTTTATACGGCGCATGGAGGCGGTGGGGATACAGTGCCGCGTTTTTAATCCCGTGGTCCCGGTCCTTAACATGTTCATGAATAACAGAGATCATCGGAAGTTTACCGTGATCGACGGCCGGATCGGCTTTACTGGGGGATACAATCTGGCGGATGAGTATTTTAACATCACCCACCCTTACGGCTACTGGAAGGATTCCGGCGTGCGCCTGGAGGGAGACGCTGTCCGAAGTCTCATCGTCATGTTCCTCGAAATGTGGAACGCCGCAGAGAAGACTGACAGCGACTATACACGGTATTTCCCGGTACAGGATGGGGATGAACAGCGCAGACTGTATCAGACAGAGACGGCAGAGAAAGTAAAAGACGGAAAAGAATCAAGAGAATCAAAGGAATCAAAAGAATCAAAAGAAACGCAGGCTGCAGAAATAATACTATCAGAAAAGGAAACAGAGAGACCGGGGAAAGAAGCAAAAGTAAAAGCAAGGGAAGAGGTGACAGAGGGGTTTACGGCACCTTATTGGGATTCTCCACTGGATACGGAGCATGTAGGCGAGAATATCTACATGAATCTGCTCAAATACGCGGAATATGAAGCCTGGTTTACGACTCCGTATCTGATGATCACGGATGAGCTGAAGCGGGAGCTGATCCAGGCGGCGGCCAGAGGTGTGGATGTACGGATCATCACCCCCGGCATTCCGGACAAAAAGGTGATCTACCAGGTGACGCGTTCCTACTATGAGGACCTGGCAGAGGCAGGGGTGCGGATTTACGAATATACGCCCGGGTTTCTCCATGCCAAGCAATGCGTGGTGGACGGAAAGCTGGCGGTCGTAGGCACCATCAATCTGGATTACAGGAGCCTGTATCTGCATTTTGAGGATGCGGTGCTGCTCTATGACTGTCCCTGCATCGGGGAGATCAGAAAGGATATCGAAGGTATCCTGGAAGTCTCCACGGAGGTTACCGGAAAATACAAGGAACTGCAGAAGAAGGGACTGAAGCTGTGGCAGCTGTTCTTAAGGCTGCTGTCACCATTGATGTGATAAAACAGCGGCATGGAGAGGTGAAGTTTGCAAGAAATGCCTGATGGCATTCCTTGCAAACGCGAATTGATGCCGTATACGCCATCAATTCAGGATCGCATCAGGGAATTCGCCTTCGCGAAATTCCCTTCGCGCTGCCGCTGTAAAACAGCGGCAAAGAAAGGTGAAAAATGAACATTACAGTATATCTGGGAGCATTGGAAGGAAAAGATCCGGCACTGGCGGAAGCCGTCAGGGAGCTTGGGACATGGATTGGGCAGAGCGGACATTCCCTTGTTTACGGCGGCTCAAAGTCCGGATTGATGGGTGTGATCGCAGAGAGTGTCCTTGAGGCCGGCGGAGAGGTCACCGGTGTGGAGCCGCGCTTCTTTGTGGAGGAAGAGGCACAGTTTGAAGGAGTGACAGAATTGATCGTCACCGAAGATATGACAGAGCGCAAGGCAAAGATGATCGAGCTGGGGGATGCCTTTGTAGCTTTTCCGGGAGGCACCGGGACTCTGGAGGAAATCACAGAGGTGATGTCGAAGGTATCCTTAGGGCATCTGGATGCTCCCTGCATATTTTATAATCTGGACGGCTACTATGACAGCTTGAAAGCGCAGCTGGCGCACATGATCCGCATGGGATTATCCTCTGAGGAAAGGCAGAAGGGAATCTGCTTTGCAGATAACCTGGAGCAGATCAAAGAGATTCTTGCAATGCCTGTTTAAG
>CAVKQI010000132.1:0-4895 GCA_963658405.1 bacterium | reverse complement strand
GTTGACCTGTTTAAGTTAGAGTCCAATCACAAGCATCCTCACGGCCTCAGCGACAGAGAGTACGATGCCATCTTCACCAAGGATAAGCCCATCATCTTTGCATTCCACGGCTATCCGACTCTGATCCACGAGCTGACCTATCGCCGTGACAATCAGAACATGTATGTACATGGCTATCAGGAGGAAGGTACCATTACCACACCGTTCGATATGCGTGTACAGAATGAGATCGACCGCTTCAACCTGGTCAAGGATGCGATCATGCACCTTCCTCAGCTGGGCAACCGCGGTTCCTATCTGATCCAGAAGATGAACGACAAGCTGGTAGAGCACAAGCAGTACATTGCTGAGTACGGTCTGGATATGGATGAGATCCGCGACTGGGAGTGGCATACACCCGAGAATAAGTAAGCACTGCATTAGATAAGAATTAAAAAGCATCACACTTTCCCATAAAGGATTTGTGTGATGCTTTTTTTCGCTGCAACTTTATATTTATTTATCTGTCTGGCCCGCATTGAGATTTTGCTTTGCAAATCCTATGTGTGGTTGGCCGGAGGCACTTTGCGCCTTGGTCGCCTGCCATATTCCAACATAAATATGCCTGCAAGCAGTCAATTCACGTTGGAATATGGCGGGTGCTGAACAGATACATTATTACTGCGCATTTTTCTGTCCTGGGATAAATTCTTCTATGAGAAAACGTCGGAATGCAGCGGCAGCGATGCTCTGGGGATATTCCTCGTCATAGACCAAAAGGATCCGCCTGGCGGGCATCTCCTCGGGAATCTGTATGCGGAAGACACCTCCCGCCCGAAGCGCCTGACTGGCAAATTCCGGCGGCAGAAAGCCTATGCCCAGATTGTGTTCGATGGCGGAAAGGATCAGGTCCGTGGTAGCCAGCTCTACCGCCGGATGGAAAGGCAGACCGTGCTCTGCAAAATAGGTATTCAAGAATCTTCTGGTAATCGCATCCTGGGTGAGACTGACCCAGGGATAGGCGGAGAGCTCTGCCAGCGTCATGGTCTTTTCCCGGAGGTCCTTATATTTTTGACCGCCGATGAGAATGTCCGTATAAGTGTGTACCGTGTGGGAGACAAAGGGCTCCTCCATGGCAAAGGGAAGAGAGGAGATCATGGCCATATCCGCCCGGCCCTGGGAGAGAGAGCGGATGGATTCGCTGGAACTCATATTGAGGATTCGGAACGTCACCCTGGGATGCAGGGCGGTAAAATCCTCCATGGCCTGCAGGAGGCAGCAGTGCAGCGCTGTCTCCGTAGCGCTGATAGTGATGGAGCCTTCATCCAGGGAAAGCAGATTCGTGAGCTTTTGTTCTCCCTTCATAAACTGGGCGCAGCCGGCGGAAGCATATTCATAGAAGGTTCTTCCCTCGGCTGTCAAAGTCATGCCGGTCTTGCTTCTGACAAAGAGCCGGCATCCCAGATCATCTTCGAGCCGGTGAATAGTCCTGGTAACGGCAGGCTGGCTGGTCTGCAGGGCAGCCGCTGCTTTAGTGAGGTTGCCGTATTTTGCCACGTAGTAAAAGACGCGGTAGTAATCAAAATTTGAATTCATGGATGTGTAGGTTCCTTTTCTGACAGAAAGAATTCAGATGGATTTCTGTAGCTGATCGGCTGGAGGATGCTTCACAGTCCAGCCGGACCCGCACGCCCGCCCGGCGTTCGGGACGCCAAATAAGCTCTGATATTTATAAGTATAACATAAGCGGCAGGTTGGCAAGAGAGGGAAAGTGAAGTATAATGATTAGACAATTTCGTTGAGGTTTCAGAAAGGACAGGGAACTATGATCTTGGGGAAAATGAAAAAGAATGAAAGAAAAGAGGCGAGCTTCGCTTTTCGCTGCTTAGCCGGCATCGGCGCAGCACTTCTCGGCGTCACTATTTTTATGGCAAATCCTGCTAAGGTTCGCGCAGCGCAGAGCTATACAGTACAGGGAAAGGTAAGGAGCAATACCACATCCAGTATGCTCTATCTGTCTACTTCTGCCGGCAATATGGAGATCAAGATCGACAGCAGCACGGATACCACCAACTGCAGAATCCTTCTGCCGGATAATACGATCACCGTGGATTGTTACGGCGGCTCCGACGGTTATCTTCATGCCTCCAAGCTCTCCAACGGCAAGACCAGCGGACCGGTGACCATCAACAGCAATAATCCCACTACCGTACAGGGAACCGTGGCGAATAATACCACGGATGATCTGCTGTATCTGTCTACCTCCGGCGGTATGATGCAGATCAAGATGGATAGCACTACGGATCTTACCGGATGCAAGGTGCTGACGCTGGATAAGAATGTGACAGTCAAATGCGGCGGCGGCTCCGACGGCTATCTTCATGCGCTTTCCATCACGGATGTAGCCAGCACCGTGACCACGACCACCTTTAACGGACAGACAGCTACCGTCTTAAGCGGTACCGTTCAGGATAAGACTACCACCAGTCTGTTAAAGCTTTCCACTTCCGGCGGCAATATGGAGATCGTACTGGATATCGCCACCGATATCAGCAAATGCAAGGTGCTGACGCCCGGACAGAGCGTATCCGTAGCCGTGTACCGCGGCAGTGATGCCTACATGCATGCAGCGCAGATCGTGGACAACAGCAATCCGGTCAGCTCCTCCAACGTCACCGTCAATACCAACGGGGCTGTGAGTGTCACCGGCACCGTGGCTTCCGGCACCAACTCCCAGACACTGTATCTGTCCACTTCCGGCGGTACGATGCAGATCAAGATGGATACCAGCACTACCATGAGCAGCGGCATTCTGATGATCGGCCGCAGTGTCAAGGTCTCCTGCGCAGGTGCTTCGGACGGCTATCTGCACGCTATTTCCATCGCCTCCAATTAACACGTGATCAGCATTTAGTGAACGGAGTTGTGTATAGACAGACACAGAACTTTCACAAAATGATTGCATGAAAAACACAATTGAACACTAATGTAAAAGAGTATTCAGAGCATATTCTGAATACTCTTTTTTTGCAGCTGTACAGACAGCTGCATGAATCCAGAAGATCATCTGCCCACTGCGTGAGGGCGGCGGGCGGATGTTTATCCAGGCTTAAACAGAGGAGGAACAGAAAGTGATCGAAGTATCCCATCTCACAAAGCGGTATGGGAATCATGCTGCAGTGGCTGACCTGTCTTTTACCGCCGAAAAAGGAAAGATCTATGGTTTCCTTGGTCCCAACGGCGCCGGCAAGTCCACGACCATGAACATGATGACCGGTTACCTTGCACCCTCAGCCGGCACGGTCTCCATCGATGCATTTGACATCATGAAGCAGCCGGAGGAGGCAAAGGCCCGTATCGGCTATCTGCCGGAGGTTCCGCCGGTATATCCTGATATGACAGTGAAGGAGTATCTGGAATTTGCCGCAGAATTAAAAAAGATCCCCAAAAAGGAGAGAGCAGAGGCTGTGGCGCAGGCCATGAAAAAGACGGAGGTGCTGGAAGTACAGTCCCGCCTGATCAAGAATCTGTCCAAGGGCTATAAGCAGAGAGTGGGACTGGCACAGGCCATCATCAATAACCCGGCCATCATTATTCTCGACGAGCCAACCTCCGGCCTGGATCCTGAGCAGCAAAGGGAGATGTTTGATTACATCCGTTCCCTGAAGGAGGAGCATACCATCATTTTAAGTTCACATATACTGTCCGATGTCAGCGCAGTCTGCGATTACATCTGGATCATCAATCACGGCCGCATGGTGGCCAGCGACACGCCGGAAGGACTCAGCGCTCAGATGACCACTACGCAGGAGATTTCCGTCACGGTATTAGGCAGCCAGGATGACCTGGAAAAAGCACTGCAGAACATTCCGGACAAAAAGAGTGTCGTCTTTCAGAGCACGACGGCAGAGGATGGCTCCGAAAATATCACTGCTGTCATTGAGACGGAAAAGAAAGAGGACATCCGTCCCGCCGTCTCCCAGGCGATCTTTGGTGCCGGCCTGACTGTTCTTTCCATGTCCAGAAAAGAAAAGTCTCTGGAGGATATCTTCCTGACCCTGACCGGGGACGAGACAGAGGCCGGTGTCAATAAAGACGAGATATGAGTAATCAATGAAATGAGGTAGATAGATATTATGCTTGCCATATTTAAAAGGGATTTCAAATCCTATTTTCACTCCTTTATCGGATGGCTTTTTATCGGCGTGCTGTGGTTCTTTATTTCCCTGTATGTAGCAGCCTACAATTTCCTGGGACTTCGCACCACCATCGTCAATGCACTTTCCATGGGATCCATTGTCCTTCTCTTACTGATCCCTATTCTGACCATGCGTGTCTTTGCAGAAGAGCGCAGGCAAAAGACGGACCAGCTGCTCTTTACGGCACCCGTGTCCATCGGCAGTGTGGTCTTTGGAAAATTCCTGGCCGTAGCCGCCGTCTTTTCCATTCCGATGGCTGCGGTATGCCTTTACCCGCTGTTGTTTTCCCTGTTTGGAACCATTCCCTTCGGCTCTAACTACACGGCGATCCTGGGTCTGTGGCTCTTTGGTCTTGCCAGCATTGCCATTGCGGAGTTTGCCTCCTCTCTGACGGAGAATCCGATCATTTCCGCAGTTATTTCCTTCGGCCTGCTGCTGGCTTCTTTCCTGATGTCCAATATCACCAGCATGATCTCCTCCAGCGGCAACTGGATCACAAAGATTCTGGACTGCCTGGATACCACGGCCAGATTTGATACCTTTTTAAACGATCAGCTGGATATTACCGCGGTGGTTTATCTGGTATCGGTGATCGCACTATTTCTTTTCCTGACCAGTCAGGTTATTCAGAAACGCCGGTATTCTATCTCCAAAAAGACCCTGTCCCTGGGTGCCTACAGCACCAGCCTGATCGCCGTGGCCGTGGTGATCACCGTC
>CAVKQI010000131.1:0-4908 GCA_963658405.1 bacterium | reverse complement strand
TCAGGATGCCGTCCAGAACGGCCTTCAGAGCGGGCCGCAGCTTCATGATCTTCCGAGCCGCAAAGATCCCCAGAAAAAAGGAAAAAAAGGTGGCCACGATGCCGGTCTTCAGAGAGATCCAAAGGGGACTCCAGTCCAGTCCCTGCAAAAAAGTCATTATATCTGTCATGTGTTTTCCTTCGGTAAGATGCTGTTCAGCAGCAGTGCGACCAGTGTAGCAACCACCACCGGACTCTTTCCCACGATAATGGTGACTGCATCCGGGAAGCTGGCGAGAGCCGCCTGACACTGGGAAATCCCCATGCCGAGGGCCACAGAAAGACCGACAATACTGGTGTTCCGGTAGTTCATCTTCTCTGTGTTGATGAGCCGCATACCGGTCATGGCGATGGACGCAAATACGGTAATGGTGGCACCACCCAGCACGCACTGGGGAATGGTGGTCAGAATCGCCGAGAACTTCGGCACGAGACCCGCAATGAGGATCACCAGTGCAGCGAGGCCGAATACGCAGCGGTTGACGACCTTCGTTGTGGTAACGATACCCACGTTCTGCGAGAAGGAGGCCGTGGGAAGGCCGCCCAGCATGGCACCGATCATGTTGGTCATGCCGTAGCCGATGATGCCGCTCTTCAGCTCCTCACCGCTGGGATAACGGTCCATTGAACCGGTGGTGGTTGCCGTGAAATCACCGATGGCCTGTATAGAGTTGATCACAAAAAGGAGGCCGATGGCAATGCAGGCTGCCGGATCAAAGACAATGCCGAAGTGGAAGGGCTGGGGAACAGAGAACCAGGCCGCACTGGCAGCAGAGGAGAAATTCACGAGGCCACAGCAGGCCGCGATCACATAGCCCACCACGATACCGATGAGAATGGAAGCCAGCTTCACGATGCCCTTGCCATAATGATTGAGACCCACTACCACTGCCAGGGTAATGATGGCGATCGCCCAGTTGAGCGGCGCGCCATAGTCTGCGCTGGAGCTGCCGCCGGCCATGTAGTTCACGGCGGTGGGATACAGGGAAAGGCCGATGGTGAAGACCACGGTTCCGGTGATGAGCGGCGGAAAGAAGCGCTGGATCCTCTTCACAAAAAGTCCAACGATCACCGCCATGATACCGCCGACGATCTGTGCCCCGAGAATGGTGGCCACACCGCCGGTGCCTGCGATCGCCTGCATGGAAGGCACATAGGCAAAGCTGATGCCCATGATCACCGGCAGCCGACAGCCGATATGGAGACCGTCCTTCCTGCCCAGTCCGTATACCTGCAGCAGGGTGGACAATGCCGCCACCACCAGCGCCGACTGAATCATCAGCACCTTATCCGCGTCCGACAGACTCGCTGCATTGGACACAATGATGGCCGGGGTCACGCAGCCCACGATCATGGCCACCACATGCTGGAGTGCCATAGGAAGGACCTCTGTCAGCCCGGGGGTTCCCTCCAGCTCGAAGAGCGAGCCCTTCTGTTTCGTTTCCGCTTTTGCATTCATACTCATGCATCCTCCTGATTGTTTAGCGTTGACTCCCTAATCACGAAGATATTACCATATGCAAAAGCATCCGCATAGCCCTTACTTATTTATAGCGGAACGCAAGATTGCTTTCGGATATAAGCCCAGGACACTCTTCTGCATACAAAAAGGCGATACCCGCAGGTATCGCCTTTTTACGTTTCTTTCGTCAGCGCAGAATCTTCCTTCACTTTTACAGGCCGATGCTTCTGTTATAAGCACGACAGATGGCATTGGTGTTCTTGATCAGGATATTCATAGCAATGAAGGGTCCGACGCAGCACAGAATGGTGCCAAATATATCCCACATAAGGACGCTGGTGCCGTTCTCCTGGAAATGAAGACCATATCTCGGTGCATTTGCTGCCAGGCGGTTACCGATCTTGTACTGCCAGTAGAAGCAGTAAATGCCGCAGGTAATGATGGACAGCAGAATATAGGCAACCAGGCCGGCCGTGTTTTCGTCATCCCCCGCACAGGCAATATTAACATCATGCGCCATCTTGTATGTAAAATACAAGGAGTAGATGCCGCAGGTAACGAGGGACAGCAGAATGTAAATGCCGAGACTTCTGTTATCCATAAGCATCTGCGGTTCGTTCACAACATAGCCGCCGTCAGCTCTGTTCGAAGCGCCGACATTATCCTGACCGTTAAAGGTACCCTTCATCTCATTGATGGCACTGTCAAGACTCTGCTCTGCAGAATTTGCCATTTCTCCGGCAGCCGCCCTGAAATCCTCCACAGCGCCCATCTTCGCACCGCATCTCGGACAGAACTTCGCGTTGTCAGCTACTTCTTGACCACATTTTTTGCAATACATACTCATACCTCCGTTTGCATGATCTTGAGCACCGCACGTAGCCCCCTTCCAATCAGGCCGTTCTGCGGGTCAAATACAACGATATCGCCATTGCCGACTTTCAATCGGTATATGTATACAATAGCATAGAGTAAGGCAAGTATAAATATGCTGATGCGAAATTTTTGTCGTTTCAGCTTGTTTTTTAACGCAAGCAAGAGCAGCATGAGCGGCGGCGTAAAAAACAGAGGATGGTACTGCCAGGCTGCGGCAATATCGCCGCGCAGCAGGGACAGCCAGGCTCTCGACATCCCGCAGCCGGCACAGGATATGCCGGTCAGGTATTTGATGGGGCAGGTAATGCCCACAGACTCCATCAGCGCATAAAATGCCGCAATGGCCAGCGCTGCTGCGATCGCATCCCTTCTGCGCTTTTTGTCAGCACTTACCGTCGACATCTCAATAATGCACCACCACAACCGTGCCCTTGTTGATCAGGTTGTAGAGCGCCGCTGCCTTGTCCTTCGGCAGGTTGATGCAGCCGTGGCTGCCGCTGCTCTGGTAGATCGTGCCGCCGAACTTGCTGCGCCAGGTGGCGTCATGCAGTCCGATACCGCCGTTGAAGGGCATCCAATAGGATACGGGACTTTCATAGGAGTATTTTCCGTTGACCAACTTGCCCCGCAGTACCCTGTCCTTCTGCTTGTAAGTAAGGGAATAGACGCCGGTGGGTGTGGCTCTCTCCGGGTCCGTGGCCAGACCGGTGACGCAGTCGGAATCCCAGACGCACTGCGTATCCTGGTAGAAATAAACGTGCTGCAGGGTAATGTCTACCTCCACAAAGGTATTGCCGAACTGGGGCATGTCGTACTGCACCGGCTTACAGGTGTAGACCGGTTCGATCTCTGTGGTCTGCAGGCCTGCAATGGCCTCGGTCAGCGCCGTTACTGTCGCTGCCTGGTCAATGTGTACGCCGTAGCTTGTGGACATGACCACATCCTTTCCGGAGGCCGAATGGAATGTCTGTGTATTGCCGGCATCGTCATAGCGGTTTGCGATCTCCGCCACATAGGCCGCCACCTTGCTCTGGTCCAACGTCAGCTTCCCGTTTTCCGTGCCGGTCATCCAGTCCGTGATCTTGTTATTGTCCACGTTCTCCTTGTGCCCGAGAACATTGAGGGTCACAGAAATGTCACCCACCTGATTCAGGCGGTTCAGTGTCTCCTGCAGATCACTGCTCTTCACGGTAATGCTGTCTATGACATCATAGTTGTTGAGGTCGATGGACTGAAGGCCGCTGTTGAGAGAGCACTTCACCACATAGATAAGCTTATCCATATTATAGGAATTGCCCTGCACCTCCGGCACGATCTTATAGGGCTTTGTGGTGCTAATGTAGGCATTTTCCGTCTTTTTCGCATTCTTCACACTGTTCAGGTTCGAGAGAACATTGCGGAGTGCCGCCTCGTCAAATGTGGCACTCATGCCATCGCCCGTATATCCGGCTGCCGCGCCTTCCGACTGACCGCTCTGTCCGGCCAGAATACTTTCCAGATTAGTGGGCGCCGTCAGCTTAAAGCCAATGTCAGCCCCCTTGATGGTCTCCGTGGTCCCGTTCCGGAACTTGATGGCCATGCTGTAGTTCTGCGAGAAATCCCCCTCAAGATACTGCTTTGCCTCTGCCGCCGTATAGCCGTCCAGCTTGATGCCGTTCACATAGGTCTTTGCGGCAAACGTGCCGTCCGCGAAGGCCGGCACTGTCAGTGCCAGTGATAAAATTGCCGCAAGGGCGATGCCTTTTGCTCCTCTTTTCATGTAAATTCTTCCCCTACCCGTTCAAAAACATTTTCCTGTTTACAACAGGTTCTACTATAGCACCCGCCCGCGCCCGCTGGCAAGCTGCATGTTGTGATCCGCCTTTCATATTTTCACGCAATGATAAATTCATCGCATTTCCACTTTTTCGATCACACAGCTGTGCTTCTTGTCTTTACCGTAATTGATCCCTGCGAGAAGCAGATTTCCCTTATAGGATTCCAATGCCTTCACATAATTTTTCTTCTTGATCTGCGCGATCGCGCCTTCGGCATTCTGATCCTTCTTCAGTTCAATGATCACCGCCGGCTTGTCTGCATGCAACTGTCTCGGGATCAGACAGATATCCGCAAAGCCCTTGCCCATCGGCAGCTCCCGGACAATGGTATAGTATTCTCTTGCAAAATAAAACGCCAGGTTGATGGTACAGCTCAGGGAATTTTCATCGTTATGCTACATATGTCTGATCCTTCAGCCATAAACGCAGGAAATCCAGGTACTTCTTCTGTGCCTCCGTGTCATGTCCATACTCCCGGAAGAGGCAGTCCCATTCATCAATCAGAATAACAAACGGACGGCCTGTCTTTGAATATACGTCCTTCATTACCTGGATGAAATTGTCCTTATCTCTAAAACGCGCATTTTCGTACTGATCAAATAAATCATAGGCAATATATTTTTTCAGCATTGCCAGCATTTTATCCACGTCATGCGTAATACTCAGGAATTCCTGCATGTTGATCTTGATCACATCATAGCGGTTCAAATGCTCT
>CAVKQI010000130.1:1260-5090 GCA_963658405.1 bacterium | reverse complement strand
AGGCGTCCCCAAGCGGACATCGCCGACAGGACCCGCCCCTCGGCCGGCGTCCGGGAAACCAAAAACTTTCCGGTATAAGCAATTCTTCCTTCCATTTCATATTAACTATTTCCTAACAGATAAAACAATTGACTTTTCACTATAAATATCGTACACTCACTGTATTAACACGGATAGTACAGTAAATACAGATGTGAGAAAGGAGAGCCAGATGGTATTGATCGACTATCAGGATCCGCGCCCGATCTATGAGCAGATCACCGATAATTACAAAAAGCTCATATTAAAAGGCGTCCTTGAACCCGATGAACAGATGCCTTCTGTGAGAAATCTCGCCATGGAACTCTCGACCAATCCTAATACGGTGCAGAGAGCTTACGCGGAGTTAGAACGACAGGGCTTTATCTATACGGTAAAGGGCCGGGGTAATTTCGTAAATGGCAGCAAATCTCTCAGAGAAGAGAGAAAAAACGAGATCCGGAGGGAGATCGGAAGGCTCCTGCAGGAGGCAGAGGAAATGGGCTTTAGCAGGGAGGAAATATTAGAGTGAGCATCTGCACAAAGGCAGATCGTTCACAGGACTGTTTGTGAGGCAGGCGGCATGGACAGTTATGCGCACAGAGCACAGCCGGCGATCATCTTGCAGACCGGAATCTGCTTTGTGATTTTCCCGGCGAAAGCGCCTGCAGAATAGGAATGACTATGATCGAAATAAAAAATCTGGAAAAGTCTTTTGACAAAAATAAGGCCGTCAATCAGATCACGCTTTCCATTCAGGAGCGGCAGGTCTTTGGTCTGATCGGCACCAACGGCGCGGGAAAGAGTACGCTGCTGCGGATGGCCGCGGGGGTATTGCGGCCGGATGGGGGCACAGTCACCCTGGACGGCATGCCGGTCTATGATAACCCCGAGGCAAAGAAAAAACTCTTCTTTATCCCCGATGAGCCCTTTTTCTTTCCCAATGCCAGCGCGGTGGACATGCGGGATTACTACAGCCATATTTACGATGGATTTGACAAGAACCGCTTTGATCACTATCTGGAGGATTTCGGGCTGAAGCCGGCAGACAAGATCCAGCATTACTCCAAGGGCATGCGCAAGCAATTGTCCGTGCTTTTGGGCGTATGCGCGGGGACGCCGTATCTTTTCTGTGACGAGACCTTTGACGGACTGGATCCTGTGATGCGTCAGGGCGTAAAGAGCATTTTTGCAAAGGATATGGAAGAGCGGGGGCTGACGCCTGTGATCGCCTCTCACAATCTCCGGGAGTTAGAGGATATCTGCGATCACGTGGGACTGCTGCACAAGGGCGGCGTCCTCTTATCAGAGGATGTGGAATCCATGAAGCTGGGCATCCAGAAGATACAGTGTGTCTTTGAGACACCGGAGGATGCGGACAAGGTCAACGGCAGGCTGCAGATCATGAAGCATGAGATGCGGGGCAGACTGCATACCCTGACAGTAAAGGACAGCAGGGAAAAGGTAGAAGAAGCCTTTGCAGATGTAAAGACATTGTTTTATGAAATTCTTCCTCTTTCCTTAGAGGAAATCTTTATCAGCGAAACGGAGGTAGCGGGCTATGATGTCAAAAAACTCATCCTCGGTTAATACCATTTCCATAAAAGAAATGCAGCGGCCGCTGTTTGGCCGGCGTATCTGGCCGGCGGTGATCTCCTGGCTGTTTTTCCTGCTGTACTATCCGGCAGGGGTCATCATGCTGATCACCGGTGTACAGGCCAAAAGTCAGTACTATCAATATACGGCCCAGCAGACAAGATATGCGGCCATGTCTGAGGTCTCCCAGTGGATCGGCCTGCAGCAGGCGGGGGTGTTCGGCTGTGTCCTGCTGGCCATCATGATCGCACTGGAGGGATATTCCTATCTGAATAACCGGCGAAAGCTGGATTTTTACGAGTGCCAGCCGGTGCCGCGCAATACCAGATTCTGGGGCATCTATGTAAACGGACTGCTGCTGTATGCAGTGCCCTATCTGTGCAGCCTTCTGCTCTCCATTGCCATAGCGGCAGGCATGCATGTCATGAACGGCCCGATCGCCGTAAACGGTCTGTATGCCTTTGTGCGGGTGAGCCTGTTATTTCTGGCTGTATACAGCACCGCGATACTGGCAGTGATGCTGACAGGCAATCTGCTGGTAGCCGGAGGCCTCACAGCACTGCTGCTTGGCTTTGAGGAGGTTCTTCGCTATGTGCTTTACCACTATGCCGCCATGCTGCTGCGCACTTTCTATGCAAATGGAAGAGGTGACGCGATCTTTTCCTGCATCGGTGCCTACAGTCAGTTTCTGAATACAGAGATCTGGCAGGAGGGAATGGTCACGACAGAGGAGAGCCTGCGTCTCTACGGCATTTATGGAGTGCAGATCCCGACCATGCAGTTTTTGGGAAAGGCTTTTGTCCAGGGATGGACCAGGGATCTGCGGCTCTTGCTGCTGTGGGCTGCTGCCACCGCCCTTGCCTTTGTCTGCTATAAAAAGCGCAGGACAGAGAGCGCCGGACAGGCCCTGGCCTTTCCTGTGATCGGCTTTCCTCTCAAGCTGGCAGCAGGCGTTCCGATCGCCCTCTTTATCGGCGCCCTGATCACCAACATGTACAATGTATCCAGAGACAGTGCCGCCACGACCATCACGATCCTGGGCATTGCGCTGACAGCGGTGATCCTGGGATGCGCCCTGGAGATCCTGTATGATTTTAATATCCGGTCGGTATTTCGCAGGTTCTGGCAGGCAGCTGTTGTGGGAGCGGCAGCGGTAGTGATCTTCTGCGTCTACCGTTTTGATCTGACAGGCTATGATCTGTATGTGCCGGCGGCGGACAAGGTGGAGAGTGCCACACTGATCGGTCAGGATGCCAGCAGAGGATATGTGGGCAGTGATCTAAGTGATGTCTATGACACCTATGATTTCCTGAACAGCCGTATGCGGCTTACGAATATTGAGGCAGTAGAAGATATCGCCCTGGTCGGCGCGCAGAACCGGATAGCCAATGACGGACAAAGCTATCAGTACGGATCCGGAGATGCCAAGGGGTGGGATGCCACCGTCTTTTACCATATGAAGGACGGCCGTACCATTGCCAGATGTATCACGATCCCCTACGACATGGATGCACAGATCATGAATGCCGTGGTAGGATCCGAGGAATACAAAAAGGCGATCTATGAGGTATGCGACAGCTTTGACGAGGCTGCCGTAAAGAAGATCGCAGATGACGGGCAGATCGGTTATGACTGCGGATACGGCACAAACTGGACAGAGGGCTCCTTCTTTGCGGAGTTCGCAAAGGCTTATGCCAAGGATCTGGAGCAGTATGACTTCACGATGGCCAGCACCAAGGATCCTGTGGGTGTGGTGTACGTGGGAATAAAGCAGGGCCAGGGCAGCTATTACTACATATTCAACTGCGAGGTCTATGATACCTATGCCAACACCATCGCCTTCCTGAAGGAGAAGGGCATCTATCAGGACAGAGTCCCGGCAGCATCCGATGTGGCAAAGCTCACCGTGGAGTACTACGGATCGGGAGATACGGACGATACCGATGAGATCGATCCCGGCATGGATGTATATTACAGCTACTCGGACAATGGCGCCGGCAGTACGAAAAAGGTCTATACGGATGAAAAGGACATCGAGGAGATCCTGCAGCATGTGGTATCCGTCTCCCTGATGAGCTACTGGAAAAAGGACGATGTCACAGAAAGTGATTACAGCATAACCGTCACATTGCAGGATGACGGGGATACGGACCCGGAGAATTACGGAAATACCTGGTTTTATTCCTTCCGCAGCGGGGAGGTGCCGGGATTTGTGA
>CAVKQI010000130.1:0-1170 GCA_963658405.1 bacterium | reverse complement strand
ATCCGGACGCCGTCCGAGGGAGCGGGTCCTGTCGGCTGGCTGTGAATGATGCTGAACTGTCGGCCGAGGACTGGTATTTTCGGATCGCGTGTTTTCTGCTCGTTTGATTGAAGAGAAATATTAGCTGTGTTAAGATGAAAACACTGGGGTTCGGAAGCCAGACACCCGATGCGGGTTTGCCGGCATGAGGGTGTTTAACCGTGAATCCCGCCGGCAACAGGAGGTGACCTTTCAGAATGAATAAGATAGCGGCAATGATGATCGTGATCATCGCTTTCGCATTGGCTACGGGAGTATCCGCTTTTCTGAGTTTTCGCTCTACCATGAGCAGGAGCAGAGAGCAGCAGGAAAAGGAGGCCAGAGAAGCCGTGCAGGAGGGAGCCGAAAAAGAGGGCAGTACAGATGTCCGGAAATGAGGAACGTTATGTTGGATAATGTAAGAGCATGTATCGATGCGATACGTAAAAAGACAGATTTTGTGCCGAAGGTGGCTTTGACTTTAGGATCGGGCCTTGGCAATTATGCCGGTCAGGTGCAGGTGGTATGCGAGATTTCCTATCAGGAGCTGGCGCCTTTCGGCTTCCCGGTCTCCACAGCACCGGGACATGACGGCCGTTTTATCATGGGCTATGTAGGAGAGACGCCGGTGATCTGCATGAAGGGCAGAGTCCATCTCTATGAGGGCTATACCAGGGAGCAGGTGGTCATGCCGGTGCGGGTCATGCAGGGGCTGGGCGCACAGATCCTCTTCCTCACCAATGCCAGCGGCGGAATGAATCCGGACAATCCGGCCGGCTCTCTTTGCCTGATTACGGACCATATTTCCTGCTTCGTGCCCAATCCTCTGATCGGTCCCAACGATGAGGAGGAAGGGGTGCGATTTCCGGATATGACAGCGGTTTACGACCGGGATCTGCAGAAGCTGGCTTTGGAGGCAGCGGCAAAGGTAAAGGTGGACCTTGGCAGCGGTGTCTATGTGCAGCTGACCGGGCCTTCCTTTGAGAGTCCTGCGGAGATTCGCATGCTGCGCACTTTAGGAGCCGATATGGTGGGTATGAGCACTGTGGTGGAGGCCATCACAGCCAGACACATGGGCATGCGGGTACTGGGCATTTCTCTGGTCACCAATCTGGCAGCGGGCATCACGCCCACGCCGCTTACGAGCGAAGA
>CAVKQI010000129.1:3145-5244 GCA_963658405.1 bacterium | reverse complement strand
TAGAGTACGCGGTTGACGCCTTTTACCTCGTTGATGATGCGGTTCATGACGATCTGCAGTACGTTCCAGGGGATCTCAGAGGCCTCGGCGGTCATGAAATCGGAGGTATTGACTGCACGAAGGGCGATGGCATAGTCGTAGGTGCGCTCGTCACCCATGACGCCTACGCTGCGCATATTCGTCAGTGCTGCGAAATACTGACCAAGGCTCTGGTCTACGCCTGCCTTGTGGAGCTCCTCGCGATAGATGGCATCGGCATCCTGGACGATGCGTACCTTGTCTGCCGTCACCTCTCCGACAATACGGATGCCCAGTCCGGGACCCGGGAAAGGCTGACGGAATACCAGATGCTCCGGAATGCCCAGCTCTAAGCCGGCCTTGCGGACTTCGTCCTTAAAGAGCATGCGAAGGGGCTCTACGATCTCCTTGAAATCCACGTGATCCGGCAGACCGCCTACATTGTGATGGGACTTGATGGTGGCGCTCTTGCCCAGACCGCTCTCGATCACATCGGGATAGATGGTGCCCTGTACCAGGAAGTCCACCTTGCCGATCTTCTTTGCCTCTTCCTCAAAGACATTGATGAATTCTGCACCGATGATCTTGCGCTTCTGCTCCGGCTCTGTCACGCCGGCCAGTTTGGAATAAAAGCGCTCCTGCGCATTGACACGGATAAAGTTCAGGTCATAGGGACCGTTAGGGCCGAATACAGCCTCTACTTCATCTCCCTCGTTCTTGCGCAGCAGGCCGTGGTCTACAAAAACGCAGGTCAGCTGCTTGCCCACTGCCTTGGAAAGCAGGACTGCGGCCACAGAGGAATCCACGCCACCGGAAAGGGCGCAGAGGACTTTGCCGTCGCCGATCCTCTCCCGCAGGGCTGCCACAGTGGTATCCACAAAGGATGCCATCTGCCAGTCTCCCTTGCATCCGCATACCTTATAGACAAAAGCGGAGAGCATCTTCTGTCCTTCTACGCTGTGCATTACCTCCGGATGGAACTGGGTGGCGTAGAGCTTTTTCTCCGGATTTTCCATGGCTGCCACCGGACAGTCTGCCGTATGGGCACTGATGGTGAAGCCTGCAGGTGCCTGGGCGATATAATCCGTATGGCTCATCCAGCAGATCGTCGTAGCAGACACATCCTGAAAGAGCAGGGAATCCTTTTCATCGATCAGGACCTCTGTTCTGCCGTACTCGCTCACCGGCGCTGTGGCCACCTTGCCGCCCAGCAGATGTGCCATCAGCTGAGAGCCGTAGCAGATGCCCAGAACCGGAATGCCCAGCTCAAAGAGTGCCGGCGTATAAGAAGGAGAATCCTCCTTGTATACGCTGTTGGGGCCTCCTGTCAGGATGATGCCCTTTGGCTGCATTTCCCTGATCTTCTCAATATCCATCGTGTAGGGATGGATCTCACAGTATACATTGCATTCACGCACGCGCCGTGCGATCAGCTGGTTATACTGTCCGCCGAAGTCCAGAACCAATACCATTTCCTTTTCCATCGGTTTTCTCCTTTTTCCAGATTAATTGATGATCCTTCGTATGCAGATGATCGGTCGGTAGGTGACCACACTGTATTTGATACCCGTCGCCGCCGTGGAGGCGTGGACGATGGTGCCGTTGCCTATATAAATAGCCACATGGCCTGCATAGCATACCAGGTCGCCGGGACGGGCATTCTCGATGCCATCCACATTGGTGCCTGCTCCTCTCTGGGACTCCGCCGTTCTGGGGATGCTGATGCCGAAGGCCTTGTAGACGCTCTGGGTAAAGCCGGAGCAGTCTGCGCCGTTGGTCAGGCTGGTGCCACCCCATACATACGGATTTCCTACGAACTGGCAGGCATAATTGGCCACATTCTGTCCTGTGGCAGAACCGGCCGGGGCATAGGTCTTCGTGGAAGCAGCAGTAGATGTCTCTGTGCTGCTCGAAGAGGAGGAACTCTCACTGGAAGAGCTGCTGCTCGAAGAACTGCTGCTTGCCGAGCTGCTGTCGGAGGAGGTGGAGGCACCGGAACTGCTCTCTGTGGAGCTGTCCTTAGAGGATTCCTGTTTCTTCTTATCCTCTTCTTCCTTCTTCTTTTTCTCTTCCTCTTCCTT
>CAVKQI010000129.1:0-2898 GCA_963658405.1 bacterium | reverse complement strand
GAAGCTTCCAGATCGGCCTTTTCATCCTCCAGGGCTGTCTTGGCATCCGCCACTTCCTGCTTGGTCTTCTGGTATTCCTCTAAGAGCTTGCGGTCATATTCATAGAGCTTTTCCACATACATGGACTTATTGAGCATATCACTGAAGGACGTGGCTGTCATGAGGATCTGTAGATAATTCATGTTGCCCTGCTCATACATATAGCGCATACGGGTCTTCATAGCCTCGTACTGCTCTTCCTCTTTGGCCTTGGCCTCGTCATATTCCTTCTGCTTGACCTCGATCTGCTGCTCGGTCTCGTCAATCTGATCCTCCAGGAGCTGCACGCTGGCTATGTTCTGCACCAGTTCCTCATTGGTCTCATTCATAGCATCGCTGATCTCTTCCTGGGCGCCTTCCAGGGAGGAAACCTTTCCCTGCGCGGAATTAAGCTGGCTCTGGGTCTGGTTCTTCTGCTGCTGCAGCTCATCGATGGTAGTGGCATAGACCGGCTGCAGTGCACCTGCCGTCAGAGCCGCCGCCAGCAGAACGGCAAGACCTGTCCGCTGACAGGCTGCTTTTTTATTTGATTTTTTTCTGTGTTTTCCGAATTTCAAATTTACCTCTTTATGCCGATACGATCATCCTTGGATAACGGCCTCGGCATCCATGGGATTTAAAAGAAATGCCCGCAGGCATCTCTTAAACCGGCCGTTTATGCCGCTGTCATGCAGCGGCGGCGCGGGGCGAATTGCCCAAAAGGGGAATCCTCCTGCTGCGATCTGTCTTTTCAGAGTACATCTTTAAATTATACTGTCAGGCTTTCTCATGTGCAATGCTTCTTCCCGAAATGCGGCCGGAAAATTTTCCGCGAAAATAAAACAGGGCAGGCAGTGCACTGTTCTGTGTACTGTCTGCCCTTACTGCACGTTGTTCGTTCCTTTTCAGTATGTTTACAAAAGCACCGGAAAGAGCCGTCTCTCACGAAATCCATCGGCGGCTTATAGGCTTCTGTTATTCTGCAGATGCCTCTTCACTGCTTTCTGCCTCTGCAGCGCTGTCCTCACTTGCGGAGCTCTCGTCGTCAGAAGCCTCGTCGGCTGTGCTCTCTGTGCTGTCTGTCTCCTCTGCGGAAGCATCCTCTGTGGTGCTTTCCTCAGAAGCTGTCTCCTCTGTCGTGGTCTCCTCCTCATCGGAAGGCTCTGTCACCACTGCATTGGCTGTAAGGAGCTCTAAGACCTTCTGCTCCATCATGTATTCCTTATAGGCCTTGATGTCCACTTCCTTGCGGTAATCGTCCAGGGAGCTGTAGCCTGCGGAAGCAGCGGCATTGGACAGTGCGGTCTTTAACTGGCTCTTGGAGATGGAAATACCTTCCTGATCTGCGATCGCCTGCATGATGATATAGAGCTTAGCCGCATCGGTGGCATATTCCTTGATGTCATCCTCGTAGGTATCCTCGGAGGATCCCATATAGGACATATAGGTAGCCAGATCCAGACCATAGGCTTCTGCTGCCTGCGTCATATTGTCGGTATAGGTGGTGTTCCAGCGATCCACCATTTCCGTCGGCGGATCCTGTGTGAAGGTGGTATTGTCCTCCAGCCAGGTCACGATCTTGCTCTGGATATCGCTGTCATAGGTGCTCTGTGCCTGCTCCATCAGGTAATCGTAGCAGTAATCTCTGTACTCAGCCACCGTCGCAACGCCGTCGATATTCTGGCTCTGGACAAAGGCATCGTCCAGCTCCGGTGTCTGGTTCTCCATGATCTTATTGATGGTGACGTCGAACTGAACGTCCTTGCCTGCCACATCCTCATTGGAATAATCATCGGGGAATTTCAGGTTCAGGGTCACGGTCTCGCCTACCTTGGCACCGATCAGGCCGTCCTCGAAACCGTCGATAAAGCTGCCGGAGCCGATGGTCAGGTTATAGCCGGTGGCGCTGCCGCCGTCGAATTCCTCGCCGTCGATCTTGCCTACGTAGTCGATATTGGCAATATCGCCGTCCTCTACGTCATCCCGGGAAGTGATCTCCACCTTCTGGGTATTGGAGGTAAGCTGATACTGAATGTAAGTATCCACATAGGTGTCAGAAACAGAGGGTGCTGCCTCCTCGATCGGAATAGCACTGTAATCGGGAAGTTCCACATAATCTGCTGCCGTGATGCCGCTCAGATAGGCGGGATCCTTCTTACCGCAGCCTGCCAGCAGGCCTGCCATGGTCAGCACGAGCGCTGCAGCGATCATACTTTTTTTCATTTGATACGTACTCCTTTCATCCCGGCGCCCTTTGCCGGAAATAACATAATGAAATAGTTTACCACATTGTTCCGGGATAGAAAAGTGTTTTCCCCCGTCTGACTGCTTGCTACCGTTTTCGGTTCATGCTACAATATTTTCTGCATATTAAATTTCATATTCGGAGGGCTAAAAGTGAGACCAGTAACCATCGTATTGCTTGTCATCCTTGCCATTCTCGTTGCTGTGCTGATCGCTCTGTATTTTTTCGGTAAGAAGGCACAGAAGAGACAGGCGGAGCAAGAAGAAAAGCTGAATGCCACCAAACAATCCGTCTCCATGCTGATCATAGACAAGAAACGCATGAAGATCAAAGAATCCGGTCTGCCGCAGATGGTCATAGACCAGACGCCGAAGTTCCTGCGCTGGCAGAAGCTCCCCATCGTCAAAGCCAAGGTAGGACCTCAGATCCTGAGCCTGGTCGCCGATGAGAAGATCTTTGATTCCATCCCGGTAAAGCGGGAGGTCAGGGCTATGGTGAGCGGCATCTACATCGTGGATGTAAAGAACATCCGGGGCAAGGCACCCGTGGTCCAGGAGACCAAGAAAAAGAGTGCTTTCCGCCGCGCCATGGATCGTTTCCAGGAGCGCACAGGCAGCAAGCCGGTGAAATAAGCA
>CAVKQI010000128.1:0-5474 GCA_963658405.1 bacterium | reverse complement strand
CGGAGCAAAAGGCGAGCGTGACAGTGAAAGATGGCAGAGCACTGATCGTCATTCACTTCGAGACGGAGCATCCCCTGTAAGGACAGATCCCGCGTTTTGTCCATGATACGGGAGTTGAACAAAGGAAAAGACTGTAGTAAAATGAGACGGCTGTAAATGCAGTTTGTATGCCTGCATGTGCAGGCAATGGGATGATATAGGTGACCGCAATAAATTGCGGTGCCATCAATCGTAATCATATCGGAGAATTCGCCTTCGCGAAATTCTCCTCGTGCAGCCGCTGCAGGCAGCGGCAGAAAGAGGAAAATATGAAACACAGACCTGTAGTTTTAATGATCCTGGACGGTTACGGACTCAATGACGGCAAAGAGGGCAATGCAGTAGCCATGGCTAATACCCCTGTCATGGATGCTCTGGAGAAGGAATATCCCTTCGTAAAGGGTTATGCCAGCGGCATGGCAGTAGGACTTCCGGACGGCCAGATGGGCAATTCCGAGGTAGGACATATGAACATGGGCGCAGGCCGCATTGTCTACCAGGAACTGACCAGGATCACCAAGGAGATCCAGGACGGCGATTTCTTTACCAATCCCGCACTGAAGGATGCAGTAGAAAACTGCAAGAAGAATGACTCCGCTATCCACTTCTTCGGCCTTCTCTCCGACGGCGGCGTACACAGCCATATCGAGCATCTGTATGCCCTTCTGGAGATGGCAAAGAAGAATGGCCTTGATAAGGTTTATGTGCACTGCTTCTTAGACGGCAGAGACACACCGCCCAAGAGCGGCGTTGACTTCCTGGCTGCCCTGGAGGAGAAGATGAAGGAGATCGGCGTAGGCAAGATCGCCACCATCGAGGGCCGTTACTATGCCATGGATCGTGATAATAACTACGACCGCGTGCAGCTGGCTTACGACGCTATGGTCAAGGGCGAAGGTCTGACCGCAGAGAGCGCAGCGAAGGGCATTCAGGCATCCTATGACAGAGAAGAGACCGACGAGTTCGTAAAGCCCACCGTCATTACAGAGAACGGCGCACCGGTTGCAAAGATCGCAGACGGCGACTCTGTCGTATTCTTTAACTTCCGTCCCGACAGAGCCAGAGAGATCACCCACTGCTTCTGCGATGATGACTTTGATAAGTTTGACCGCGGCGCCCGCGTACAGACCAAGTTTGTGACCTTTACCGACTATGATCCGCTGATCGTCAATAAGGAAGTGGCCTTCCATAAGGTAGAGCTGACCAACACCTTCGGTGAGTGGCTGGCAGCCCACGGCCTCAAGCAGGCCAGGATCGCAGAGACAGAGAAGTATGCGCATGTGACATTCTTCTTTAACGGCGGCGTGGAGCAGCCCAACGAAGGCGAGGATCGTGTGCTGGTCAATTCCCCCAAGGATGTGCCCACCTACGACTTAAAGCCCCAGATGAGCGCGTACGAAGTATGCGATAAGCTGTGCGAGGCGATCCGCTCCGACAAATACGATGTGATCATCATCAACTTCGCAAATCCGGACATGGTAGGTCATACCGGCGTGATCCCTGCAGCCGTCAAGGCCGTAGAGGTAGTGGATGAGTGCGTCGGCAAGGCTGTAGATGCCATCAAGGAAGTGGGCGGCACCATGTTTATCTGCGCTGACCACGGCAACTGCGACAAGATGATCGATGAGGAGACCGGCGCTCCCTATACCGCACATACCACCAATCCCGTTCCCTTCATCCTGGTAAACTATGAGAAGGGCTATACCCTGCGGGAGGGCGGCTGCCTGGCAGACATCGTGCCTACCCTGATCGAGGTTATGGGCATGGAGCAGCCTAAGGAGATGACTGGCAAGTCCCTGATCGTGAAGGAAAACTAGTATAGTCATTGCATACATTCCGGTCGGATACATCAAAGAGATGTCCCCAGATCGGCGCTTTCCGTCCGGATCTGCCGGCGGCCGGATATGCAAATCTTCGAATAATTGTTGGAAAGCCGCATTTTATATGATATAATCGTCGTAATTGTGTTTGAAACCAAGCAGGAGGACAGATAGAAAAATGAGCGTTAGTGTAGAAAAGTTAGAGCACAGCATGGCAAAACTCACCATCGAGGTTTCTGCAGAGACCTTTGAGCAGGCAATCGAGAGAACCTACCAGAAACAGAAGAACAACATCAGCGTTCCCGGTTTCCGCAAGGGCAAAGTACCGCGCAAGCTGATCGAGAAGACCTACGGCGTAGGTGTTTTCTATGAGGATGCTGCCAATGATGTGATCAACAGCACTTATCCCCAGGAGGCAGAGGACTGCGGCGAGGATATCGTATCCCAGCCCAAGATTTCCGTGACCCAGATCGAGGCAGGCAAGCCCTTCATCTATACCGCAGAAGTAGCTTTAAAGCCCCCGGTGAGCCTTGGCAAGTACAAGGGCATCGAGGTGGAGAAGCACGATGTGACCGTTTCCGATGAAGAGGTAGAAGCAGAGCTCAAGAAGGAGCAGGAGAAGAATGCCAAGTACAGCGACGTGACAGACCGCGCTGTAAAGGACGGCGATATGATCACGCTTGACTTCGAGGGCTTTGTAGACGGTGAGGCTTTCCAGGGCGGCCGTGGCGACAGCTATCCGCTGACCATCGGTTCCCATTCCTTCATCCCCGGCTTCGAAGAGCAGCTGGTTGGCGCAGAGATCGGCGTAGAGAAGGATATCAATGTAAAGTTCCCGGAGGACTATCAGGCTGAGGAGCTCAAGGGCAAGGATGCGACCTTCAAGTGCACCGTAAAGAGCATTCGCGAGAAGACCCTTCCCGAGCTGAACGATGAGTTCGCAGATGATGTTTCCGAGTTCGAGACGCTGGATGCTTATAAGGAAGACATCAAGAGCAAGCTTGGCGCAAAGAAGGAAGAAGAGGCCAAGAATGCCAAGGAGAATGCTGTCATCGACGCTATCATCGCTGACGCTTCCATGGAACTGCCTGAGCCTATGGTAGAGGCACAGCAGAACCAGATGATCGACGAGTTCGCACAGAGAATGCAGATGCAGGGCCTGTCCATCGACCAGTACTTCCAGTACACCGGCTCCACCAGAGAGAAGATGGCTGAGGAGATCAAGCCTCAGGCCGTGAAGAGGATCAAGAGCCGCCTCGTATTAGAGCAGATCGTAAAGGAAGAGAACATCGAGCCCACCGAGGAGGATTTCGACGCAGAGATCCAGAAGATGGCTGATTCCTATAAGATGGAAGCAGACAAGCTCAAGAGTTTCTTCGATGAGAAGAGCAAGGCACAGCTCATGCAGGATGTGGCTGTACAGAAGGCAGTGGCTCTCGTAACAGACGCTGCAAAGGAAAAGTAAGAGAAACACAGAAACAGAGAATTTACCACGACTATATACCGCCGTTTATGCTTTTCACATGAGAGGCGTAAACGGCGTTGTCGTATTTTTATAACAGAAAGGAGTAACAGACATGGCAAGTTTTATCCCCTATGTCATCGAGCAGACTGGCAGCGGCGAGCGCTCCTATGATATCTATTCCCGCCTGCTGAAGGAGAGGATCATTTTCCTGGGAGATCAGGTCAATGACCAGACAGCAGAGCTGATCGTGGCGCAGCTCCTCTTCCTGGAGGGCGAGGACCCGGAGAAGGATATCCAGTTCTACATCAACAGCCCCGGCGGATCCATTTCCGCAGGCATGGCTATCTATGATACCATGAACTTCGTAAAGTGCGATGTCTCCACCATCTGCGTGGGCATGGCAGCCAGCATGGGATCCTTCCTGCTGGCCGGCGGCACCAAGGGAAAGCGCTATGCTCTTCCGAATTCCGAGATCCTGATCCATCAGCCGCTGGGCGGCACCGAGGGACAGGCCTCCGATATCGCCATCCAGGCAGCACACATGGCCCGCATCAAGGAAAAGATGAATCGTCTGCTGGCACAGAACACCGGCAACAGCTATGAGCAGCTGGTCAAGGATACCGACAGAGATAACTGGATGACCGCCGAGGAAGCGCTGGAGTACGGCCTGATCGATCACATCTATACGACCCGCAAGGAAATGGAACAGGCATAAATTGCTGAGAAAGGAAACATTATGTCAGATTACAGAAAGATGGAGCCGGGTGGACCCCGCAGATGCTCTTTCTGCAACCGAACGGAAAATCAGGTGAGAAAACTCATCGCAGGACCGGAAGGGGTCTTTATCTGTGATGAGTGCGTATCCATCTGTGCGGATATCCTGGACGAGGAGCTGGAGGAGGATGAGCAGCTGAATGCCCAGGAGAGTGCAGACGAGATCAACCTCTTAAAGCCTGCACAGATCAAGGAATTTCTGGATGAATACGTGATCGGACAGGAGGAGGCCAAGAAAGTCCTCTCTGTTGCGGTTTACAATCACTACAAGAGAGTCAAGGCACCCAAGGACGATGACGGTGTGGAGCTGCAAAAGAGCAATATCCTCATGCTCGGTCCCACCGGTTCTGGCAAGACCTACCTGGCACAGACCCTGGCCAAGATCATCAATGTGCCTTTTGCCATTGCAGATGCCACCACACTGACCGAGGCCGGCTATGTAGGCGAGGATGTGGAGAATATTCTGCTGAAGCTGATCCAGGCGGCAGATTACAATATCGACCGTGCGCAGCTGGGCATCATCTATATCGACGAGATCGATAAGATCAGCAAAAAGGGCGAGAATGTATCCATCACCAGAGACGTCTCCGGTGAAGGCGTACAGCAGGCCCTCCTTAAGATCGTAGAGGGAACCGTAGCTTCCGTGCCGCCGCAGGGCGGACGCAAGCACCCCCACCAGGAGCTGATCCAGATCGATACCTCCAATATCCTCTTTATCTGCGGCGGTGCCTTTGACGGCCTGGACAAGATCATAGACGCCAGACTCGATCACCGTTCCATGGGTTTCAGTGCAGCCGTAGAGACTAAGTCCACCAAGGACATCGGCAGACTCCTCCACGAGGTGATGCCGCAGGATCTGGTCAAATTCGGCATCATTCCGGAGTTCATCGGCCGTGTGCCGATCTGCATCTCCCTGGAAGGTCTTGACAAGCAGGCACTGGTGCGGATCATGAAAGAGCCCAAGAATGCATTGGTAAAACAGTACCAGAAGCTGCTGGCCTTCGATCACGTAAAGCTCTCCTTTGACGATGATGCGGTGGAGACCATCGCAGAGCAGGCCATAGAGCGCAAGACCGGCGCAAGAGGACTTCGGTCCATCATGGAGCATATCATGATGGATGTCATGTATGCGATTCCTTCTGATGAGACCATCTCCGAGTGTATCGTCACGAAGAGCGCCGCAGAGGGTACAGGAAAGCCGCTGATCGTACATGACGAATCCGAAAGACCGCGGCTTAAAGAAGCGAAATAGAATCTCCGTTCCTGGGGATGCTTTATCTAGGCAGGAGCAGTCAGGACTGGCTGCTCCTGCTGTTTTTTTGGGGCAAGTTTAAAAGAAATGCTCGATGGCATTTCTTTTAAACGCGAATTGATGC
>CAVKQI010000127.1:0-5659 GCA_963658405.1 bacterium | reverse complement strand
GGCCGCCGCAGATGTCTCGCACCGTGCATCTCGAGCCGTTTTGCTAAGGATGCGAGCCATTCTGCGCCGCCCCGGTGCATTGCGTTCTTGGCAAAGCCATATTCACCTTTTCACGCCGCAGCCGGACGTGCGCGCGGGTGGCGGATGATGTCCGGCGCAGGGGCATGGCGACGCCTCGGTCCTTGGTCAGCGTCCTTTGCTGACCTAGTACCGCTAGGCGTGAGCCCCTGAGCCGAGAGGCGTCCCCAAGCGGACATCGCCGACAGGACCCGCCCCACGGCCGGCGTCCGGGGATTCAAAATGAAACACCGTATTCCTTCAAACTTTCCTTAGTATAACACATAAACCCGTCTATGCGCATTCTCCAACCGCATAAACAAACATCGCCGCTGCTGTATAAAACAACAGCGGCGGCGATACTCTGTATGTCTATTCTGTCTGCACACTCGAAACAATGCTGTGCAGATCTTCTTTGATCAATCGTGACGCAGGGCCTCGATGGGGCTTAACTTGGCGGCCTTCTTGGCAGGGTAGATACCGAAGAAAATACCTACCGCAGAAGAGAATACAACCGTCAGCAGGATCACCAGCGGATTTAAGGATACCTTGAAGCCGAAACCGACGGCGATACCGAAGGAAATGCCCACACCCAGCAGGATACCGATAATACCACCCATCATGGTGATGATGCCGGCCTCTGCCAGGAACTGGAGCAGGATAGAACCTGTCCGGGCGCCCAGCGCCTTACGGATACCGATCTCTCTGGTTCGCTCTGTCACGGACACCAGCATGATATTCATAACGCCGATACCGCCTACCAACAGGGAAACGGCTGCCACCATGGTGATGAACATGGTGATGTAGTTCAGGATCTTATTGAACTGGCTCATGCTGTCGGAGAAGCTCTGCATGGTGACTGCTTTCTCTCCGCGAAGATCAAAGCGGCTCTCCAGGAAGGAAACGCTCTTCTCTGCCACGTCCTTGGAATCCTCTTGAGAGGAATAGACGATGATGTTGGTGAACTTGCTGAAGTCGAAGCCATAGTTCAAGACGGAAGTATAGGGTACTTCTACCGTCAGCGTATCATTGGCCATCAGCGCTCCCAGCAGTTTGGAGGTACTGTTGGAGCGAAGGCCGATGATCGTATAATCCTGGCTGAGGCCGTAGCTGTCTATCTCCACGGTCATGCCTATGACATCCGTGGTGCCGAAAAGCTTTTTGGCATCGGATTGGGTCATGATGCATACCGGAGATGCATTGTCCACCTCTGTCTGATTGAAATAGCGGCCCATGACCACCTTCTCAGAACCATTGTGGGAATATCCGGCACCCACCGGATAGAGGTAAGCATCAAAGGTACCTCTGGTAGTGATCGCACTGCCGTACAGCTGGCTGAGGGAAGGGGATGTGCCCAGGATCTCCGGCACTGCCTCCTGCAGTGCATCCAGATCAGACTGTTCTATCTCCTGATCTGTCTTTTTCGAGTCAAAACCCAGAAAGATGGATCCCTGCCCTAAGCTGTTGAGCTCATCACCGATCTCATCCTTTACACCGTTGCCCACGGTGATGATCAGGATCACCGATGTGATGCCGATGATGATACCCAGCATGGTCAGAAAGGATCTGGCCCGGTTGCTGCGGATGTTCATCACCGCAATCTTAATATATTCCAGAAATTGGGACATTTTATCTCCGTTCCGCAGTCATCATGTGCAATGTCTGCTTATTCAGCCTCAGAAGAGGAAGCATCTGCGCTTTCCTCAGAAGAAGCTGCATTGCTGCTGTTCATGGATTCCTTCAACTTTGCATAGGGATCCTCTGTGGTCACCTTGGTACCTTCCGTGACACCGGTGGGCAGGGTGGCGATGATCTGATCATCCGTGGTCAGGCCCTCTGTGATCTCCACCTGGGTATCATTGCTGATGCCGGTCTTTACATTTTTGCGCTCTACTACGTTGTCACTGTTTAATACATAAACGAAGTCGCCGCTGTTGTCTGTATTCAGTGCGTCATAGGAAAGCAGGATGGTATTCTCAGACTTCTTGCAGTGGATCTTGGCCTTGGCCTCTACGCCCAGGATGATGGAATCATCGGGATTGTTGATATCGATCTCTGCATCTACCACAGGTACGTTGTTGGAGTTGTTGGTAGCTGCGCCTGCGATCTTGGATACGGTGCCCTCGTAGGTGTTGCCTGCGATGGTCAGATCTGCTTCCTGTCCTACCTTGATCTTGTCCAGGTCTGCCTTGGTGATCTGTATCTTTACCTTCACATTGTCGGTGCTGGCCAGGTGCAGCAGCTCTGTACCTACTGTGGGGGTCTGGCCTTCCTTGACACTGACGGCGGTAATAACACCGTTGTAATCAGCGGTCACGCCCTGCGCTGCGCTGTCTACGGTGTTGACGGTATCCTGAGAGGTCAGCGCTGTCTGCTGCTGATTAGCGGAAAGAGAGCTCTTGGCGCCGGAGTTAAGCTGTGCGCTCTTGCCGGTGGTCTTCTGGGTCTCCATCTCACTCTTCTGGGACTTAAGGTTCTCCAGCTGATGATTTAACTCTGTGATCTGGCTGTTCCATCCCATGATCTCACTGTCGTTGTTCTGCGCATAGGTATTATCCTGTATGCTGCGCTCTACTTCTTTATAATCGTCGGTTCCCTGGGTCAGGTCATACAGGGCCTTCTGCAGCTCTGCACCGGTAGCAGCCATACGGGCCTTTTTCTCTGTGATCTTGATGTTCAGTGCATCGATCTGGGCCTGTACGCTGTCGATCTGAGTGTTCAGCTCTTCCAGCTTTTCGGTAGCCTCGGTGTAATCAGCCGTTCCCTGCGCATCCTTCTGCATGGAATTGCTGTAATCGCCGTCTGCAGCCTGCGCCTTTAACTGTGCTGTCTTTTTATTCAGGGTCAGGTCGCTGGTATCGTAGGTCACCAGCGTATCGCCGGCAGATACCGTATCGCCGACCTTTACCGGAAGGGATGCGATCGGCACAGCCACCTCTGCAAAGTAGCTCTTCTCCTCACCGGTCACTACGGTACCGCTGATGGAAACGATCTGCTCGATATCGCCCTTTTCTGCAGTAGTGGTGGTCACCACCGGCGGCAGATTCTTGTACTGGATATAGGAAACAATACCATAAATTACCAGTGCCGCTACGATCACCAGAATGATGATCCTGCGGATGCGTTTTCTTTTCTTCTTTTTTTTCTGTGCAACGCTCTGGGGTGTCTCGGCACCCTGAACTGCCGCTTCCTTCTTTTCTTCGCTCATTTTTTTCCTTTCTGTGCCGCAGCTATTGCGGCAGCGTTACGATCACGAATTGATGCCGTCCGTTTCTATGCATTTGCTACGATCTTCTGCAAATGCTCGCTGCTGAGTTCCTTTGCTTCCTCATCGGAACCGCGGTACTCTGTATTGATCACATCGCTGACGATCTTGCCGTCTATGATGGTGACAATGCGCTTGGCCTGTGCGGCGATTCCCGGATCGTGGGTGATCAGGATCACTGTTCTGCCGTCTTCATACAGCTTTTTGATGATCCGTATGATGTCACGGCTGGAATTGGTATCCAGGTTGCCGGTAGGCTCGTCCGCCAGGATGATCGGCGGTGCCTGGGCAATGGCTCTGGCAATGGCCACACGCTGCTGCTGTCCGCCGCTCATCTGGGAGGGTTTGTGGTTCTTGCGGCTCTCCAGTCCTACCAGATTCAGTGCTGCATGGGACAGTCGGTCTCTTTCTTCCTTTTTGACACCCCGATAAATGAGGGGCAGCTCTACATTTTCCAGTGCCGTCAGTCCGGCGATCAAGTTAAATCCCTGGAAAACAAAGCCGATCTCCTGGTTGCGGATGTCCGACAGCTCATTGTCGCTCATCTTGGATACGTCCATACCATGGAGATAATACTTTCCTCTCGTAGGCACATCCAGACAGCCCAGCATATTCATCAGCGTAGACTTACCTGATCCCGACTGTCCTATAATGGCCACGAATTCGTGCTCACCGATGGAAAGGTTTACATTGTCCAGCGCCCGGACTTCATTATCACCCTCTCCTTCATTATAGATCTTGCACATATCACGAATTTCTACAAGTGCTCCCATTTTCACCTTTCTATGCCGCTGTTTTACAGCGGCTTCCCGAGGAGAATTTCGCGAAGGCGAATTCTCCGATGTGATCCCACCGGTATGCCGCCTGCGGCATGCCGGGAATGAAAAGAATCAGCATCAGATGATTCTTTTCATTTTGCCTCTCTGTACTGCGGCAACCGCAATACTCCCAGAGTATTCTTTCTTAACAATCAAACTTTATTATCTTTTTTTCAGCCGCAAAATACAAGCTTTTTTTTCGAATACATGAAAAGTTCATTTTTCCAGCAAAAAAGATTCAGAATCCCGCTGCGTGAGAGGGTATTCTGAATCTTTCCTGTTTGCTTCTGCTAATAAAAGTGTTATGTGCTGTTCCGACGTCCGGCCTTGCTGCATCCTGTCCGTCCGGCTTTGTGCTTACATGCCCTTTTTGATGATGGGGCTGATCTTCTTGTAGATCAGCATGGTGATCACGGATACCACGCATCCCTTGATCAGGTTGATCGGAGCCACCATCAGGATCACAAAACTGGTGATATCCTTGACGCCGGCATTGATGGCTGTTCCCATGCCGATGATGGCATCCAGGGGCAGACCGTAAAGCGTGGAGAAGGTCGGCAGCAGGTAGATGGCGTTGAACCAGGTACCAAAGACCGTCATGCAAAGCGTCCCTGCCGCACAGCCGACTATAGCCATCTTCCTGGACTTCTTAAATTGATAGATTACAGAAGCCGGCAAGACCAGCGTGCAGCCGATAAGGAAATTAGCCAGATCTCCCACAAAGGCTGTCTCGGTGGACTTAAAGAGCAGCTTCAGGAGCACCTTTAAGAATTCCACCAGCACACCTGCCACCGGTCCGAAGGCAAACCCTGCGATCAGAGCAGGCAGCTCGCTGAAATCCAGTTTGTAAAAGGAAGGGGCGATGGGCAATGCAAAATCCAGGCAGTAAAGAATAGCCGCAATCGCGGAGAACATACCGACCATGGCGATCTTCCGGGTGCTGAGGATCCTCTCCTTTCCCCCGTTCTTTCGTCTGGCGGCCTTTTCAAAGGCAGCTGCGATCCCCACAGCCACCGCCACCGTGATCAGGCAGACCAGCAAAAAGCCTGCGTTCTGTGCTGCTGTTTCCAGAAAACCGTTTTTCATTTTTCCTCCATTCCTCCGACATTGTGCGAAGAATTTCTGCTTTTGAAAATGGTATTCTTCCCTTTTGCACAGACTGCAAAAAAAGCCCCGAGACCGGCCGAAACCGTAAATCTCAGGGCTTTGCACATCAATTCTCTATAAGTTCCTCTCTGTCTCTTCCATACCGCTGCCGGAAATACCGGCCACAGAGATACATCTCCTGCCGCAAAACCACGCGGGGAGCGGAACCGTCCATGATCATCTATGAATGCAGTTCGTATCTTCTTCCATCCAGACTATACTGTTGGTCCCGGAGTCTCACCGGGTCAGCCGCCGAAGCGGGTCGCGGACTATACCGCCAGTAGGGAATCACACCCTGCCCTGAAGAATACTATTCTCTTGTTATGTAATTGCTACAAGGCGCATTATACTGCAGCGACTTGTATAAGGCAAG
>CAVKQI010000126.1:0-5695 GCA_963658405.1 bacterium | reverse complement strand
CCATGGGGATCCTATCGGAGAATTCGCCTTCGCGAAATTCTCCTCAGGCTGCCGCAATAAATTGCGGCAGAGAAAGGTAAATATGAAAGTTGTATTTATGGGAACGCCGGACTTTGCGGTGCCGGTACTGGAAGCTTTGGTAAACGGCGGACACGAGGTGTCCCTGGTGGTGACACAGCCGGACAGAGTAAAGGGAAGAGGACGGGAAGTGGCCATGTCCCCGGTCAAGCAGTGTGCCCTGGCCCATGACATTCCGGTCTTTCAGCCCCAACGGGTAAAGACACCGGAGGCCGTGGAGCGGCTTCGCCAGGAGGCACCGGATATCATGGTGGTGGCAGCCTACGGACAGATCCTCTCCACGGAGATCCTGACCATGCCAAAGTACGGATGTGTCAATGTGCATGCCTCCCTGCTGCCGAAATACCGCGGCGCTGCACCCATCCAGTGGGCGGTGATCAACGGAGAGAAAAAGAGCGGCGTGACCATCATGCAGATGGATGCCGGCCTCGACACCGGCGATATCATCCTGCAGGAAGAGGTGGAGCTGGCGCCGAAGGAGACCGGAGAGAGCCTTTATGAAAAGCTCTCCGCCATGGGCGGACCCCTTCTGTTAAAGGCCATGCAGCAGATCGAGGACGGCACGGCCGTCAGAGAAAAGCAGAGCGATGCGGTGAGTACCTATGCCCGGATCCTGAAGCGGGAGATGGGACTGATCCGCTGGGACAGCAGTGCAGTTTCCATAGAGCGACTGATCCGGGGCATGAATTCCTGGCCCAGCGCTTTCACCCATTTCCATGGAAAGCTTTTAAAGATCTGGGATGCGGACGTTGTTGTGAAGAAGGTGGCAGCTGCACCGGGAACGATCATCGGAAGAGATAAGGAAGTTCTGTATGTGAATACCGGCGATCAGGTGCTGGCCTTAAAGGAAGTACAGCTGGAAGGCAAGAAGCGGATGCTGGTAAAGGACTTCCTTCTGGGGTGCGACATCAAGGACGGCGAAGTGTTAAGCTGACCGACAGCGGAATGGAGTTTATTATGGGATATTACATGGACCCGACATATGTACTCGTATTGATCGGTGCTCTGCTCTGCATGGCAGCCAGTGCGAGAGTGAAAACGACCTTCAATACCTACTCCCAGGTGCGCAGCGCCTGCGGGATGACAGGTGCACAGGTGGCCTGGCGGATCCTGGAGCTCTCCGGGGTGAGCGATGTCACCGTGCAGCATGTATCCGGCAATCTGACAGATCATTACGATCCCTCCCGGAAGGTGGTGAATCTCTCCGATGCCACTTATAATTCCACCTCTGTGGCAGCCATCGGTGTGGCCGCCCACGAGTGCGGGCACGTGATGCAGCACCACACAGGCTATGTGCCCCTTAAGATGCGCACGTTCCTGGTGCCGGTGGCGAATCTGGGATCGAACCTGGGCCTGCCGATGGTCATTCTGGGACTGATCTTCGGCTTTAGCCGGAATTTCCTGCTGATCGGCGTGGTCCTTTTCTGCGCCGGTGTGCTTTTTCAGCTGGTCACCCTGCCGGTGGAGTTCAATGCCTCTCACCGGGCGCTGGTGATGCTGGAGGACTACGGCATTCTGGGAGCTGATGAGGTGAAAGGCAGCCGGAAGGTACTCTCCGCAGCAGCCCTGACCTATGTGGCAGCTGCCGCTTCCTCGGTACTGCAGCTCCTGAGACTTTTGATCCTTGCCAATAACGGAAAGAGACGGAGATAATGGACAGAAAAAATGGTGTCAGCGGCACGAAGGAGAGAGAGATCGTCCTCAACGCGCTGCTGGCTTCGGAAAAAGAAGAGGGACAAAGCAGTCAGCTGATCCGCAGGACCCTGGATCAGTACGAAGACCTGCCCCAGTCCCAGCGGGCTTTTATCAAGAGACTTTTTGAAGGTGTGACAGAGCGGCGGATCGAGCTGGATGAGCGGATCGGCCGCTTTTCCAGTAAACCGGTAGAAAAGCTGCGGCCGGCGGTGCGCCAGATCCTGCGGATGGGCTGCTACCAGCTCTACTACATGGATGCGGTGCCGGATGCCGCGGTATGCAATGAGGCAGTGCGTCTGGTGAGAAAGAAGGGCATGGGCAGCCTCTCCGGCTTTGTCAATGCCGTACTGCGCCAGATGGCCCGCAGCCGGAAGGATGGGGCAGAGGACAGTGCAGAAAAAAGCACGCAAGGTCAGCAGAGTCTTACGCCGGAGCAGGAAAAGACAGAGGATAAAGAGAAAAATTTAAGCCTTCAGTATTCCATGCCGGACTGGATCGTGCAGATGTGGCAGGAGATCTACGGCGAAGAGGAGACAGAGGCTATGCTGCGCTCCTTTATGGAAGTCCGTCCGGTCACCATGCGGATCGATGAGAGACTATCCTTACAGGAGCGGGAGGCGCTTCTGGCCGCTCTGCGGGAACGGGGCGTACAGATCGAGAAAGGCCGATGGCTTCCCTATTGCTATAGGATTAGGAATACAGGGAGTCTGACCGGTCTGCCGGGCTTTGCCGAGGGGCAATGGACCGTGCAGGATGAGAGCTCCATGCTGGTGACGGAGGCAGCGGGGATCACGAAGGGAAGTGAGCAGATCCTGGATGTCTGCGCAGCGCCCGGGGGAAAGAGCCTCCATATGGCTGTGCGCCTGTGCACAAAAGCCAAGGAAAAAACATCATGCGGCAGCGTTCACTCCTGCGACCTGACCGCCAAAAAGACAGCCAAGATCCGCGAAAATGCCGGGAGACTCCGGCTTTCCAATATCACCGTACAGGAGCAGGATGCCACGGTATATGTCCCTGCCTGGAAGGAACAGATGGATATCGTCCTGTGCGATCTGCCCTGCTCCGGCCTTGGCGTGCTGGGAAAGAAAAGGGACATTAAATACCATGTGACACCAAAGCAGCTTAAAGAACTGGCTGCCCTGCAGCGCCGGATCCTGGAGAATGCGGTGCAGTATGTGCGCCCCGGCGGCGTGCTCCTGTACAGCACCTGCACCATCGACCGGACAGAAAACGAGGAAATGGCTGCCTGGATCGAAGAGAGTCTGGGACTTTGTCCCGATTCACTTACACCCCTCCTGCCGGCAGGCATTCCGGGCATTTCCGGAGAGAAGGAGAATAGGCTCCAGCTCCTGCCCCACATTCACGGCACCGACGGTTTCTTCCTGGCGCGGTTTGTGAAACCGGAAATACAGTAAAGGAATCCCATCATGAAAGAAAGAGATCTTAAATCCTATACACTGGAAGAAATGACAGCGGCTTTTGGGGCCAAGGGAATGCCGAAGTTCCGAGCTTCCCAGGTATATCGCTGGCTCCATGTGCAGCTGGTCACTTCCTTTGACGAGTGTCTGAATCTGCCTGCCGCTATGAGAGAAGAGCTGAAAAATTCCTATGACTGCACGAAACTTCAGGTCTTAGAGCGCCAGATCTCCAAAGAAGACGGCACCCAGAAATTCCTCTTTGAGCTGGCGGACGGGCAGACGGTGGAGAGCGTCTTCATGCGCTATAAATTCGGCACCAGCGTATGCATTTCCTCCCAGGTGGGATGCCGCATGGGATGCCGGTTCTGTGCCTCCACTCTGGACGGTCTGCTCCGATCCCTGGAGCCTTCGGAAATGCTGGAGCAGATCTATACCATCCGCCGGCTCACGGGGGAGAAGATCACCCATGTGGTGGTGATGGGAACGGGAGAGCCCCTGGATAATTATGACAATCTGGTCCGTTTCCTTCACCTTCTGACCTCTGAGAACGGGCAGAATATCAGCCAGCGGAATGTGACGGTATCCACCTGCGGCATAGTGCCCCGGATCTATGATCTGGCGAAGGAGCATCTGCAGATCACCCTGGCACTGTCCCTCCATGCACCTTCCGATGAAAAGCGCAGACAGATCATGCCTGTGGCCAATCAGTATTCCATCGCGGAGCTCATGCAGGCCTGCCGTTTTTATTATGACCAGACCCACAGACAGATCACCTTTGAGTACAGTCTGATCCGCGGCGTAAACGACACAGAGCAGGATGCAGCCATGCTCACAAAGCTGGCAGCCCCCCTGCGGGCCCACGTAAACCTGATCCCGGTAAACCCGGTGCGGGAGCGATCCTACGTGCAGTCTACCAGAACGGCTGTTCTGTCTTTTAAAAATAAACTTGAAAAAAGCGGAATAAATGTTACTATAAGAAGAGAATTGGGCAGAGATATTGAGGGGGCCTGCGGCCAGCTTCGCCACAGAAAGCTGCAGGAAAAGGCCTAAAGGATCTGCCTGTCAGGAGAAAATACCTGCCCTTGGAGGCAGATTTGCCATGATGATACGGCGTCCCGCGCGGCGAGGCGCCGTATTGCATGCATCCGGCGAAAGACGGAAAAAAGCGGCAGACAAATGCCTGCCCAAAAGGGAGAAGAAAGGGAAAAGATACTTATGGTTAAGGGTTACTCCGTCACCGATATCGGACAGCGGCGGGAACTGAATGAGGATTATGCATATCTGTCGGATACACCGGTGGGTTCACTTCCCAATCTTTATATCGTGGCGGACGGCATGGGCGGCCACAAGGCCGGGGACTACGCTTCCCGCTATGCCGTGACCAGAGTAAAGGAGCTGGCAGAGGCTGCGACGCCCCGCCCGCCCAAGGAGATCCTGGACAGAGCCCTTCACGTGGTAAATCAGGAGCTGCGGACCATCGCTGCCTCCGATGAGCACTATGCCGGCATGGGCACCACCATGGTGGCGGCGGTGATCAAGGAGGACAGGCTGTTAGTAGGCAATGTGGGGGACAGTCGTCTCTATCTTTTCCATGAAAATCACCTGCATCAGATCACCGTGGACCATTCCCTGGTAGAGGAGATGGTACTGGCGGGCGGGATCGACGAGGCCAGAGCCCGCACCCACCCGGATAAGAATATCATTACCAGAGCCATCGGGGCAGAGGATCTGCTGCAGATTGACTTTTTTTCCGTTGCTCTGACAGAGGGGGATGCCATCCTGATGTGTACGGATGGTCTGACCAATATGGTGGAGGATGAGGAAATCGCCGGAATATTAAGGACAGCGGAGCGGACGCTGTCACAAAAGGCAGAGGCATTGGTGAATGCAGCCAATGAGAACGGCGGCCGGGATAATATCACCGTGACGCTGATCGATCCTTTTGACGGAGGTTTGCATGATTAAGATCGGAATGCTGATAGCGGATCGCTATGAGATCCTGGAAAAAATCGGAACCGGCGGTATGTCGGACGTATATAAGGCAAAAGACCACAAGCTCAACCGCTTTGTAGCCGTCAAGGTGTTAAAGCAGGAATTTTCGGAAAATGCCAATTTTGTTTCCAAATTCCGGGTAGAAGCCCAGGCGGCGGCAGGTCTGATGCACCCCAATATCGTCAATGTCTATGACGTAGGCGAAGAAAAGGGCATGTACTACATTGTCATGGAGCTGGTGGAGGGCATCACCCTCAAGCGCTATATCGAAAAGAAAGCCAGACTTTCCGTGAAGGAGGCCGTGAGCATTGCCATCCAGGTGTCCATGGGACTGGAAGCGGCTCACCGCAACCATGTGATCCACCGGGACATCAAGCCCCAGAATATCATCATCAGCAAGGACGGCAAGGTAAAGGTGACGGACTTCGGCATCGCCAAGGCAGCCACCAGCAATACCATTACTTCCAATGTAATGGGATCCGTCCACTATACCTCCCCGGAGCAGGCCAGAG
>CAVKQI010000125.1:0-5746 GCA_963658405.1 bacterium | reverse complement strand
ATGACGTCTACGGCATCAATTCGAGTTTGAAAGAAATGCCATCAGGCATTTCTTTTAAACTTTTATACGGAAAAATTACTGTAGGCCGGAATGATGATCATGATCATCGTAATGCCCAGCATCATGATCATGGGAAAGAGCAGCTTCGTTCCCGCTTCCTCTCCGATCTGCCTGGCCAGGTTGCGCCGCTCGGCGAAGGCTTCCTCTGTTTCCGCCTGCAGTATGGTCAGCAATTCCCGGTTTCCCTTGCGCTGATTCTGGTTGATCAATGCGCAGAATTTGGTATAGCAGCGGATACGGCACCGGTTTCCGAAATGCTCATAGGCCGTATTCTCCGCCACGCTGCTCTCCAGTTCATGGCACAGCAGCAGGATTTCCTCATAGACATACCGGCATTCCCCGCCCTGCTGTTTCTGTCTCTGATAATCCATACCCAGTCTGTAAAAAGCATTTCTTACGCTCAGTCCTGCTCCCAGAAACAATACAAAGCGGCTGATCATCTGCGGATAATCCATCTGGAGCTGTCTTTCTCTCTTTGAGATCTTCTTTTTCAGGTCCCTTTCCATACCGGCGCCGCTGAGCACACCCGCCCCGGCAATCAGGCAAAAAAGCAGCAGGCTGTAATCTTCTTTACGGCTCTGCCAGCTGATGGGCATACCATCGATCACCTCGGGGAGCTGCAGCCACTTTTCGGAGGCCGCCGCATTCTCCGCTTCTCTTAAGGCTTCCAGGATCTTCTCCTGCTTTTGCTCCTCCTTACTTTGCAGCGGCGCCGTGACGGTCAGCAGATAATCTTTGGTATAGCTGTCCTGCTCATAGGCCAGCTTTGCTGTTATGGTCACATTCTTTTTTTCGTTTTTATCCAGAAGTGTTCCGTGTACGGCTCCATCCGTATCCACCAGCGCATAACTGCTGCTCTCCCAGCTGATCCGGAAAGGATAACCCGGCAGGGCGGATGGAAGAAAAAGGTCCTTACTGACATTTTGCAGAGACTTATTTTCCCCCAGGATCTCCTGTCCCAGAACAGAGAATACTTCCTTCGCCATCGCCTCTGTCTCCTGTGAAGAGTACTTTCTGGCGCCGATGGTCACGGTATATTCCCCGTCTCTTCCCTCATTGGCCTGCAGAATGGCCTCCGTATCCCCCGCGCCGTAATCGGCTCTGGCAATTTTCCCCTGCTCCTCTATCAAAAGCTCCTGCTGCCCGGCCACATGGGCCAGAAGGGCTGCCAGATCTGCCGCTGCCAGAAACAGCAATACCGTTCCGATCTTTCGGATGTGAAAACAATAAGCACGCCTGGGCGCATCCCTGGCGGGATAGAGTACATGCAGATCCATCTGTACCTGCTCGCTGTAGGAAAGTGCTCTCCTGTTTTTCCTGTTTCCTGTTATTTTTCTGCATTGTTTATGCAGCCAGATGGCCATGCGCATAAAGGGTTTCTGAAAGGACGGCAGATTTTCTCCCTGCATGATCTCCAGATCCTCTCTGCGGGAGAGTAGACCAAGGAGTAAGATTCCCACCAATATGCTGCCAAACAGAATATTTTTCCACATATATCCTCCTTTCTTCTGTTTGCGGTCTTTTCCGGGTGCAGCCTTCTGCAAATACGCGTGGACAGTTTTATAAAATAAAATTATACCCACAAGATCACGCCTGCGGCTGCCTGCCATCCCCTCACATCTGTATCTCCACGATCTTTTCCGACCAGGTAAAGGCGGCCATATAGACGCCCAGGCAAACGCTCATGATCAGGATTCCTTTGGGATTGTGGTAGAGGGAATCAAAAAAGCCTCTGGAGGTGATGCCCACATAAAAGACGATCAGAAAAGGGACGGCATCCATGATCCGCTGTTCCATCTTTTTGGCACTGATCATCAGATTGATTTCCTTTTCGGTCTCCATGCGGTCCTGCAGCAGCGCGATGGTTCTCTCCAGTATCTCCGTCATTTTTCCGCCTCCCCGTTTGGCGATGGAGAACACCTGGGCAAATTCCTGAATATCCGGTATTTTGCTGCGGTTTCCGAACTCCAGGAGCAGCTTTTCCAGCGCGATATGATTGTCCATGCCTTTGCTGATCTGGGTCATCTCCCTGCAGATCATGCTCCGCTGTCCGAAGAGAAATGCCATTTCCGTGACGCACTCCCGAAAGGCATTTTCCGGTGAATAGCCTGCCTTCAGAGAGGTCAGTATGCTGTTCATGGCCTCCTTGAACTGCTCTGTCATCTCCTTGTTCTTCTTTTCCTCGGCTCTTCTCATGCAGCGCCGACAGATCGGCCACAGCATGGGCAGCAGAAAAAGTATGGCCAGCAGGGACCGATAAAAGAAAAGCGCAATAAAGACCAGAATTCCCGCAGCCTCTGCTGCATACAAAAGAGTCTGCCGATCTTTTTTGATGACGACTGCTCCCTTTCTTAATTTCTTCATACTAATCTCCATTCCGTAGGCGTCCTCGCCGGAGGAATCGCAAAGCGAATCTTTGATTCGATTTGCGTTCAGGGCTATTTTTCCGGCGGCAGTCCCGCTGCCTCCAGTTTTCCCTGATGCTGCAGGAGAGATTTCCGGCGCCAGATTCCCTCGATGCGCCCGTTCTCCTGCTCTCCGGTCTCTTCAAACTGATACAGCGTGGAAAGCCGGATCTGTCCATCTTCCAACCCGATCACCTCTGCAATTTCCAATAATCTCCTGCTGCGGTCCCGAAGACGCCCCAGATGCACGATCAGGTCAATACCAGAGGCCAGCTGCCCCCGGATCGCACTGACCGGCAGATCCATGCCCATCATGATCATGGTCTCCAGGCGTCTTAACATATCTCCGGTGCTGTTGGCATGACCGGTGGACATGGAACCGTCGTGTCCGGTATTCATGGCCTGTATCATGTCGATGCTCTCTGCACCTCTGACTTCGCCGACGATAATGCGGTCAGGGCGCATGCGAAGGGATGTGCGGATCAGATCACGGATCGTGATCTCCCTGCACCCCTCCATATTGGCATTTCTGGCCTCCAGGCGAACCAGATTCTCCACGTGCTGGATCTGCAGCTCCGCATTGTCCTCGATGGTGATGATTCTCTCTGATGCCGGGACGAACTCGGAGAGGGCGTTTAAAAATGTCGTCTTTCCGGAACCTGTCCCACCGCTGATGAAAATGTTGTACCCGGCCTTCACTGCCTTTTCCAGAAACCGGGCCGTCTCCTCCGAAAGGGACTCCCAGGCCAGCAGATCCCGCATACGGATAGGCTCCTCCGGAAATCGCCGTATGGTCACAATAGGACCGTTTAAAGCGATCGGCGGCAATACCACATTGACGCGGCTGCCGTCCTCCAGTCTGGCATCCACGATGGGCGAAGAGGTATTTACCACCCGGTTGCAGGCTGCCACTATCTGCTGTATCACGTCCTCCAGCTTCTCCCCGGAGGTAAAATGCTGTGGATAGGGAAGAATCTTTCCCTCCTTTTCCACGAAAACATGATCCTTGCCGTTGATCATGATCTCAGTAATCTCCCCGTCATCCAGAATTTCCTGCAGTACATCCAGCTTGCGGATCGCATAATAAAGCTCTCTGCGCAGCAGCTTCATCTGCTCCAGCCGCAGATTATCCGCCTTGGCGGCCTCTACCACCGTCTCATCAATAAGATCCAGCACTTCCTCATCCGGTACCTCTCTGGAAAAGTCGATTCGCTCCAGGATGGTATTGTGGATCCGCTCTCTGATTTCCTCATAGGATTCCATACCGTTCATCCTCCATCAGTCTTCGGATGTAGTCTGCCAGATCTCCGTGGGTCAGATTCTCCAGCCTGGAAGGCAGTTCCTTGAAAATGGGAATCTGCCAGCGCCTGGTCTTGACGCACAGATCCTCAAAATGGGTATCTTTTAAGGTCAGCTCATACTCCTTGATCTTCGCCGCGGAAAAACCATCCGCCCGGGTCAGTGTGTAGATCACAGAACACTCCCGCAGAATGCTGAACAGGCCGTCCATGGCCTCTGTCAGATCCAGGATCAGGTATTCATAATCTGTCACCCGCTCGATAGTATGAAACAGCTCCAGCCATTGCTGACTCTGCACGGCCCGCAGTTCCACAAAGGTCTTCATCGGGGGGATAAAATGCAGGCCGTTCAGGTTTTCCACCATCATATCCAGCTGCCCTGCCAGTTTTTCCCTGGCGCACTCGTTATAGTAGAGAAGGTCGCTGACCGATCCCCGAAAGCTGCGGTCCATCATGTAATCAAAACCGGAAAAATTCTCAAAATTCAGATACAGCACCTTGGCTCTGGCCGCCAGCAGCTGCCCTAATGTCAGAGAAAAGGTCGTCTGCAGGCAGCGGCGTATCGGCGTGTAGATGCCTATGATCTTCATGATGTTTTTATGCCGGATCCCCGGCAGGATCACATCCTCGGCATCCGTTATGTACTGCGCCGTTTTCTCCCGGATCTTGCGGGCGATAGACTCCATGGACTGATATTTGCTGATATTTTCCGGCTCCTCTCCCAGATAACGGTCGCTCTCATTGAGAATCAGAATATTGGAAAAGCCGGCCTCTGCCACCCGATGGGAATATTCAGATTCTGCCACTACCAACAGCACCGTTCGCTCCATCATTTCCCGGCGCAGCAGTCTGTTGATGTCGGAAAAGACATAGACCTCCAGCGGAAATCCGTTTTTGGATTTCAGATACTCCATGAGATGACAGGCATAATTCATCTCATCATCGTAGATAGCCACAAAATTGTTGTTCATGAATAAAATCCCCCCAGAAATAAGATGACACCGAAACCGACAGGCACGGCAAAATGGATATGACCTTGCAGATTTTTTTCTTTGATGAGAAAAAGAAGAGACAGGAAACCGCCGATCAGAAAGGCGGCGATGATGCAGTGAAAAACCGAAACAGGAGAAAGGCAGGCGGCGATCGCCATAAAGAGCTTTACGTCTCCGGCGCCGATCCCCCCAATCAGATAGATCGGATAGAGAAGACAGAAAGCCAACAGAACAGATAAGAAAAATACAGGCATCCCGCGGATGCCGCCCTGGATAAGGCGCAGGGCAATACCGGCGGGAAAAGCCGGCAGGATCCAGAAATTGTAAATTTTCCCCTTTCGCAGATCCGTAATCATAGCACCGGTCACCAGCAAAAGGAGCAGAAAATCCCGTTCCGTCATAGTTTCCTCTTTCTGTCGCAGCCTGCCGCGACAGCATGAGGAGAATTTCGCGTAGGCGAATTCTCCGATGTGATCTGTCATGGATGACGCCTGCGGCATCCATGACGTTAAAAATAAATGGCATCAGGCATTTATTTTTAACTTACCTCTTTCTGCCACAGATAAAACACCGTCAAAACCGGCAGTTACAAAACGAATGCAGATATTAAACTTAAAATAAAAAAATGGAATTTACGGCAGACAGAACGCCTGTCGTCTCTGAAAATATAGAATGGTAAATCCATCGCCCTCAGCGATGTGACCTGATTATACGTTAAAAAAAAAGGGACTGTCAATCCCTTTTTTCAGATAAAAGAATGCGGTGTAAAAGATCATAAAATCGTGATGCGCGGAGCAAGCCGGTGGATGTCTCCTCCCTTTGTAACGATTCAGAGCCAGGCAAATTTGCAAAAAATGTGCGAGTAATGCTTGCATTAACGAGCCCATTTTTGCGAATGGGCTCTGAATTGCTACCTCACTTTTTAAATAATGTTCCGATAATGCCTCTTCCCAGGCTGGCGCCCACGTTGCCGCCTAAGGTCTTTCCGAAG
>CAVKQI010000124.1:0-5790 GCA_963658405.1 bacterium | reverse complement strand
TTGTTGTTCTATGCCAACTTTGGCGGTATATCACTGTTTACTGCCGGTTTATTCGCCATCCTTCAGCCTTGCGGCGTCAACATAAGCCTCCGCGCCTGCATAGATGGCCGCAGACAGTACAGATGCTACAATGCCCACAGCTGTAACCGTGTTGTTGCCGCTTTGAAGCCCTGCGATGCTCGCGCCGATACTGCCAAGCATGGCAGCCAGTGCAAGCCAAAATTTTCTTGATGTCAGTTTTCTGATAAATTCTTCTTTGCCCATTGTTTCTCCTTAATCTGCATCTTTTTCACAAAAATGACTTTTCGCTGCAGAAATGCAGCAAAAGCGTAATTTTTCGCAGTAAAAAGGCAGCATATGCAGGTTTTTACCTTTTATCCTGCATGTGCTGCGCAGTTTTTTGCGCACCTGCTAGTCATTTGCTAGTAACTTGCCGGTAACTTGCCGGTAACTTGCTGACCATTTGCTAACCTTTTGCCTCTTCATCCTCTGCTATATCAAAGAACTCTATACCATCTTCCGCGCTGGATTCGTCGGCCGCTCCATCCTTACTCTCCGGCTCATACTTTTTCTTAGCGCAGGTGATGATGGTGGTGCACAGGAGCTCAAAAGCACCGCCGCCAAGCCCTATCTGTACCAAAGTGTCCGGGATGACGCCCATATACCAGAAGGTTAGCCAGGTAAGCGCAACGAAGGTGATCCAGTAGATCAGCACGCCGGTTACTATTCTCTTTAAGTGCTTGTCATTCATATGTTCTCGCTGCTGAATCTCGCTTTCAGCTCATCAATACGATTGAAAGCCGTCTTTAAGTCACGCTGAACTACAGCCAGCTCCGTTTGTGTCACCTGTGCCTGCTGCTGTACTGCCTTCACATCCGTCTTGATGTCGGTGAGTGTGCCGCATACTGTGTCCAGCTTCATATTGGCCTTCAGGCAGGATGTGCGGATTTCTTCCATCTTGGCGTCCTCCGTCTGTACGTTCTTTTTGCGGTTGATAGACAGCGTATAGATGGTGCTGGCCACGCCGATCAGGGCGATGATGAGGGCGACTGATAATGTTGTGTCTGTTCCCATAGGTACTCCTTAGTTATTTAATATTCTCTATATCCGGTACTTCGTCCGCCGCCTCCTGCATCGCCAGCAGCTGTGCCTGTCTCTTGATAGTGGCCTGCTGTGCATCAATGGTATCAAGAAGCGACTGGATATACTCCCAATCACTCATAGTCTTCGCCGGTGATCTTCTTATACTCTGCTTTAGTGATCCACTTGCCGACCGCGTTGTGAACTTTTTCTTTGTCCCACTGGGGATACTTTCCTGCAAGGTAGTTATCGTAATATTTTTTTACTTTCTCATAATTCTTACTCATGCTATCCCTCCATCATCATTGTGAGGTATTCAATATCTGCTGTGTTCTGGTCTACTTTTTCAGAGAGGGTAGGCTCTACCGCCGGTGTATAGTTAAGATAGGCAACAGGATCGGCTGTTATGGCATTTATAGCATCCGTGTCCACGTCCTTGGCAGTCCACTCGTTAAAGTCATACTCGTAGCTTGTGACCACCTCACCCGTCAGCTCACCTGTTTCCTCATTTACCTTTGGCACAGTTACTTTCTTTTCATTCTGGAAGATCTGAACCGTTACGGCATCTCCTGCCGGCCAGAGCTGCACTGCTTTCTGTTTGCTGTCGAAGATTACCTTTTTCATATTTGCTAATATACCTCCTTGCTGATTTCATGATTCTCTTGGTGTGGTACTTTTTTCTAAAACGAAAGCTATTGGAATATCTGATAAATCCATTCATGGATACCAGACGCCTTGCCTCTTTTATGTTGGGACTTGCATCCATCCTTCGGAGGGAGGCTTTCAGCTTAATATAGTTCCTTCTGCGCATGGTGACGTGCTCCCGGTATTCCCGGAACCCTAACATGTCCTGATATTGCTTTTCTGAAATCTCTTTGATCTGGCACTTTTCATGCAAATGCAGGCCTATGGATTCCATATATCTGCGAAGTAATTTATCTGCCTTCTTTGCGTCGCTCTCACACCGGCAGTACATAGCAATGTCATCCACAAAGAAGAGAGTATGCTCCACAAGCGGAATCCTTTTTCCTCTCCTGGTCTTGTACATGTTCTCCATGATGTAATGGTATGCCTGCGACAAATAGAGTGCGTCCAGGTATACAGACAGCGCAGAGCCGATAGGAAGGCCGCCGAGGGGATTCGTGGACGTCAGGGACACAATTAGCCAGATGAGGTCGTCATTTTTGACATATTTTTTTAGGAACCGCTCCATCATTGCCGGAGTAATTGAAGCATAGTTCTGCCGGATATCCTCCTGCACCACATACCGGATGCTTTTGTCCTGATACCAACCCATGATCTGCTGCATGCCCCAGATGGTTCCGCGCCCAGGGATGCAGGTGCACTGATATTCTCCGATACGGCTTGTAAGCGGCATCAGACCGTGTATGGCCACATAGCCGAGCATCTGCTGTTTTGCCGACTCCACGGTAAGTTTACGCAGTTTCCCGTTAGAGCTGTCGATCTTTTCTTTTACCCGCACAGGCGAAAGCCGGAGCTTTCTTTCCTTAATTTCTTTTGACAGCTCTTTTGCAATCTCCTCTTCACTTCCAAAGTGTCTGTAAAGCCTGCGGATGTCGCTTCTCTCCATGCTTTTCTTTGTCCGGTGCGCTCTCCAGTCCTGTATGGCTTCCAGTATGAAATTTTCGTCTGTAATATCTATGTTTTTACATTTTCGTTTCATCGTTAAATATTCGATTGTTGCCTGTTTCAGGGCTTTCAGCTTTTGCTTACTAACTCCGCTTTGGTATATAAGGCCTCACTTTACGGATGCGGCACAGATGACCGTCCGATGGTGCGTGGTATTATTCCACACAAATCACATTGATCCTATGACAGCGCATATAATATTCGCCTTGCCTGAGGGACTTTTACAATAATCGCAGGACCCGTAGTTCCAGTTCGCCCTGCCAAGCTCATTCCTGCAGTTCACATAGCACGCTCCGGCATTCGAACCGTTCCTGAGGTTGCCGAGACTGCGCTGCCATAGCCAATAAAAAAAGGGGAGATCCCCTCTGTGGGGCTATGCCCCGCATTCACCCCCATCCAAAGGGGTCAATCGCAGGACCCGAAGTCCCAGTCCGCCCCGCCAAGCCCAAGCCAGCAGCTCACAGAGCACGCCCCGGCAAGCGAACCGACCCAGAGGGAGCCGAGACTATAGTATTCTCGCAGTCCTGTAGCTTTTCCGCCTGCCCATACTCGGTCGCCAGTACCTACAGAGTCGCCACTGCCAATAGTGTATGGATTATAGGAGCCGTGCGCTGTGTCGAAGTGAACATCACCAATCCAGTAATCTGCTTCTTCGCCGCTGTTGGGGATATTGCCAACAAATTCCATATTGGTACGCACACTAGCTACATGTGCCACCCCTCTGGGGGCTACATATACATTCTTAGAATAGTCGCTCTGGAATTCCATCACAGCATCGGCGCAGATGATTGCCTGACCATTCAGATATTCCTGCCCACCGACACGATAGGTATGCTTATTGTCGGTATTGGATACCGGAGAGCCATCATGATGGCTGATGACTGTATCTGTCGCGCCGCTCCACTGCGGCATGGTAGATACGCAGGTATCCGTCGTGGTATCGAAGGAAGAATCAGTATCCAGATTCAGGGCTATGTAGCTGGTGCCGTCAACCTCTACCGTCTCGATACTCTCCACCAGCACTCTGTCTGCGATGCTACTCATACTCGCATTGCTGCGGTCGGTGGACGTGCCATTTATCACACCGACAGATACACAGCCACCTGTGATAAATGCACCCTGTGATGTCAGGAGTACACGCTTTACACCAGTCTCTGCCACCGCACACTTACTCTGCGTGTTGTATGAGCAGCAGCCAGTCATGATGCTCTGCGAATTCTTTGTGCCGTACTTGATGGCAAACATCAGGATGGCATAGGTATTCCTTGCGATGGAAGAACCCCAATAGCCTTTTCCCTTCTTCTGATAGTCCGTGATCTGGGAATTATAAGACTGGTCATAGGCAGTCGGCAGGCCGGGCTGTGACCGGAGCAGGCCGTCCGATGCCTTGACGGACATATAGGCAGACTCGATCCAGTACGGCATGACTGTGCCGTCTGCCTTCACTGCTTCCACCCACGGCGCAAGGCCGGGATACTGGGTGTCGGAGAGGATGATGTCATAATAAGTGTCATGCTCCTCTACCGCCCAGTAGAAGGTCATATGCAGGGAGCCGACATCGTAGGCACCTTCTGCGTGATAGCCAGGCCATCCTTCTAAGGAAGTAGGTCTCGCGAAGCCATCATCCTCATCCCGGACGTAATTACAGTGCCACCACTGGAAGACAGGGATGTTCTCATAGTCGTCCGTACCTTCTATGGTATCGGTGGATGGCTTGCAGGTAAGCCCTGCATTATCTTCCAGCTTTGTGCCCGCGCTGGTGGTATTGGTAGAAAAGCGATAGAACCGCGTCACGTACCGCTTTCCGGTTCTGGAAAGCTCAAACTGTGTGGCAATGGACTGCTCCAGTGTACTCATGCCGTCACTCATACCCGCCTGCTGCTCCTCTGCCTTGGCAATGCGGGACAAAAGCCGGTTCATTGTCTTTCCTGTCGTGTCTGAAATAACATCTATTCCCATTTATGCCTCCTTTTCTTCGATATGCAAAAGACCGTCCGCGGTCACGCTAAAGAGCAGGCCGACAGACAGACTCTCTGCTGACTTTGCAGCCGCTGCCGCGCTGGCCGCCGCTGATTCTTCCGAGGATGCCGCTGCCAATGCCTTGTCGGCTGCTGTAGCGGCATTGTCGGCTGCCGCCGTCTGGCTCTTCACAGCATTGTCGGCATATGTCTTTGCGCTCGCAGCAGAACCAGCCGCGCTCTCTGCAGATGATGCGGATGCTTCTTCTGCTTCCTTTATTCCTGTAGCGGAAGCCGCTGCCGCCTTGGCAGATGCCGCAGCACTTTTCTCGCTCTCGGCGGAATTATCTGCCGATGCGGCGGAAGCTTCCGCAGATGACTTCGCCCTTTCCATCGCCTCGCTTGCGATGGCCGCCGACTCTCTGGCCGCTTTCTCCGAAATGCCGACCTTTTCCTCCGCCAATGTCATGTTTGGTATCGCAGCAGTGGTCTTTCCGTTGGCATCCTCGCACACGATATGTATGCGGCCATCTTTCTGGTAAACCTCCGCTGTGGGGGCTTTTACTGTCTTGTAAATCGCCATATGTACTCCTTGATTCTGCATAACATACGGCGCCCGGCATTATCATGATGACTTTGCCGGGCGCGTGATTGCGTATTTAGAATTTTTATGACAGTGTAGTGGTTGTGTAGCTGCGGGTCATCTCTCTGCTAACCCATCCATCTTCTCCATCGTGTACCATTACCAGAGAGCCACAATCAAGAAGCCATGTGCCGTCGGACTGCTTTGTAAGAGTCGGACCAAGCTGCAGCTGATGTACGGTTCCTAATTGGTTCACAGAGTAGCTTGAGGCATATTTTACCTTTACAGTCGCCGCTGCTTTTCCTGCTGCATAACCAGAGGTGTAGCTTGCGCTGCTGGTACTTACCCGCGCATCTGCGGCAGTCACACCTGTGCTATAACCCGTGTTGTAACCATTTTTATAGTTTGCAGACCCGGTGTTTACTCTGTTGTCCGCTGCCGTGACACCTGCGTTATAGACACTATTAAGCGCATCCTTTATGTTGCTGAGAGTCTTTCCTGCCGGGGTAACTCCCAGAG
>CAVKQI010000123.1:0-5809 GCA_963658405.1 bacterium | reverse complement strand
GCTGACCGTGGCCATGATCGTGCCCCAGGCGGATGTGCAGGGCGGCATAGCGGCAGTGGTAAACGGATACCGGGGCAGCAGACTGGAAAAGGACTGCTGCATAGAATACATAGAATCCTATCGGGACGGCAGCGCCATGGATAAGCTGCGCAAGGGTCTTAAGGCCTATGCGCAGTTCCGGGCGCTGCTGCGTCGTCACAGGCCGGATGTGGTGCATATCCACTCCTCCTTCGGCCCCAGCTTTTACCGGAAGATGCCCTTTATCCTGATGAGTAAAAGGGCTAGGATCCCGGTGGTCAATCACATTCACGGGGCGGAATTCGGTCCCTTCTATGCAGAGGCCTGCGCGCCCAAAAGGTGGCTGGTGCGGCGCATCTATGGAAAATGTGATCGTTTCCTGGTACTCTCAAAGGAGTGGGCGGCGCGCATCGGACAGATCGTGCCCGGAGAGCGGATCACGATCCTGGAAAATTACAGCATCCAGGCAGTGGAGGCACCCACAAAGGAGAGCAGCCGGAGTCGTCAGATCCTCTTTTTGGGAGAGATCGGACGGCGAAAGGGCGGCTATGATATGCCGGAGATCTTAAGGCTGGTGCGGGAAAAGGTGCCGGATGTACATCTGGTGATCGCCGGCGCCGGTGATATAGAAGGCGTGGGAAAGCTGCTGGAGGAAAAGGGCTGCCGGGAGGCGGCAGATTTCCCCGGCTGGCTGCGGGGAAAGGAAAAGGACAGGGCCCTCAGAGAGAGCGCCGTTTTCCTTTTGCCATCCTATGATGAGGGCATGCCCATGTCGGTGCTGGATGCCATGGGCTATGCCCTGCCGGTGGTCTCCACCAATGTAGGCGGGATCCCCCAGCTGGTAAAGGAAGGCGACAACGGCTATCTGTGCACGCCGGGAGATACCGGGGCCATGGCAGATGCGCTGATCCGGCTGCTGACAGACGAAGACAGACGACAGCAGGCCGGGACAGAGAGCCTGCAGATCGTGCAGGAGCGCTTCGGCTTATCCCACCATCTGGATATGCTGGAAGAGGTGTATGAGGAAACCGTGGCTGCTTCCCGTTCCGGAAGAAAAGGATAAGCAGAAAAGTCTGTCCTTTTTAGGTCTGCTCAGCAGACCGATTGTCGCAGGTAGGGAAAAGAGACGGACGGGGAGGATGTAAGTGAGAAATCCATTGGTTTATATAAAAAACGGACTGTGGGGCGTGCTCTGGAAGCTTCGCTTCGGCAGCTGCCTTTCCATGGGCATGATCCAGAGCTTTGATACCCTGCATCCGGAGATCCGCCGGGGCGGCAGGATCGACATGGGAAGCTATAACCAGAACCGGGGCGGCCTGTGGCTGGTGGCAGACGGCGGCAGACTCCGCATCGGCAGTCACTGCTTTTTTAATACCGGGTGCTGCATTACCGCCATGGAACAGGTGAGCATAGGAGACCGGTGCAAATTCGGCAATAATCTGGTGATCGTTGACCAGGATCACAATTATAAGCGCCGCAGCGAGCAGGAACCGGAATTTTTGACCACACCGGTCTGCATCGGCAATGATGTATGGGCGGGCGCCAACGTGACGATCCTGCGGGGCACCACCATCGGGGATCACTGCGTCATCGGCGCGGGGTGTGTGGTAAAAGGGGATATACCGGCAGGCACGGTAATGACGGGACCCAAGGCTAAGGCCAGGTAAACAGCGGCGTATACTTTATCAATTTGTGATCGCATCAGGGAATTAGCCTTTGCGTAATTCCCTTCGCGGTGCCGCAGCAGACTGCGGCACAGGATGGTAAGTATGAAAATAAAAGAGAAAAAATGGAAAATGCTGTCCGCAGCATCCGGCATCTGTTTTCTGGTATCCCTGCTGCCGATCCTGTGGTTGTCTTTTTATGATTATGCATCCGGTGATGACCTGCACTACGGGGCGGGGCTGCGGCAGGTAATGCGGGACGGGGGCGGCTTTTCGGCGGCTGTATCCTCCATACTCTCCCAGGTGAGAGGAGCCTACGATTCCTGGCAGGGCACATGGTCCTCCATCGTCCTCTTCTGCCTGGAGCCCAGTGTATGGGGAGAAAAGGTCTATCATATCGTGCCCTGGCTGGCATTGATCTTCCTTCTCGGAGGCACGGGGATCCTGCTCTATGAGCTGCTGGTGAGACAGGCGGGACTTCCCCGGGAGTTTTTCTGGACGATCTTTTTTGTGCTGGGCTTTTGCTCGGTGCAGTATATGCCTTACCTGCGGGGCGGCATTTTCTGGTATACCAGTGTGGCGCACTATGTGTTCCCTTACGGTATAGGCCTGTGCTGCACGGCGGGCGCCATCCGGTGGACGAGGACACAGCATCCGTCACCGGTCCTTCTGGTGGGCATTGTTCTGGGCATGACATACCTGGGCGGCGCCGGCTATCCGCCCCTTGCCCTGACCGGGGCAGCGGTTTTCTTTATACTGCTGGCGGGCATCAGAGAGAAGCAGAGCAGGAAGAGAAGCCTTCTTCTGCTTCTGCCGCTGGCCTTGGAGGGGATCGGCTTTATCATCAGCGCCAAGGCACCTGGAAATGCGGTGCGCGGCGGCAATGACTTCGGCTTTCACGGCAGCCGGATCCTGTATACCCTGGGACAGTCGGCCCTTCAGAGCATCGCAGGCACCGTACAGTTTATGATCGCAGCGCCGCTGCTGGTGCTGTATGTGCTCTTTGTGGTGCTGCTGACCTGGAAGGCAGCCGGCCGGAAACGCTATGAGAAGAGCTTTTCCCATCCGTGGCTGATGACCCTTGTCTGCTGGATCCTTTTGTGCGCAGTCTATGCCCCGGGCATCTATGCAGGGGTGGAGGTCTCCGGCGGCGTACCGGATACCATCTTTTTCGCTACTTTGCTGCTGCTGACCACGGCGCTGATCTGGATCACCGGATCCCTGCGCCGCAGCTGGGAAGAAAAGCAGAAGGAAAAGAGCAGCAAAGGAAACGGAAATGCCGACAGGGCGGCAGCGGTCAGAACAGCGGAAAAGAAACAGATTGAAACAGGCCGGAAGGCAGCTATGGCAGAAAAGGCCGCAGCCCTGCTCCTTATGGCAGGAATGGCGCTGCTGCTGGTCTTTGGCCGCAGCCGGTTGATCCGCAATACCGTGGATTATACCTGCCTCTCCTTTGCGCGGAGCGGCCAGCTGGCGGATTACGAGGCGCAGATGCAGGAGCGCTTTGCCCTTTTGAATGATGAGAATGTGACAGACGTGACCGTGCCTGAGATGAACAGCGAACAGGGACCCTTTATGCATATGGCTCTGATGCAGGACCCGGAGAGCTATACCAACCAGGCCACGGCCAGATTTTACGGCAAGAATTCGGTGACAGCCGTGCCCAGGGAGCAATTTACCTTAAATGCAGGGCAGCATTTAAGGTAAATACGAGGGAAGCTCTATGGGCTTCCCTCGGTGAATATGTCGGGGAATTAGTCTTCGTAGCGACGTAATGAACAGCGATGCGCCGGAAAGCAAAGCACAGCAGCATAACGAGGCCATAAGTGTGAAAATACGATTGATATCGTATTTTTCGCGCAGCTATTTGTGCGCAGGCGTCACAAATAGCCCTGAACGCAAATCGAATCAAAGATTCGCTTTGCGATTCCTCCGGCGCGGGCGCCTGCGGAATGGGGATTATAATGGATGAATCTAGGAAACTGGCGGTGATCGTACCGGTTTATAATAATTGCAGGACCCTGGAGCGGTGCGCACAGAGTATTCTGGGACAGACTTACCGGAATCTGGAGCTCTGGCTCATCGACGACGGAGCTACGGACGGCAGCTCTGCTCTCTGTGACCGTATCGCAGAGAGCGACGGCCGGGTCTATGTGATCCATAAGAAAAACGAGGGATTGATGAAGACCTGGATGCGGGGCGTGGAAGAGAGCAGTGCCCCCTATCTTGCCTTTGTGGACAGCGATGACTGGATCGAGGCGGACATGCTGGCTAAGCTGGCAGCGGCCCTTCCCTGCCCGGCGCACCCGGAATGGGAAAAGCAGGAGGTCATCTGCGGCAGTTATGTCATCGACAGAGAGTGGCTGGGAACAGAGGAAAAAAAGAAAAACGGCGCGGCCCCCGGCATCTACGAAGGGGACAGGCTCAGGAAAGAGATCTTTGGCCGCATCCTGGGCAGGGAGGAACGGACGGTGATCCTCTCCCGGTGCATGAAGCTTTTTTCCAGGGAACTGCTGGAAAAAAACATGCATTACTGTGATCCCTCGATCCGCATGGGAGAGGACGTGAACATCGTGCTGCCTACGATCCTGGATGCAAAGCGGGTGGTGATCTTGGAGGACTGCTATGGGTACCATTATGTGTATGAGGCTTCCTCCATGGTACATGCCAGCGATCCGGGACTGTATGACAATATCCTGCGGCTTCGGGGCATCATCGAGCAGGTGCTGCATGATAAGAAAGTGCCCCATGCAAAGAGACAGGCAGACGGAGAGTTCCTTTTCCTCTTTATGCTGGTAATGAAAAATGAACTGCGAAATAGCAGTAAGGACAGCTGCAGCAGGATACGGCAGCTTTGCAGGCAGGAAGATACGCCGGCCCTGATGCGCCGGTGCGCCCTGCCGGTAAGTGAGACGGCCAACCGGCTGATCGCTTTTATGATGCGCCGGCCGGACAGAGCGAGGATCCTGCTGGTGCGGTGGATCTTTCAGATGCAGAAATGGCGGCAGGCAAAAAAGGCATGAGGAAGGAGAATTCGGCTTTGCAAATTTTCTTCACGTTGCCGCGTTATGGAGGTAAAGCTTGAAAGAAATGCAGGAGATAAATGAGCCTTTAGTGAGCATTATCATACCGGTGCACAATGCAGCGGCTACCCTGGAGGCGGCGGTGGGCAGTGCACTGACGCAGACCTGGAAGAATCTGGAGATCATCCTCATCGATGACGGCTCCCAGGACGAGACGGGGCGGCTGTGTCAGGCTCTGGCAGACCGTTATCCCCAGGTGATCCTGGCGCACAGAGAGGCTCCCGGCGTCTCCGGGGCTCGGAATCTGGGACTTACGCTGGCTAAGGGAGCGTGGATTACCTTCCTGGACGCCGATGATATGATGCTGCCGTCCCTGATCCGGACATTGATGACGTTGGCGGCGGATACCGGCAGCGGGATCGCCGGCTGCGGTTTCCGTATCTATGGAGAGATGCCTTCTCTTTCAGAACTTCCGGAAAAAGAAAAAGCCATGGAGATAGGCCGGGATAAGGCGCAAAGGGACCGGGTCACGGTATATACCGGAGAAGAATTTGCAGAGAATGGCATCCTGCAGTCCGATACGAGGATTTGGAGCAAGATTTTCAGAAGGGATCTGATCGGGACGCACCGCTTTCCGGAGGATCTCACCATCGGCGAGGATATGTTCTTTTTGCTCTCCCTTTTGCCGGAGACTGAGAAAGTCGCCCGCATCGATACGCCCCTGTATGCCTATTATCAGAATCCGGCAGGCGCTATGGAAAGACCCTTTACCCCTTCCTATATGGATCAGGCCATTTGCTGGGAAAAGGCGCAGCACCTGCTGGAGAGGCAGTTCCCGACGCTTTGGGAAAAGCCGGCGGTAAAGAGCAAGGTGGCAGCCATTCAGTGCATCTCGGCCATGCTGGTAGCGGGAAAGCTGACAGACAAGGGCGGCGCATCCTATCAGAAGGAAAGAGAGCAGATCGCAGAAAAGCTCCGGCGCTATCTGCAGGTGCCGGGGGTTATGGCCGCGCTGCCCGGCAGCTATCGCCTGAAGATCAGACTGTATCTGCTGGCACCGGGGCTCTATTGCAGCGCTTATGGGAAGATAAAAAAATTGTAACT
>CAVKQI010000122.1:0-5958 GCA_963658405.1 bacterium | reverse complement strand
GAGCAGAGGAAAAGCAGAAGAAGGCAGAGGAAAAGGCTGCGGCAAAGCAGAAGAAGACAGACGATAAGGATGCCGAAAAGAAGCGGAAAAAGGCGGAGAAGGAGAAGCTGGAGGCCGAAAAAAAGGAAAAGAAGGAGCTGGAGAAGAAGCTCAAGGCATTTGAGAAGGCGCTGAAGAAGCAGGATCCGTCAGCAGCGGCAGAGATCGCATCTACCATTAAAGAGGGCACCATTGACGGCCTGAAGACGCTGGGTAAAAAATACGACAAGCTGATGAATGCCCTTGACTTAAGCATCAAGAGCAAGATACAGAAGGACGAGATCGATGAGATCATTCGGCGGAGAGCAGACAAGACCTACGATGCCAGAATGAAGGAATTCAAAAAGCGGATGCATGAAAATGCCTATATTGATAAGAAGCTGAAGTATCGTATGGACAGCGACCTGTGGCGGCAGGATTTTGATGCGGCCAAGAAGCGTGCAGAGGAGAAGAAGGGCGGAAAGCCGAAGAAAGAGGAGAAGAAGGAAGAAAACACCGGCTTTTTTGAGACTGTCGCATCCCTTAAGGAAAAGGTTGGGAACACCGCGAAGCAGATTTCTGAAATTAAGGCCGGAAAGATCGGCAATGCTGCCATTTATGCCGAAGAGGTCCAGAAGATGAAGACAGCTTACGGCAAGCTGCAGGATGCCATCAAGGAGATCGAGGAGAAGAAGAAGGCAGAAGCGGAGGCGAAGAAGGAAGCCGAGGCGAAGGCCAAGGGAGAGGAGTACAAAAAGGAAGAAAAGAAGGAGGAAAAGAAGGAGGAAAAGAAGCCGGAGAAAAAGTCAACGGCACAGATCGCGCAGGAGCATACCGTGGCAACGGTGAATGCCATCAATAATGTGAAGGATGCCGTAAATGATGTCGTGAAGCTGGCTCAGGGACAAGGCGCTGAGAAGGAGCTTGCCCATATGACCAAGAGCGGTACTCAGCTCACCAAGAACGTTGGTTCTTTCTTTGGCTGGAATCCCTCCAAGACCACGGATGAGGTGGACAAGGCGGCGAACAGTATCGCGCTCTTCGGAAAGGTCCGGGAGGATCTGACCAAGCGGATGAAGAAGATCCAGGAGGGAAAGGCCAAGGCAGAGGATTATCTGGCCTTCGAAAACGGCATCACCAATCTGGCGCAGAACTGTCTTTCCTACGGCGGCATTGACACACCGTATATCAAGAACTTTAATGCAGCACTGAAGAGCATGGTGGAGGTCAGCAAGGGCAATAAGATATCGGCCAATGTGCTGGCAGTGGGACAGCAGCTTCTGTCTACCGCCAACGAGATCGAGAAGAAGATCACCGGTGCGAAGAAAGGAAGCCTGGGAACACCCATCGATATTCTGGGCTGCATGAGCAAGGTGGCTGGCGATATGGGCAGCTTCATGGATATCTCAGAGCAGAGCCTGAAGCTGAAGGCATTGTCGAATGAGGAGCTGAGCAAGGGTCTGGATGAGTTTGGCGCTGACAGCGTCATCAACGGAAGAGATGATCTGATCAGCAAAAACGATCTTGCCCGCTACAAGCTGCTGGGAAACAGCATTATGACCACAGCGGAGACGGCAGCCAAGCTGGCCGGCGGTCTGGGAAGTGCTTATGTTAGTGTGGCGAAGCCCGCATTTATGGCACTGGGTAAGTATATCAATGATGCAATGCAGAAGAGCATTGACGAGACCCTGATCCGGAAGGACTTCTGGAAAACAGAGGACAATTACAGGATCGATCGCGAGCTGGGCGGCATGCGGAATGATGAGATCATGCGTCTCCTCCGGCGTGAAACCGGCAGTGTCAGCGGCAAGCAGCTGGTGGACAAGATCCGTTTCGATCTGGGTATGCGTCTTATGACCAATAAGGAAGAGAATAACGGCTTTGATCTTCTGGTAAAGAATGCCCTTGGCAGAGAGGCCACAGAGGAGGAGATCATGCAGCTGGTGGGCTTCAAGGACTTTGAGGACGCGGAAAAGCGTGTTTATAAGGTCAAGGAAGAGGAGGAAAAACTCCTTGCCGCAAAGCGTGAGCTGCGTAAGGATGCTCCGAAGCAGAGTAAGGAAGCCAAGCGGCAGGCCAAGAAGGAGAAGGCTTATCAGAATACACAGGCGGCTTTCGACAAGATCCTGGATGCGGAGCTGTCGAAGGACAAGGCACTGTTGTCTGACGCAGAATGGGAAAGCGATGAGCCGGTGCCTGAAAAGAAGGAGGCGGCAAAGCCCGCGCAGAAGAAGTCGGAGATCCCCAGGGCGAAGACCTCGAATATGATCGGCTTCACAAGCACCTCCGGTAAAGAAAAAAATAAGCAGCACGGCATCAAGTTATAAAAGACAGATACAGGAAATGATGCTATAATATAAGGTATGTAAACACGTTAGCTAACGGGAAAGGATCAAATATGAGCAAGGTACTGGATATTCTGAATGAGAGACTGTCAAACGAGGGTGTAGAGGTCAAGCTGGGAGAGAGAGACGGAGAGACCACAGTCAACGCCATTCTGGAAGGCATGGGCGAGGATGAGGACGGTGCGATCGTCATTGAAGTTGCGCAGATCGCGGCAGACGATGAAAACGGCGACAGCTATTACAGCTTCTACACCGTGGTTGCAGACCATCTGGAGGAAAGCACATATTCCGCTACACTGATGAATCTGAATACCATGAATGCGGAGCTTCTGATCGGCTCCTACGGCATCCTGCCGGATACCGGCACCATCTACCATAAGTATGTCTGCAAGGTGCTGCCTGCGGAGGATGCAGCGGCAGCGGAGCAGCTCTACAGCCTCTTCGTGGATGTCGTTGCCAGTGTATACAATGACTATGACCGCGTATTCGGAGCCATTGCTGAGTAAGTGAAGAGATAAAAATTCCTTGCAAAAAAAGGAAGATTGTGCTATTGTGTATGAGTTGCCACAATAGCACAGTTGGTAGTGCATTTGATTCGTAATCAAAAGGTCACCGGTTCGAGTCCGGTTTGTGGCTCTGAAGGGTCTGAGGATGACGAGAATTCGTTGTTTTCAGGCCCTTAAATTTTTATCAGACGGGTGACAAATATGGAATGGATAAAAAAGCGGAAGCGGGATCTGATCCTTCTGCTGGTGCTGCTTCTGATCCTGGCGGTGAGCGGTATCGTTCTGCTTCGAAGGCATTGGCAGGAGAAGGCGGAAGACGGCTATATGGTGGTGGTGCGGTCCCTGGATACGGAGATCCTGAGGGTGCCGCTGTCAGAAAACGGTAGATATCTCATTGAGAACGGCAGCGCGGAGAAGGCGGATGCGGATTTGAGCCTCGAAAAACTTGGGGATGCGGCGTCTCCCTCGAAAAACGAGATCAATATTCTGGACATTCAGGACAATGCCGTGCGGGTGCTGGAATCCAACTGCCAGAACCAGGTCTGTGTGCAGTCGGGAAGTCTGACGGAGGAAGCGCATGATTTTCCCATTGTCTGTCTGCCCCATGGGCTGATCATTACCATAGAGGAGCCGTCGAAGTGACGGTCTGTTCATCGGAAGAGAGGAGCGACTATGTTTTTGGTAGAGAAGGGAAAGGAGCTGCTGCAGCTCATTCGGGCGGTGAATCCCTGGGCACTGCTGTTCTGGACGGTATATGTCTGCGGTGTGCTGGCGCTGATCTATGCCGTGATGCAGGTGGTGCACGGCATGGAGGCGAAGGATAAGGCGTCCCTGCGGCGGGCCTCCATCGGCTTTGTTGTGGCCCTGGTGCTGATCCTCACCAAGCTGCTGGCCTATCGTCTCGGCTGGTTCGGACTTTCTTAAGTTTTTTTACGATATTTGAACAGTCCTTGCGTGATATTTCTCCATGCTTTATGATAGTGTGCAGAGCGTAAACAGATTGGAGAGAATCCCGATATGCGAAAGAGCAGAAATGACGTGACAGAGAAGAGACAGACGGTGCGGCTTGCCCTTACGATGGCAATGCTTTCTGCCCTGCTCAGCTTTCCGGCCATGGCCGGGCGCTGGCAGCAGGGAAGCGGAAGCAATACGGGCAAATGGTGGTACAACAACCAGGACGGGACCTACGCAAAGGATGGCTGGTTCTGGATTGACGGTGACGAGGACGGCGTAGCGGAATGCTATTACTTTGATGCCAACGGCTGGCTCGTGACCCAGCAGTCGGTGGAGGGATATCAGGTGGCCGGCGACGGCGCATGGGTGGATTCCGGTGTCGTGCAGATCAAGGATGTGGCCGGCAGCACGGATGTATACACCAGCGGTGCCAATGAGATCAGCACCGGTACGCTGGAGCTGGGATCCGACCTGGATCTGGGAACGGAGATTGAGTTTGAGGATCCCACAGAAAGCAGCTCCGCTTCGGGATCAAAGAAAACCGAAACGGGATCTTCCTCCGGCAGCAGCACAAGTAAGGACGGCAGTGACGTGATTTCCGTCGGCAGCGGTCCGGAGAGCAGTAGTGCGGCTGTGGAGGACAGCAGCGGCGGTCCGGCCGGCTCGGGTAGCAAGAGTTCGAACAGCAAGAAGATCACGGTACAGGCCTTTACCGGCGAAGTGGGCAAGAGCGCAGCGGATCTTCCGAAGTCGGATCCCACAGAGCTTGTGGAGTATGCGAGAGCCTTTATCGGCGTCCTGCCCTACGTGACAGCAGGCACCTCACTGGAAAGCGGTGCAGACTGCTCCGGCTTCACACAGCAGATCTTCCGGCACTTCGGCATCACGATCCCGCGTGATTCCCGTTCACAGTATGCGTCTTCCACGAAGGTTTCAGCCTCTGAGCTGCAGCCGGGCGATCTGATCTTCTACGGCTCCTCACCGTCCACGATCTACCACGTGGGTATCTACAGCGGAAACGGCACCATTATCCACTGTACGAGGACGGGAGATTATGTGCGTGAGCACAATGTCTTCTACGCAACACCGTACGGATACGGAAGATATACCAAATAAAAGATATAATCAAAAGTTATAGCGCGGCGGAGAAAAGTGCACAATTTCCGCCGCGTTATATTTTTGCGTTATAACAAACTGTACAAATCTAAAATTTTTATAAACACTTTTCTTGACAAGCGTGTGTCTCGGGACTACGATACGGGGAATGAAATGGGAGGAAAAATTATGAATACGCTTGTTATTGTGTTGATCGCTGCCGTATGTCTGGGCGGCGCTTATCTGGTCTACGGCCGCTGGCTTGCCAACAAATGGGGCATCGATCCCAAGGCAGAGACACCGGCTGTGCGCTTTAATAATGGAAAGGATTTTTCTCCGGCAGACGGCATGACGGTGTTCAGTCATCAGTTCTCGTCCATTGCCGGTGCAGGCCCCGTGACCGGCGCCATCCAGGCTGCTGCCTTCGGCTGGCTGCCGGTGCTTCTGTGGATCCTGATCGGCGGCATCTTCTTCGGCGCCGTGACCGACTTCGGTGCGCTCTATGCCAGTGTGAAGAATGACGGAAAGTCCATGGGTATGCTGATCGAAAAGTACATCGGCAAGCTGGGAAGAAAGCTCTTCCTGCTGTTCTGCTGGCTGTTCTGTCTGCTGGTCATCGCTGCCTTTGTGGATATGGTGGACGGTACCTTTAACGTCTATACGACAGTGGATGGTGTGACACAGCTTTCTGATGCAGCTGCCACCAACGGCGCTGCCGGTACCATCTCCATTCTCTTCATGGTATTTGCCGTGATCTTCGGACTTCTGCAGAGAAGATTCCACTTTACCGGTTGGAAGGAGACGGCCATCGGCCTCTGCTTCACCGTGCTGTCCCTGGGACTGGGCATGACCGCACCGATCTATTTCGGCAAGGGCACCTGGGCAGCCATCGTCTTTGTTTATATTTTCTTTGCAGCGATCCTGCCGATGTGGATCCTGAAGCAGCCGCGGGATGTGATGACGACCTATATGTTTATCGGCATGATCGCCGGTGCGGCACTGGGACTTCTGGTGGCACATCCGACCATGAATCTGCCGGT
>CAVKQI010000121.1:5069-5965 GCA_963658405.1 bacterium | reverse complement strand
GCGAGTTAAGGGCCGGCCATCCGCAGGCAAGAGGCGAACCTTAGCAAAACGGCGCGAGATGCACGGTGCGAGCCATCTGCGGCGGCCCGTGGCATGGCCGGGAGGCCAATAAAGTAAGGCAAACCACTTTATACTATGCTAATCCCTTGCTTGATCGGGAGGTCAAATACAGCAGCTTTTTACGACAAACCGCTGCTGTATACTTGCATTTTGAAGGGAAAATGCCTATAATGCAGCGAGGATTATTTTCAAAAGCGCGCAGAAAATGCACGCAGAATGGAGGAAATTATGAAAAAAGCATTAGCATTGGCACTGGCAGGCATGATGGTGCTGTCTCTGGCAGGCTGCGGTTCTTCTGCATCTACTGCAGATACAGCAGCAGAGGAAACTTCTGCAGCAGAGACTTCCACCGAGGAGAGCGCAGAGGCAGAGAGCACAGAGGCATCTGAGGAGGAGACTTCCGCAGAGATCTCCACACTGACCGATGGTGTACTGGTAGCAGGCACCAACGCAGAGTTCCCTCCCTTTGAGTATGTAGGGGATGACGGCGAACCGGACGGCTTTGACGTAGCTCTGATCAAGGCTATCGGCGAGAAGCTTGGTCTGGAAGTACAGGTAGAGAACATGAACTTCGACTCCCTGATCTCTTCCATCGGCTCCAAGATCGACGTAGCCATCGCAGGCATGACCGTGACCGACGAGAGAAAAGAGACTGTTGACTTCTCCGATTCCTACTATGATGCCGTACAGTATGTACTGGTAGCAAAGGATTCCGACATCGCCACCGCAGATGATCTGAAGAATAAGAAGATCGGCGTACAGCTGGGTACCACCGGCGACTTCCTCGCAGAGGACATCGAGGGCGCTGAGGTTTCCACCTATGACAAGTTCGTAGA
>CAVKQI010000121.1:0-5059 GCA_963658405.1 bacterium | reverse complement strand
ACGATCTGGTCAACGGCAGACTGGATGCTGTCATCATCGACAAGAACCCCGCAGAGGTATTTGCCGGCAAGTTCGCAGACAGCATCAAGGCTCTGGAAGGCTCTGACTTCGATTTCGAGACCGAGGAGTACGCAATCGCCATGAAGAAGGGCAACACCGGTCTGCAGGAGGCCATCAACGGCGCTCTGAAGGAGATGAAGGAAGACGGCAGCTTTGACGCACTGGTTGAGCAGTACATCAACGGCTCTGACGACGGCTCTTCTGCTGATGCAGCATCTGCAGAGACCACCGAAGAGGCAGCTGACGACTCCGTAGAGACCGTAGTCGAGTAAGACGGAATCAAAAAACGGCATCGGGAGAGAGTTTTTCCTGAACCGGAAATGCCCGGGATAACAGCAGTCGGCGGCTTTATAAAAAATGCATATCTATACAGAAATACGCAATAAAGGCTGATTTTGCTTGTTAGAAGAGCATAAAGTAAGTATAATAGAGGATCGTAGGAACACGAAGCGGTGTTTCTGCGATCCTTTTTGTTTTGGGAATCACATCGGAGGATTCGCCTTCGCGAAATTCTCCTCGTGCAGTCGCTGTGATACAGCGGCATAGGGAGGTGCATATGACAGAATGGTTTTTAGAGGTACAGAGGAAGTTTATCGCAGCCTTTGTGACCGGCGACAGATGGAAGCTGTACTTTAAGGGCATGGGACTGACGCTGGAGGTGGCATTTTTCGCCGCGATCCTCGGCGTGATCTTCGGCACCGTGCTGGCCCTGATGGAACTCTCCAGGACCCGCAGCGGCAAAAAGACGCCGATGACGGTGATCGCAGATATTTACATAGACATTATCCGCGGTACCCCCTCGGTGCTGCAGCTGCTGATCATGTGGTTCATCGTGCTGAAGAATTCCCAGAACGGCATCTTTGTAGCCAGCCTGACATTCGGTCTTAACAGCGCTGCCTATGTGGCAGAGATCATCCGCGCAGGCATCCTGGCAGTAGATGCGGGACAGATGGAAGCAGGACGCAGTGTGGGTCTTTCCAAGATCCAGACCATGCGCTATGTGGTGCTGCCCCAGGCCTTTAAGAATGCGCTGCCGCCTCTGTGCAACGAGTTCATTACCCTGCTCAAGGAGACCGCTATCGTCGGTTACGTGGGTCTGTCCGACCTGACCCGCACAGCCAACCAGGTTTCCTCCCGTACCTATGAGGCATTCATGCCCCTGATCGGTGCGGCCGTCATGTATCTGGTGGTGGTCAAGGCGCTGAGCATATTGTTCGGACTTTTGGAGAGGAGGATGCGTAAGGGTGATTACCGTTAAAAACCTGCATAAAAAATTTGGTGATAATGAGGTCCTTAAGGGGATCGACTATCAGATCAATAAGGGAGAAAAGATCGTCATCGTAGGTCCCTCCGGTTCCGGCAAGAGTACTTTCCTGCGGTGCCTGAATCTGCTGGAGATCCCTACCAGCGGCGAGGTCTGGATGGGGGATACCTGCATTACGGATCCCAAGGTGGACATCAATAAGGTGCGCCGGCACATGGGCATGGTATTCCAGCACTTTAATCTTTTTCAGAATCTGACCATCATGGATAACATTACTCTGGCACCGGTCAAGCTGAAAATAAAGACCAAGGAAGAGGCCAGAGAGGATGCCATTCGTCTTTTAAAACAGATGAAGCTGGAGGATAAGGCAGATGCCTATCCGGGACAGCTATCCGGCGGACAGAAGCAGAGGATCGCCATCGCCAGATCCCTGGCCATGGACCCGGATGTCATGCTCTTTGATGAGCCCACCAGTGCGCTGGATCCGGAGATGGTAGGCGGCGTCCTGGAGGTTATGACCGAACTGGCGGAGAGCGGCATGACCATGGTGGTGGTCACCCATGAGATGGGCTTTGCCAGAGAAGTGGCCACCAAGGTGCTCTTCATGGACGGCGGTGTCATCATGGAAGAGAATACGCCGAAGGAATTCTTTGAAAATCCCCAGTGCGATCGCCTGAAGGATTTTCTGTCAAAGGTATTATAACAGCAAAGAAAGCTGCAGCGCTTCGAATGGTTTTCCTTCGGGAAACGGAGCTATAGAGCAGATTATGGGACAGACGGGAGTTTACGACTTTCGTCTGTCATTTTCAGAAAAAGGAGAAACCCCATGTCCTGGGAAGAAAATATCAGAAGAGTGGAACCCTATGTGGCCGGCGAACAGCCCTCGGATCTCAAGATCATCAAGTTAAATACCAACGAGTGCCCTTATCCCCCGGCTCCCGGAGTGCAGCTGGCGGCAAAGATGCTGGCCGAGAGAACGGCAGACTGCCGTCTGTATCCGGATATGAACGCGCAGCCCCTGGCATCGGAGCTGGCAAAACGCTATGAGCTGCCGGAGGACTGGATCTTTGTGGGAAACGGATCCGACGACGTGCTGGCTATGTGCTTTATGACCTTCTTTAACAGTGAAAAGCCCATTATCTTCCCGGACATCACCTACTCCTTTTACGATGTGTGGGCCTCCGTCTTTCGGATTCCCTATGTGACGGCGCCTCTGACAGAGGATTTCCGTCTGCAGGTCTCCGACTACATCCCTGCGGAGGCGGGACGGAGCTTTGGCGGCATCATTTTCCCCAATCCCAATGCGCCCACCGGTGTAGAGGAGTCTCAGGAACACATCGAGCAGATCGCGGCCGCCAATCCGGACTGCGTGGTCATCGTAGATGAAGCCTATGTGGATTTTGGCGCGGTGAGCGCCCTGCCCCTTACGAAAAAATATGACAATCTCCTGGTGGTGCAGACTTTTTCCAAGTCCAGAGCCATGGCCGGTATGCGCATCGGCTTTGCCATGGGCAATCCGAAGCTGATCGGCTATTTAAAGGATGTAAAATTCTCTTTTAATTCCTATACCATGAATATGGCGGCCATCGACATGGGCACGGCAGCGCTGCGGGATGAGGCTTATTTTGGCAGCATCACTTCCAGGATCATCCGGGAGAGGGATAATTTCCAGGAACAGCTGAAGAGACTTGGCTTTTCCTTCCCCATCTCCAAGACCAACTTTGTCTTTGCAAAGCATCCGCAGATGACCGGACAGGCGCTGTTTGAAGCGCTGCGGGCCCACAAGATCTGCGTGCGCCACTGGAATAAGCCCAGGATCGAGGACTACCTGCGCATCACCATCGGCACACCCCAGCAGATGGCAGAGGTCGTGAAGGCACTGGAAGAAATTCTCAAAGAAAACGGAATCATGGTGCAGTAGACGGGTATCTGTGCTATACTGGCGTGGATGTGTCTGCCATGACGGCCGATCGGCTGCCGGAGAGCGGCTGTGCGCCGCCGCAGACAGAAGGCAGACAGGAAACTGCAGATAAGAAGATGATCGGATGATCGTATCCGCAAAGGGAGGATTTTTCAGATGGAAGCTTTGGCAACATGGTTTGCAAATACACTGGGACAGCATGTCTCGGCGCAGGTGGTGATCTTTATCGTTTCCCTGCTGCCGATCTTAGAGTGCAGAGGCGGATTGATCGTAGCCTCCTTATTAAAGGTGAATATGTGGCAGGCGATTCCGATCTGCGTGCTGGGTAATGTGCTCCCGATCCCCTTTATCCTTCTCTTTATCAGAAAGATCTTTGCCTGGATGAAGCAGTTCAAGGCCTTTCGTCCCCTGATCGAAAAGATGGAAAAGCGCGCTATGAATAAGAGTGACGGCATGAAAAACGGAGAGTTTCTGGGACTTCTGCTCTTTGTGGGCATTCCTCTTCCGGGGACAGGCGCCTGGACCGGCTCCCTGGTGGCTTCCCTGCTGGAGATCGACATTAAGAAGGCGACCCTGGCCTGCTTTTTAGGTGTATTGCTGGCTACCGTCCTGATGTCCATCTTTTCCTACGGACTGCTGGGAACCATCCTGCACTGAGCATAGCAGGAACTGACAGGATTTCTTGCCCGGGGGCAGCAGACACCCGGGCGGCCATGACATCCCTCTTTCCGCATCGGTCGATGGGAGGGGGGATGACACAGGCAAACGAGAGCATCGTCTGCAGAATGTGTGATTTATGCAGGAAGAATACAGAGAAACAGAAATCAACCGGCAGGAGGAAATGGAACCTGCCTATACTTCCTTTGCACAGGTATACGATACGTTTATGGATGAGACGCCGTATCGGGCGTGGGCGGCATATATTCGGCAGCTCATAGACCGCTATGGCGTCTCGCGTCCTGTAAAGGAAGAAGACGGAAAAGAGAATGAGAAGGATGCGCTGGAGACAGAGCGGGATCTGGTGGTGGACTTGGGGTGCGGCACCGGCAAGTTCACGGAGTTGATGGCTTCCTACGGATACGATATGATAGGAATTGACAATTCGGCGGATATGCTGGCCGAGGCCATGGAGCGCCGGGACCGTCTGGGACATGAGACCATGTACTTAGAGCAGGATATGCGCAGCTTTGAGCTCTACGGCACGGCGGGCACCATGATCAGTGTCTGCGACTGCGTTAACTACCTGCTGACCACAGAGGACTTAGAGGAGATGTTCCGGCAGGTGAATCTGTTCCTTTATCCCGGCGGTCTTTTTATCTTCGATTTTAATACGCTCTATAAATACAGAGATCTGATCGGCGATACCACCATCGCCGAAAACAGAGAGGACTGCAGCTTTATCTGGGAGAACTGGTTCTATGAGGAGGATCATATCAATGAGTATGACCTGACTCTCTTTACCGCCGTCCCGGCGCAGGAAGCCGGCGGCAAGGTACTCTTTGAAAAGCATGTGGAGACCCATTATCAGCGGGGTTATACCCTGGAGGAGATCCGGGATGCCGCAGAGAAAGCCTCTCTGGAATGGGTGCTGGCGGTAGACGGGGATACCCATGAGGCTGTGACGGATACCAGCGGACGGATCCTGGTGGTGGTAAGAGAAAAAGAAAAGGTATAGAGAGGTAAAGTTTGAAAGAAATGCCTGATGGCATTTCTTTCAAACTCGAATTGATGCCGTAGACGTCATCAATTCGGGATCGCATCAGGGAATTCGCCTTCGCGAAATTCCCTTCGCGCTGCCGCTGCAAGCAGCGGCA
>CAVKQI010000120.1:0-6024 GCA_963658405.1 bacterium | reverse complement strand
TTTTATGCGTTTATGCAGAAAGGGGATTACATCATGGAGGTCAGCAGATTAAAGGACATTAAGAGAGCAAGGATCGGGCTCTACAGTGCAGGTCTTCACGCTTACTGGGATCAGTTTGCAGGTCTGAAGGAGTGCCTGCTGGGGTACAATACTTTTTTAAAGGAGCGTTTGTCCGCTTTCGGAGAGGTCTTTGACTACGGATTGGTGGATACAGAGGACGAGGGACGGGCTGCAGGAGAGTACTTTAACAGTCACAATGTGGACATCGTCTTCTCCCATGCGGCCACCTACTATACCAGCGCCTGCGTGCTGCCGGTACACCAGATCTGCCAGGTACCGGCGGTGATCCTGAATCTGCAGCCGGCGCCGGAGATGGCCTATGAGAGCACCGGCACCGACCGTTGGCTGGCGCAGTGCGTGGGCTGCTCCATCCCGGAGATCTCCAATGCCTTTAACCGGGCCGGCATCGCCTTTCACTGCGTAAACGGCCTGCTGGGCCTTGCAGAGACACCGGCCTTTGCCAAGGCAGATGAGGTGACATGCGACAGACCGGAGGCCATCCGTGCCTGGAAGGAGATCGAGGAGTGGTGCATGGCGGCGACAGTAAAGCGCACCCTGCAGCATGCCAGATTCGGTTTTCTGGGGGGCTATTACAGCGGCATGTTGGATATGTACAGCGATCTGACCATGCTCCAGGCGCAGACCGGCCTGGATGCGGAGATCATCGAGATGAGCGACCTCGATGCCTACCTGCAGGCAGTGTCAGAGGAGGAGGCGGAGGAAAAGCGCAGGGAGATAGAGGCATTCTTTGAGATCTCCGGAGATTCGCCCTCCGATCCTATTGCCAGAAAGCCCACGAAGGAGCAGCTGGACTGGTCGGCGAGAGTGGCGGCAGCCCAGGAGGCTATGGTAAAAGACAGGAATCTGGACAGCGTGTCCTATTACTATCACGGACGGGACGATCATTTCGAGCAGGTGCAGAGCGGCTTTATCGTGGGATTTTCCCTGCTTAATGCCAAGGGCATTGCCTGCGCCGGAGAGGGAGATATCAAGACGGCATTGGCCATGAAGATCGCGGACATCTGCGGCAAAGGCGGGAGCTTCTGCGAGATCGTGGCGGCAGACTTTAACAGAGATACCATGATCCTGGGGCACGACGGTCCCTTCCATCTGGCTATCTCCAAGGGAAAGCCGATTCTGCGCGGCATGGGTGTCTATCACGGCAAGCGCGGCAGCGGTGTCTCCGTGGAGGCCAAGGTAAGACCCGGCGCTGTCACCACGCTGGGCGTGACCCAGACCGGAGACGGGAGACTGAAATTCAATATCAGTGAGGGGGAGGCCATCGACGCGCCCATCCTCTTAAACGGCAACACTTCCACCCACATCCGCTTCGCCAAGAAACCGGCAGAATACATGGATGACTGGTTCGCCCAGGCCCCTACCCACCATCTGGCACTGTCGGTGGGACACAATGCAGGCCAGTTTAAAAAGATTGCCGTCCTGATGGATATACCTTTTGCAGAGTTCTAAAATCCGAAAGAAATGCCTGATGGAAAAGGCAGCCGCCGCGGAACATCGTAATGATGCACCGCGGCGGCTGCTTATTTTTGTGATTTAAATACAGGGTGTTTTATTATCAGATCTCGCCCCAGACTTCCTCGGCGATCTCTTTTACGAGCTTTAACTTAGCCCACTGCTCCTCAGCTGTCAGCTTATTGCCAATCTCGCAGGATGCGAAGCCGCACTGCGGGCTTAAATACAGACGATCCAACGGTACGTACTCGGCAGCTTCGTGAATGCGCTTGATCACAGCCTCCTTGTCCTCTAATACGGGACTCTTGGTGGTGATCAGGCCGAGGACGACCTTCTTATCCGGAGATACCTTGGAGAGCGGGGCAAAGCCGCCGGATCTTGCATCATCATATTCCAGGAACAGAGCGTCTACATTCTCTTTGGCAAATACATAATCGGCTACCGTGTCATAGGGACCGCTGGTAAAGAAAGTAGAGTGGTAATTGCCTCTGCAGATGTGGGAGGTGATCACCATATCGGCCGGCTTTCCTTCCAGAGCGAGATTGTTTACAGCCAGAAGCTCTTCTTTTACCTCATCCAGATTCAGTCCCAGAAGCTGATAGCGCTGCTTGGCTGCATCGCCTACGATGGCACCCCAGGTGCAGTCATCCAGCTGCAGATTGCGGCATCCTGCCTTGTAGAACTGCTTGATGACATCCTGATAGGCAACGCCGATATCATGAATGAGCTCTGCATTGGTGGGATAGTATTTTCTGGTGTTGGGATAGTTGATGGGGACGATCATCTGCTGGAACATCTGTGCCGGTGCCGGGATGGTATACTTGGCAACGGTATTTTCATCCTCAAACTGCTTTAAGAACTTGAAGTACTCTACAAAGGGGTGTGCCTTTGCCTTTACTTTTCCGGTGAGGTAGGTGTCTTCCACGGAAGCCATCTCGGCGCTGAACTGCACACCGTTGCCGGCCTGCTCGTGGCCGACGCCCTCAAATCCCCACATGAAATCAAGATGCCAGTAGGTTCTCCGGAACTCGCCGTCGGTGATCACATGAAATCCCAGCTCTTTCTGCTTGGCTACTACCTCTGTGATGGCCTTGTCGATAATGGCATCCTTTTCTGCCTCGCTGATCTTCCCTGCCTGATAATCAGCCTTCGCCTGCTTTACTTCCTGGGGACGCAAAAAGCTGCCTACAAAATCATATCTGCACGGTGTCTGATACTTGCTCATATTAATGATTGACCTCCATTGTATTTTTTGTCATTAAAGGTAGCGTAACATGACACACGGGATTTTAGAAATATCTATAAACTTGTACTGTCCATAGCTTCAGGCTATGGCAGAATCTAACTCCACTGTTTCCGGTAGGTCAGGGGTGTCTTTTTTTCGTATTTTTTAAACAGCTCAATAAAATGGCTGGTCTGCCCGAAGCCGCAGGCATCGGCGATCTCCTGCACAGAGAGTGTGGAGCTGCGCAGATAGTTCTTGGCGTGGTTTATACGGCATAGGAGCAGGTATTCATAAGGAGAAGTACCGGTGCATCTCTTAAATTCCCGGGACAGATGATACTTGCTGAGATGAAAGTGACCGGCCAGGTCATCGAGAGAGAGACGATCCCGGTAGTGCAGATCGAGAAAGCTGCAGATCTGTGAAGCCAGGTCATCGGCTAAGGAGGATCGGCCGGCAGAGAGAGGATCTGACAGCAGGATAGCGGTCAGTATCTTCGTCAGATCCATGGAGAGCAATGCTTCGTAGCTGCGGGGCTTTTCCTGTGCCAGAGAGAGAATATGGGTGAATACGTTCTGCAGATCCTCCTGCGGTGGAAAAGTGCATAAATGAAAGCCGTTCTGACTGCTCTGTATAAAATAATTCCCCGCGGAAAAGCCCTGAAAATGAACCCAGTAAAAATCCCAGCAGGTGTGGGAAGGACATTCATAGTGATGGGGCTTCGTGCAGTCTATGAAAAAGAGCGTCCCGGGGGTGAGGGAATACTCACCGCCCAGATAATGCAGAATCCCCCGTCCCTGCACCGTATAGAGCAGCAGATAGCTTTCCAGGTGCTCCCTGGCCGTAAAATAAGGCGCTTTTGTCTTGAAAAATCCCACCTCCTGCACATAGAAAAAAGTCTTTCTGGCAAAGGCAGAAGGGGTCAGATACAGACGGATGGAGTCTGCACTCCAGCTGGGATTGTAATCTTCAATTACAGGCGGGGTATTTCTCTTCATAGCAGTCGAATGACCTCCGTTTTTGCAGTCGTAAATTTGATGATAATGCTGCAAAACAGGCAAAGGCTGCACTAAGCCTCCTTTTTGATCTGGCTGGAACGTCCTTTCTCCAGTGTCTTATCAAAGCGCAGCAGGAAGGTAGTGGTGGTGACGATGGCAGCGAGGATGTCGCTGACGGGCTCTGCCAGGAAGACTGCGAAGACCTGATTGGAGAGAAAATGCGGCAGGATCAGGATCAGGGGGATTAAGAGGATCAGTTTTCGCAGGCAGGCCATGAGAAGGCTGACCTTTGCCTGACCGAGGGCCATAAAGCTTTGCTGGCAGCTGATCTGGGCGCCGCAGGCGAACATGCCGGCCATATAGATCCGCATGGCCCAGGCGGTATAGGCTGTCAGCTCTGCATTGGAAGTAAAGATTCCCGCAAAGAGAGAGGGAAAGAGCAGCACAGCTATACAAAAGAGGGTGGCATAGCCCAGGCAGATGGCAAAGACGCAGCGAAAGGCCTCCTTGACGCGGTCTGTAAGGCCGGCACCGTAGTTGTAGCTGATCAGGGGCTGACCGCCCTGGCAGATGCCCTGGAGAGGCAAGGTAACGAGCTGGCTGGTGCTGGTGAGAATCGTCATAGCGCCCACGGCCAGGTCGCCGCCGTAACGGGCCAGGCTGGAAGTAAAGGTGATGGACAGGATACTCTCGGTTGAGAGCATGACAAAGGTGGAAATGCCGAGTCCCAGGCAGGGAAGGGTGATATCCTTTTCCAGCTTCATGTGCTTCTTCTGCAGCCGCAGGATGGTCTTTGGACCGGTGAGGAAGCGAAGGATCCAGATGGCGCCTACCGCCTGGCTCAGCACAGTGGCCAGTGCGGCACCCTGCACGCCCATATGAAAAGCAAAGATAAAAATGGGATCCAGTACGATATTGATGACGGCACCGATGAGAGTGGTCATCATGCTGATCTTTGCAAAACCCTGCGTCGTGATAAAGGGATTCATGCCCATCACCAGCAGGACGAAGACGGAGCCCAGAATGTAAATGCGGGAATAGGAAACCGCGTAGGGAAGGGTGGCATCGCTGGCGCCGAAGAGCCGCAGCAGGGTGGGCGCGGCAGCGTAGAATGTCACGGTCAGCGCGGCGGAAAAAATAAGCAGCACTGTAAAGCAGTTGGCCATGATCTTTTCGGCCTTTTCATTGTCCTTTCGCCCCATGGCAATGGCGGCCAGAGGTGCACCGCCGGCGCCTGCCAGCATGGCAAAGGCATTGAGCAGCATCAATAAAGGCGTAAAGAGACCGACGCCTGTCAATGCTGTGGCGCCTATCCCTGAAATGTGGCCGATATAGATGCGGTCAACGATATTGTAGAGCAGGTTTACAATCTGGGCGATGACAGCGGGAATTGCCAGCTGTGCCAGCAACCCGGGAATGCTTCCGGTGCCCATGGAGGGGCGGCTGTTATTTGCGTTATTCATGATTACCTCTTTATCGCGAAGGAGAATCCTCCGATAGGATTGCGAACGAATGACATTTATGTCATTCATTCGTGTTTGAAAGAAAAGCCATCAGGCGTTTCTTTCAAACTGACTTTTCTGTGCTGTCTTTGCAGCAGACTTTTTTTACAAAGGCTCTGGCATTGGCCACGTCCTGATCATCCGGGTGCAGCAGGGCTTCATCAAAATTGTGCAGCATGAAATCGATCTGTGCGCTGTTTCCTTCATTGCGCATGGATTCATAGCGGGTGCGCACTGCCATGGGCATCTTGCCCTGGCACATAAAGCAACCAAGGTAGGTGTTGTCCTCGGGGATCCAGACCTTTACATTGCTCTCAATGGTATGAAAATACTGGGGGTCATTACCCAGGCCGCAGGTACCGAAGAGTGCGATGCGTTTGCCGTGGAGCGCGGAAAGCAGATCGATGATTTCTAACGGGCAGGATCCGCGGTTATTCCAGAAGCCGACAAAGAAGGTATCTGCAGACAGATCGTACTGCCGGTTCTGTATATCCTGCAGATCCTTTTCGGGATCCGGAATGGCTGAAAAGATTTCAGTGGCAATTTTCTTGGTATTGCCGGTCCTGCTTGTATAAACGACCATAGTGCTCATAAAAACGATTACCTTTCTGGTTGGTATGTACAGTCACTGAACAGCAATCATTCGTACTTTGTATCTGTTTAGCACCTGTCACATTTCAACGTGAATTGACTGCTTGCAAGCAGTCAATTCACGTTGAAATTGGCAGGCGGCCAAGGCGCGGAGCGCCTCTGGCCAGCCACATCGAGG
>CAVKQI010000119.1:0-6145 GCA_963658405.1 bacterium | reverse complement strand
GGATTGGTGGCCGCAGAGAAGGCCCGGAGCCTGCCCTGCAGAGAAACGCAGCTGCCTATAGGGAGGGAGAGGTCCACGGAAGGATCAGAGAAAATACAGAGTACAGAATAACGGAAGGGAATGGAGAGGGAAGACTGCACACGAACATGCTCGATAGTGACATAGAGCTGCAGACTGCCGTCACTTTTACGTTTATATTCTTTGGCGGCGACGGTGCCTGTCAGAGAGACGGCGGTTTTATCAAAGCTGCTGTAATCCGGCGGTGCGGGCGGCGAAATCTTAAGAGAAAGCCAGATAAAGAAAGCGAAAAGCAGACAGAAAAAACAAAGAGGTCGGCGCATGGAATACTCCTCGATGTGTAAGTGAGATGGGACGTAAAAGAGTGACGTGCGTAAGATGGGTGTGCAGGACATGATGGTCACATGTCCGACTGCGCACTATTATAGAGGATAAAAAGTCACGCCGCAAGAGCAGCACATAAAGCAGGTTCAGTGTTATAATAACGCTTAGTGACCATACCGACATACCGAAGCCAATATGCAAAAAGGAAAAGATGAAAAAAGAAGCAGATTTTACAGCCATGCAGCTGCAGTTTAATAAGGAGCTTGCCGAGGGCCGCTTTGCGCCGGCCTACCTGATCTGGGGAAGTCAGTCCTATCTGCGGCTGCAGAACAGAGATAAGCTGAAAAAGGCGATGCTGGGAGACGGAGATACCATGAATCTGAATGTCTTCTCCGGGGATCGCGTTTCGGCCAGAGAGGTGATCGAGCTGGCGGAGACCATGCCTTTTTTTGCGGAGAACCGCATCATTATCCTGGAAAATACCCAGCTCTTTGCAGGGAAAGAAAAGGCGGCTGCAAAGGGAAAGGAAAAGGCAGCGGGGCAGGATACGGAGAAGTCTAAGGAAAAGGAAGACGAGGACAGCCTGCTGCTGGCGGAATATCTGGGCACCCAGCCTGCCTCCACGCATTTTATCTTTGTGCAGGAGGCTGTGGATAAACGGAAAAAGCTGTACAAGGCCATCGAAAAAAACGGCAGGATATTAGAGTGCGATCATCTCTCTGACCAGGCATTGATGCAGTGGACAGGGAGCCTGTTTAAAAGGCAGGGCGCGGGGATTGACGGCAGGACACTGTCTCTTTTTCTGCAGTATACGGGGACAGATATGCAGAATATCCGGATGGAAGCGGACAAGCTGGCCGCCCTCTGTGGGGAAGGCAATGTGGTGACTCATGAGATGGTGGAGACCATCACCTGCCGGCAGATGAATGACCGGGTCTTTGATCTGATCGAGGCGCTGGCACTTTGTCAGCGGGAGAGAGCCATGCAGATCTACATGAACATGAAGGCTCTCCAGACGCCGGCGCCTCTGATCCTCTCCCTGATGCACAGGCAATACCTCCAGCTCCTGGAGGCGAAGGAACTGATGGCGAAGAACCGCACCGATACGGAGCTGGCCTCTCTTCTCAAGGTTCCGCCCTTTGCCGTCCGGAAATACAAGACGATGGCGGGCCGCTATACCACAGCCGCACTGCAGCGCAGGATAGAGCGATGCATAGAGACGGATGCCTCCTTTAAGGCCGGAAAGCTGGATATGAATGCGGCGGTGGAGATGCTGGTGGTAGAGAGTTTGACCTGAAGCCTGAAAGAAATGTCTGATGGTGTTTCTTTCAAACTTAATTGACGATGTAAACATCATCAATTTGTGATCATATCAGGGAATTATCCTTCGTGAAATTCCCTTCATGTTGCCGTGGCAATGCAGCAGCGGCATAGAGGAAAAAATGGAAACAAAAACAGCAAAGATAAATAAAACGATGGAAATAACCAAAATAACAGAATCAGGCACCCAGAGACCTCTCCCGCAGCCCGGGGAATTCTACCGTCATTTTAAAGGAAAATTCTACCAGATCAAGGCACTGGCAAAGGATGCCGGTACGCTGGAGACACAGGTGGTCTATCAGGCGCTTTATGGGAGTTTTGGCGTGTGGGTGCGTCCTCTTTCGGAGTTCATGTCTCCGGTGGACAGGGAAAAGTATCCGGAGACCGGGCAGACCTGGCGTTTTGAGAAGATTCTGCCGGAAGAGCTGAGCGAAAAAACCGCTGGAAAGCCTGTACAGACCATTAAAGGTAATAGTGCAGATCAGACAGACAGTCCGGAAAAGATGGAAAGTATACAGACTCCGGATCGGTCAGATACACCGGAAAAAACGGAACCCATACAGGAATATTCATATAATCTGGATCCCCTGGTAGAAAAGTTCCTGGATGCCGACAACATCGCCGATAAGCTGCAGATCCTGGATGCCCTGCGTCCCCGGGTGACGGATGCCATGATCGATACCATGGCCATCGCCTCGGGCGTGGAGGTGGCCGAGGGAGATGTGCAGAACAGACTGTGGGACCTGCGGGAGTGCCTTAGGACGATAGAGAGATATGAGCAGACAAGAGACAGATTTCGCTGATGCGCTGCTTGACTGGTATGATGCCAACCGGCGCATCCTGCCCTGGCGGGAGGATCCCACGCCCTATCATGTATGGCTCTCGGAGATCATGCTGCAGCAGACCAGAGTAGAGGCGGTGAAGGGCTATTATCAGCGCTTTCTGGAGGCTCTTCCGGACATTGGGGCTCTGGCAGCGGCCCCGGAGCAGCAGTATATGAAGCTGTGGGAAGGCCTTGGCTATTACAGCCGGGTGCGCAATCTCCATAAGGCAGCGGTACAGATCATGGAGGAATACGACGGCAGCATGCCGGATACGGCAGCGGGACTTCTGCAGCTGTCCGGTATCGGCAGCTATACGGCAGCGGCCATCGCCTCCATCGCCTTCGGCAGAGCAGAGATCGCTGTGGACGGGAATCTATTGCGGATCTTTGCCAGGATGACGGCCTATGAGGAGAATATCCGCACGCCCCGGGCCATGAGACTGGCAAAGGACTGGTTTTCCCATTGCATGGAAAGGCATCCTGCCCGGGTGTATGGGAATTTTAATCAGGCGCTCATGGACCTTGGTGCCATGGTCTGTCTGCCCAATGCCATGCCCCGCTGTCAGGCCTGTCCCTGGCAGGCACACTGTCTTTCCCATGCGCAGAAAAAAGAATGCATACTGCCGGTGATGCCGGCAAAAAAGGAAAGACGGGTAGAAAAGCTGACCGTCTTTCTGATCCAGGATGAGGACAGAACGGTGCTTCGAAAGCGCCCCTCCAGAGGATTGCTGGCGGGTCTTTATGAGCTGCCGAACACCCCGGGGCATCTAAATGAAAAGGAAGCTGTCGCCTACGTCCGCAGCCTTGGCATAGAGCCGCTGCGGATCCAGTCACTGGGGGAGGCAAAGCATATTTTCACCCATATAGAATGGCAGATGACAGGATACCGGGTGCAGGCGGATACACTTAGCAGAGATGAGGTGACGGATGCCTGCGGCATAGAGGCAGAGACAGAGACGGATACGCTCAGCGATCGTATTCGGACAGATGCCCGCAGCGCCTCCCGGCACCCCGCAGGAGCACTTTTACTGGCAGATACCGATGAGATCACCGAAAAATATTCCATTCCCTCTGCCTTTGCCGCTTATACCGGGCGGATCGGAGAGGATTTCGTTGCGGATTTTTCGTGATTAGGATAAAATAGACAGGATGCTGTATATTTGATTAGCTTCTTCGAGGCTTTTTGAAAGAAGATCGGGATGCTGCTGAACAGGTACGATCTCTTTCTGAAATTCCTATAAGAGTCAAATACAATACACGGACAGCTGTCTGCGTCGCAGGAGCCGCAGGCAGACCGGCAGTCACAGCCGAAAGTCTCATTTCAGGCCGTCTCTTAGGCCACAGCCCTGCGGAACGGAGTATATTTATGAAATTATTATCCATTGCCATTCCCTGCTACAACTCAGAGAAGTACATGGACAAATGTATCGATTCCCTGCTGATCGGCGGCGATGATGTGGAGATCCTGATCGTGGACGACGGCTCCACCGACGGCACCGCACAGATCGCAGACCGCTACCAGGTCTTAAATCCCAATATCGTCCGGGTCATCCATAAGGAAAACGGCGGCCACGGCTCTGCCGTGAATGCGGGCATCGAGAATGCCACCGGTCTTTTCTTCAAGGTAGTAGACAGCGACGACTGGGTGAAGGAGAGCGCCTACAGAAAGGTGCTGGAGACCCTGCGGGATCTGGCAGGCGGTGAGCAGCACCTGGATATGCTCATCAGCAATTTTGTCTACAATAAAGTGGGAGAGAAGCGCCACAAGGTCATGCAGTACCGCTCCTCCCTGCCCACAGGACAGATCTTTACCTGGAAGGATGTAAAGCACTTCCGCAAGGGTCACTATATCCTGATGCACTCCGTGATCTTTAGGACACAGCTGCTTCGGGAATGCGGCTTAAAGCTGCCGGAGCATTGCTTCTACGTAGATAACCTTTACGTGTTCCAGCCCCTTCCCTTTGTAAAGAACATGTTCTATCTGGACGTGAATTTCTACTATTACTATATCGGACGGGCCGACCAGTCCGTCAACCAGAAGATCATGATCTCCCGCCTGGATCAGCAGCTGCGGGTGAATAAGCTGATGGTGGATTACTACGTAGATAAGAGCATCCAGCAGCGCATGGCGAGATACCGCCAGATGCGGGACTATATGTACAATTATCTGGAGATCATCACCACGATTTCCTCAGTGCTGGCAGTATGTTCCTATACCCCGGAGGATATGCAGAAAAAGCAGGAACTCTGGGACTATATTAAAGAAAAGGATCTCTGGCTGTTCCGCAAGCTCCGCTACGGCATCTTCGGCATCTCCATGAACCTGCCTGGAAAAGGCGGCCACTACTTTACCGTAGGCGCCTACAAAGTGGTGAGACATTTCTTCAACTTTAATTAATTCAGCACCTTCTGATTTCAACGTGAATTGACTGCTTGCAGGCATATTCACGATTGAAATCAGAAGGCGGCCAAGGCGCGGAGCGCCTCTGGCCGGCCACATCGAGGATTTGCGCAGCAAATTCGAGATGGGGGCTGCAAAAAAGAAGCCATTCCCCTTTAAGGAGAATGGCTTCTTTTTTGATGGCTTATAATGTGTTTCTGTATGTATCGCTATTATCGTATCTCTGTATCCCTGATGGACTGCCCGTAGTAAAATCTGTTGTAACTATTCAGAGCCCATTCGCAAAATCGCTGCTGCGCAGCTTTCCTTTTGCTCATGCGGCGTTCTCGCCAAATAAATTTGCAAAAATGGGCTCGTTAATGCAAGCATTACTCGCACATTTTATGCAAATTTGCTTGGCTCTGAATAGTTACAATCTGTTATTCCAGTACGGTCTTTCTCTCTCTGCGGCTCTTGCTGCGCCTGCGCTCGAAGGTAAAGCCGAAGCGGTATACCAGAATATAGACCGGCACGGAGAAGAGCAGTGCAAAGGAGACGTCAAAAACGGAATGCTGCTTGATAAACATGGTGGCCAGGATGATGGAAACACCCAGCACGGCGGAGGTGATGCGCACCCATTTCTTGTTTGTCAGGACGCCCTTGCTCTTTTCCACGGCGATCATGGCGCCTACCGTATTATATACGTGGATGCTGGGGAAAAGGTTCGTCGGTGTATCCGTCCGATACAGAGACTGCACCATTCTGGTGAAAATATTGTCCCGGGGCATTACCTGGGGACGAAGGAACTGGATATTGGGAATCAGCGTGGAGAGTACCAGAAACAGCGTCATGCCGATGCACAGGAAAGCGCACAGGCTGTGGTAGGTCTCCCGATCCTTTACGTACATGTAGCAGACCGTGTAGATCATGTAGGCAAACCAAAGGAAATAGGGCACCACAAAGATCTCACAGAAGGGGATGTAATCATCCAGGGTCATGTGGACCACCACATAGCGGAGACGATTCCAGTTCTCCAGAAGATTAAACCATATACAGTAGATCAGCATATAGGCAAGCATGGGATATGCGTATTTGGCATAGCCGTGCACGAGACCCAGGATATAGCGGGTACGTGACTGGGATTTCTGCTGAATGGGCATGTAAAAACTCCTTTCTCATTGAACCGCTTAGAATCTTAACCCTTATGACTGCAAAATACAAGCAGTAAAATCTAAAGAGAAAGTAAAGTTTTTCTGCCTTTTTTCAACAATTCGCCTAAA
>CAVKQI010000118.1:0-6160 GCA_963658405.1 bacterium | reverse complement strand
TGCAGGGCAATGAGCCTCGTTGCAGCCATGGATTCACCTCGATTCTGTTATTTTGTATCTGTTTAGCACCTGCCATATTTCAACGTGAATTGACTGCTTGCAGGCAAATTCACGTTTGAAATTGGCAGGCGGCCAAGGTCCGAAGGACCTCTGGCCAGCCACATCGAGGATTTGCGAAGCAAATTCGAGATGGGGGCTAAATAGATACGTTATTTTGTTGTTCTGCCGTGATGTCATTCCGTTCTTTGTTGTTTATTATTGTTAAATGGTGTTTATTTTTCTTTGTGTGTTTTATTATACATGCAAATATTTTGATCTTCAATAACCCCAGCTGTAAATTATAACGCTTGTATTTTGTGCATTATGTACAAATTTGCACATTTTTTAGAAAATCGATCTGTGTCTCTGTTGTTTACTTATAATAAACAGTTATATCAATTGTTAAACAGTTATTGTTTTCAGAAACACACTGTGCTACTATAAAAACAGCTTCATGTATTTTTATGAGCATACCCGGCAGCCGTTTACTGCAGGGCATATTCTGAACAGGAAGGGAAAGCGCTTCTATGCATGGAAAAACAGATATTGCCGATAAAGATAAAATGGAAATGAATGAAGAAAATGAGCAGAAAAATGAGGGTGTAAAGGTCAAATCTCTTGTCAAGGCGCTGCAGCTTCTGGAATGTTTCTCCGCCGACCAACCTCATCTCGGCATCTCGGAGCTTTCCTCCATGCTGGGCTACAATAAAGCTACGGTTTACAATATCGCCAGTACCTTCACGGCCACCGGCTACCTGAAGCAGGACCCTGTCACCTCCAAATACTCCCTGGGGCTGAAACTCCTGCAGTTCAGCTATCTTATTAACAAGGAAAATGATCTCTCCACCACCATGGTTCCCTATCTGCAGAAAATAGCCGATATTACCGGCGAAACAGTATACCTGGGAATTCCCTATGAGGCCGATGTCCTCTATCTGGCTACACGTACCCCCTCCGCCTCTATCCCACGCACTATTTTAGGAGAAAAAGCTCCCATGTACTGTACAGGCCTCGGCAAATGCCTGCTCGCCTTTATGCCGGAGGAAAAAAGGCCGTCTCTGCCCGAGACCTTTAAGCCATATACATCTAACACCATCACTACGCGTCAACAGCTTCTGCAGGAACTTACGCAGATCAAAGAGCGCGGATATGCCATCGACAATATGGAGCATGAATTCGGCGTTTCCTGCGTAGCGGTACCTATTTTCGGAAACAGCCGGGAACCGATTGCCGCCGTAAGCGTTTCCGGTCCCTCCCTTCGCTTTGACCTAGGTTCCATCGAACGCATCTATGAAAATGCGAAGAGTATTCTGGATGAGGTACAGTATCTATACTGATAGATGTCCTTTTCCTGCAAGAGATGCAGGTATGTGTCCCCGGAAGTTGCTCATTGCCTCGGATTCCAAAAGGCTGACCTATGAAAAAAAGCCAAAACAAAACCCGCTGACAGCGGGTTTTGTTTTGACCTTCTCATTTCTGCATTTATTTTAAATCAGATCAAATGTTTAATAAATCGGTGTCCAGGGCAAAGTGGGAATGGAAGTATCCGGCACACCGGGAATAAACGGTTTCTGTTCAGGTATCATCATGATAGTTTTCTCCTTTTTCGTCTCTTTGTTTTACATTTCTTCTGAATCTGTGTCAGTTAATAGAAAAGCGGAAATTTCTTACCCTTCGAAATTTCGGGAACCGGGGAATACACTCCACCGCCAAAATTACCGCCATGATTATACTCGATAATTGTAATCATATTGTCTCCTTTCTTTTGTTGTTATATGCTGCCGACTTTTGTCGTTTTGTTTTTTGTTTTTGTTTTGCAGCTCTGTTGTTTTTGATGAGCTTATCTTACCGCAGGGCATGTATGACAAACGTAACAAGCCGATACCGATTGCCGGCCCGGCAGGATCATGCCTGCCGCAGCAGGTTTCGTTCACAAAAACAGCCTCGTATCTCACCATGTGGATACGAGGCTGTTTTTGTGAATTAAGACCTTCTTGCTGTTTTTGTTGTTTACGCTGTTTTTTTACTGTTTATGACAGTTATGCGGTTTATGCTTTTTCAGCTTACAGCTTTCTGTTTCCTTTTCGTTTCTGTTTCTTTTTTGGTTATGTTTCGTCTCTGTTTCCTATTTCTGTGCCATTTTCCGGATGCGATTATCTTCCTGGCCTTTCTTATCGGTCAGGCTGACGACTACCAGGAATACCAGAGATACGGCATAGGCGATGAGCAGGGACAGGTCCGTGTTCATCAGACCGCTTAAGGGTCCTACGGGGATGCCGATGAGGAAGGAGATCACTCCGACGATACCGCCGGCGATGGCTGCGGCGAAAGCGCCCTTTCTGGTGGCCTTCTCCCAAAGCAGACCGCCCAGCAGCGGGATCAGGAGGGAGCCCATGTAAGGATAGTTAAAGATGATCATGGCATCCAGGATGTCCGTCATCTTAAAAGCGAAAATGATGCCCACGATGGAGCCGATCAGGACGGTAGCCTGGGAGATCAGCTTGGATTTCGGCAGGGAGTCCATATCCTCCACTTCCGGGTGCAGGACCTTATTGTACAGGTCTCTGGCAAAGGAAGAACCCAGGGAAAGGATGACGCAGTTTGCGCTGGACATAGCGGCGGAAAGAATGGCCGCGATGACGATGCCTGCCAGGAAAGGCGGCAGTACGTTGATGGTGGTGATGGTAAAGATGCCGTCCTCTACGCCGGGGAAGAGTCTGGCTGCCATAACGCCGATGGCAGAGCACATGCTGCCGATGATGATGACGATGATGCCGCCGTAGATGCAGCCCTTCTGTGCCGTCTTCACGTCCTTGGCAGACTGGATCCTGGAATAAGCGTCATAGGACATGGAGATGGACAGGAAGAAAGGCAGTACCAGATAGATGAATCTGGTCAGCATGCCGTCCGGCAGGAAGGGGGTATTGAAGACCGCTGCCATGGAACCGCCGTCTGCCGTATACTTTAAAGCTGTCGCAATGGTCAGGATCGGAATGCCGATCATGATGATGGTGGTCTGGACCACGTCTGTGAGCACGACACCCCACATGCCGCCGATGGTGCAGTAGATCAGGATGACCACAGCCGTGATGATCACGCCTACGTTAAAGGGAACGCCGAAACCGGACAGGATGCTGCCGCAGGCCAGCATCTGGGCGATAAAGATACCCAGGAGGCTGGGCACATTGGACAGCCATGCCCAGAAGCGGATGCCTCTGCTGTCCCCGTATCTCTGGGCGAAGAAGTCCAGGGGCACATAGCTCTCCTTGGCTCTTAACTTCTTGCAGGCCAGCACACCGGCCAGGATCAGGCCGCCGCCGCAGCCGATGGAATAATAGATGCCGGGCCACATGCCCAGTTTATAGCCGTTGGTGGCGCCGCTTAATACGATACCTACACCGATCTGCACCGCTGCCATGGTCAGTGCCGTCATGGGCACATTCAGGTTGCGGCCTGCTACCAGATAATCCGATGTTTTTCTGTTTCTGGCTGCTGCATAGACACCCACGCCTATCATCAGCAGGAAGTAAATGACGCAGAATATGATGATCACTGTGTTCTGACTCATTTTTTTATACCCCTCTCCTTTTGTGGACAGATCCGCTCTCCCAAACGGTCTGCCGAATTACTGTTTTTATTTCTCCGGCTGTTTTACCGGCACGAATTTGCTCCGGTTCATCAGCGGATGCTCTAAGTGGATGGCCCCGGGAACCGGACACTCCATGACGCAGCTGCCGCAGTAGATACATTCTCCCGGATACATGACGATGGGATGCTCTCCCTGCTGAATACTGGGAATCAGCACATCCATCTGACAGGCCTGCGCGCAGCGGCCGCATCCGATGCATTTCTCTGCATCATAGGTGATGGGTCTTGCACTGCAGGGAACGACCGAGGCATACAGTTCAGAAGCTTTATGCATAGTACTTCGGCGCCTCCTCTCTGATATAGTCCTGGTTATATTTCTCATACATCTCTTCTACATTGCCGAAATAGTCGTGCGGGATCTCTCCTCTGACCGCCTTTCCATCCACCTGACGGATGGTGATATACTTCCGGTCTTCCTCGGGATCCATCTCGGGGTAGTCGCTTCTCCGGAAAGAAAGCGGCGCAGAGCTGGATCTGCGCATCCGACAGGCCTCCAGGATCATTTTGGATACTTCCAGGATATCCAGTACCTCGTGGGTCCGCATCAGATCGTGGGGATTCTCGCAGTGGAGCCTTGGCACGATGTCGCGCTCGTAGCTTTCAAGCAGATCCAGTCCTTCCTTTAAGAGCTCCTCGCACTTGATCTCCGCACAGTAGTTCTGCATGCACTTGGAAATGGCAAAATTAAGTTCCTTCCAGTTCACATCCCCTTCATTGGTCAGGGGCGCCAGGAGTCTTTCCATCTCCTGCTGGGCCTGCTCTCTGTCATAGTCGCACAGATCGGTATGGGCCGCATGTGCCGCTGCCTTCCGGCCGGCATAGTAGCCTGTCGCGGAAGCGGCGCCGCCGCAGTCCATGGCATAGAGCTGATCGCCTGCCGCAAAGACACCATCGATATTGGTCATCAGGTTCCAGTCGGTGATGATGCCGCCGGGCGCACCGAAGAGCTGTCTCTCCTGTCCCAGGAAATTCGCGGACTGCCAGCCGGTTCCGTAACTCTGGAGCATGTATTTTTCCGGATCAAAGCCTTTTTCCGTGTAGTACTGGAGCACCGGGATCTTGGTGCGGCCTTCCTCGCCTACCATCATGCCCCAGATGACCTTGCGCTCACTCTCCGGCATGCGGCTTAGGTCGGCATAGAAGGGAAGCTTGTAGCCCCGCTTGTCCAGCTCCGCAAAGGACATGGTCTCCGGTCCTCTGTACTCATACTTGGGCTCGTCGATGACACCGCCCTTTAAAAAGAACTTCTGTCCCGGCGCCGGGTGGAACCGGTCTCTGACATCCTTCAGCTCGTTACCATCCCGGTCCAGATAGGGGATCTCCACCCCTCTGGCGTCCACCATGGTGGCGCCGTACCAGGTATTGTGGTTATTGCCGGTACTGTAGGGCGGGAAGCTCCGGCCTGCGGCGGAAAATTCGCCCCGCACGGATTTTTCCATCATGGTAAATTCCATGCCGGCCCGGTATCCCATGGCATGACCGCTGCCGATGCTGTTCATGGGCCGGAATTCGCAAAGTCCCGGCAGATCTGCATTAAAAAGCCAGACTCTGGCAGGTCTGGACATGGCCATCACCGTTGATCGCGCGCTGATGGTATAAAATTTTCCGGTATGCACATCCATGGCACAGGCGCCGATGCCGACGATCTTCTCCGTGCCGTCTTCTTTCTTTTCTCTCTTAGTCAGCAGCGCGGTGGCCTCTGTGCGGTCCAGCACCTTGACTCCCAACCGGAGACATTCCTTATACAGAAGGGGCTTAAAGCCGCTGCCCCAGATCCGCAATGTGTAGCAGTTGGTGTAATCGTAGGCGAACATCAGCTTGGTCTTCTCATCCCGGAAATCCGCTCCGGCGAATTCATCCTCCGTATCCCGGATCTTGCCGCCGAAGCTCTCGATATCCAGCAGTCTGTCCCAGCCCTCTCTGCACTCGATATAGTGGGCGATTCCGTTGCTGTAATGATCCTGTTCGTCGATGTATGCCTCGGCCACCTCTTTGGGTGTGACCTTGCAGCATGGATTGGTACAGGCGGATTCCCAGTGGTCGAATCCGCTGCCCGCCGAGCCGGCCCTGGCGGTGGTGCCCTTTTCCACCAGGATCACATCTTTGCCGGCTCTGGCTGCCGCGATGGCGGCAAAGCATCCCGCCAGTCCGCCGCCCAATACCAGCACGTCGCAGGAGAGATGCTCCTGCTGTCCGATCTCATTGGCATATGGCCATTTATATTCCTGCATTTCCTTCTCCCTTTATCGCTTTAAAGTCCCAAAATCACCGGACTTCTCCAGTATAGGATCTGCCTGCGGTCATTGCAATATATTTTTGCAAAAGATGGTGTTTAACGTACACCCGGCTGGACTGTGAACAACAGCATGGTTTAATTCAAAAAAAGAGGTATCTGTTTAGCCCCCATCTCGAATTTGCTTCGCAAATCCTCGATGTGGCTGGCCAGAGGCGCTCCGCGCCTTGGCCGCCTGCC
>CAVKQI010000117.1:4761-6162 GCA_963658405.1 bacterium | reverse complement strand
GAGGATATTCTTACCGGCCAGTGCCTTTACTTCCTCCGGTACAGAGCCGCCCACTACATGCCACTTCATCTCCGGATACTTTTTCAGAATCAGTGGAAATACTTCTCTGCCGAACCACAGAACAGCATCGATATTCGGCGGATGACCGAATCCGCCCACATAGATTAGGTCGTTGCGCGTCCGGAAGTCCTTATTGATATCCTGCGGGATATCATTGTATATATACAACGGTATATTGCGGATGGGTTTTCCGGGGAATGCTCTCTGCATCACACCCTGCTCATAACTTCCTACCACATGTCCCACATCGGCCTTGTCAAATAATTCATACTCGATCTTTTTCCAGTGTTCGCTGGACTTAAGTTTCTCCTCATCCTTCGTCAGCAGATATTCTCTGTATTCTCTCACATGATGAAGATCATGGGCAAAATACAATACCTTCGCGTGACTGTACTGCTTGACCAGGTCAATATACTTAATGGAAATATGCGGTCTCTGCAAGTAAACGTAATCAAAGTAATGCAGATTTTCCTTCAGCCAGCTCTCCCAGTTCTGATAATACCAGCTGCCGTAGAGCACTTCAATGCCGTGCTGGTTAAGATCCGTGGTATAGGGCTCATGCTTATAGAAATTGTCCCCGATAAAGGTGACCTTAAGGCCCATTTTGACAAACATAAGCAGGTACATGTAGGTGCACTTTCCCCCTGCATCCTTATCATAATGAGGCACATAGTGATCCACCACCAGAATCTGCTTCTTTAACTGTCCGCGGTCCTTGGCCAGGAAGACATTTTCCGCATTGGGGAAGTTTTCCTTCTCCAGTACATCCTTCCATTTCTCGTAGAATTTCTGACAGTTGGCCACCTGATAGGCTTTCTGACCGGAACTTAAATCGGTGCCGTTGGATACCCCCTCGAAATGAACCACCACAGACAGCGGCTGGTACATTACCCTGTAACCATGTGCCCGAACCTCAAAGGCCAGATCCGTGTCCTCATAGTAGGCAGGTACAAACCGCTCATCAAAACCGCCGATCTCATCCCACAGATCACGGCGGATCATGATGGCAGCACCGGAAATGTAGTCTGCTTCCTTTACATAGTTAAATTCCGGCTTGGCAGCATTCTGTTTGCTGCCGTAGTTCCATCCGGAAGCATCCTTCCAGATGATGCCGCCTGCCTCCTGGAGGCTGCCGTCCGGATAGACAAGCTTGGAGCCCACCATGCCGATATCATCGGCACTCTCGATCAGATCCACCAACGGTGTAAGCCAGTTCTCCTGGACCTGGGTGTCGTTGTTTAAGAAGAGCAGATATTTACCTCTCGCCTCCTTCGCCGCATTCTTGCAGTTCAGAAGGAAACGAAGATTCTCCTTATTTCTCACCACTGTGATATTCTTGAC
>CAVKQI010000117.1:1903-4751 GCA_963658405.1 bacterium | reverse complement strand
GCTGTACTTATCCCCGCTGTTCTTCAGGATAGAGTTAAGACACAGATAGGTATACTCAAACTGATTATAAACCGGTATGACGATGGATACGGTGGGCTTTTCATTCTGCGGGAAGGTCAACACATCCAGCTTCTCAAAAGGCTTTAGTTTCTCTTCCTTCACCACATCAATGGCCTCCGGGGCAAAATCATTGTTGCAGCGATAGCGAAAAGCCGTCATCTCCCTTCCTATCTGCTTAAAACCGCCCTTCTTAAAAGCATCCCAGAGAAAGAGGAAATTCGTTTTGTTGATGGCGTGCAGATAGAGATAGACCTTTCCCAATGCCTTCCTTCGTCCTGTACCAACAGGGAAGATGAGCTCGATGATCTTTCCGGGGAAGCTGACGATTCTCCAGCCCAAAGAGTGCGTAATCCTCTGATAATCCCTGTCCACTGGCAGGAGCAGTTCGATATGTCCCTCTTTATTTAATACCTCCTGTCTGATTTCTCTGATTGTTTTATGCAGCTCTTCGATCTCTTCCTCATAGAGAGACAATCTTTGGCTGCCGGCCTTTATTTCGTTTTTGTACTCTCTCTCATCCAGGATGAACTCTTCTTCCCGCAGACTCTCAGACAAAACCCTTTCCCACAGATCCTGTCCGATCTGAGAGGGATCCACCGGCGTATAGGAGCATTTCAGGACATATTTCTCCCTCTTCTCCAGCTCCCATCTGTACCATCTGGAGAGATAGAGATCGTCCTGATAGGCATTGGTCTCCCGAATCAAGGATGCACCATCAGAAAGAATGATCCGCATCGGCAGGGAGCAGACACCGTAAACCTGGATACTCTCTGCCTTTTCTGCATCCTCCACCCGGAAGCGGAAGACATAACAGCCATCCTCTTTTCCGGCAAATTCCCGGTTGATGACCATTTTGCCATCCTGATAGATAATCTTCACGAAAGCTTTTCTGAAGATCTCCTTGCTGCAGTTACTGTTTTTTTCCTCTGTTTTTTTCATATATTCCCCGAATCCTATTTACGTTACAATCAACAATAGCTTGCTCTTTTTTCTATCACGCAGCAGATCTTCTCAAAATGTTCATCCAGGGTGTCTTCTCTCTGCTTTGCTGCTGTTTCATTAAAATTATCAGTCCGATAAACGGTCTCCATCACGTCCCAGAGATCCAGCAGATCTCCGACTACATTGCAGCGCACTTTTGCCGTCGCAATAAATCCGTCCAGTTTGCTCACTATGTCCGGATACATATCGATTATCACATTCTTTCTTCCAAAGGCGCTGGCCGTCAGACTGCCGTGAAGGCTGGTACCGAGAAACATCTCCGTCCCCGCCAAAAGAGCCGCAATCTCCACGGGCTGCAGCTCCTCTTTGATCACAATATCCTCTGCGGAAGGTTCCAGGTGATCCACCACGAATTGGTCTTCATGACAGGCATTGATGGCAAAGGCAACCAATTGCCTGCCGCAGCTGTGTGCAAACTTTCTCACCAGTGCATGGACCTGTCTGTAGGCGTGAGTCGTTCCGTACTGCAGCAGGAAATAATTATCCTTAATGCCGTACTTTTCCTGCACTGACCGCCGTATTTCCTCCAGCATCTTCTCACTGTAAAGATGCCTGATACTCCAGATGGTATCCGGAATCTGATATGCCTTACAGGTATCTCTCAGGCAGGCATTCCACCTCTCTAAGGAGAAAGGATCCCGCAGACTGACATAATTCACCGCCTGCAACAGCTCTCTTGCCTCTGCAGCTTCCTCTGTATTCAGTTCATAGGGCATTCCGACACCGTTTATAATGACCGGAATCGAATATTTCCTGCCAAGGGCAAGAGGCTTCTTCCAGGCTACCCCCCTTCGGTAAATTGTGTGATTATTTTCGAAGGAGATGTCCCTGTTATGAAACAATTCCCCTCCGCCTAATACAATGGCATCGAAATGCTTTTGAACATGAATTCTTTCAAAGTCCTCATAGTCATGGATGATCTTGTCATTTCCATAACCTCTTCTGCACTCCCCAAGAGAAAAGAGTTCCATTTCCTTTAACGGCAAACGATTCTGTATCTCCTTTTCCAATACAGCAGGAAAAAGCGTATCTCCGAAGCTGTGTATATTAAATGCGCCGAACATAGCAATTGTATATGATTTATCCATTTATCTTCTGATCACTCCGTCAAGCAGTGCCAAATTCACAGCTTCCATTTTCCGGCTGCCGTTGTCGTATACTTGACCTTGTCGACGGCTGCGATTTCCTCCCCCAACTGTACTTCGATCAAATCCAGGTGCGTGAGAGCCTCCACGGTATGCTTGACGCCCGGCAGGATCCTGACGATATCACCGGTATGAATGCTGCTCTCTTTTCCGTCCAGGATGGCCTTCCCTTCTCCGGAGACCACCGTCCAGACCTCCTCCCGCTGGTGATGCAGGTGGTAGCTCATCTTCTCTCCTGCCTTCATGGAAATCTTTACCGTCATAGCCCCTGGCTGCACATCGATGACCGTATAGGTACCCCAGGACTTTTCTGCATATCTGGCCTCGGTCTCGATCCGTTCCACGTAGGACTTCATATAACCGCTGCGTTCCTTATCAGAGATCAGGATGCCGTCTCCGCTGGCAGCCACGATCATATCCTTGCAGCCCATGCAAAGGATGGGAATATTCAGTTCGTTGACTACATTTGTCCTCTCGCAGGTCTCATCCAGGATGGCCCTTCCTTTGACCGGATCTGCCATTACCTCAGCCATCATATTCCAGGTGCCGACATCCTTCCATGCCCCCTGATAGCGCAGCACCTGAATGCTCGTCTCCTTCTCCGCAATGGCATAATCAAAGCTGATCTTTTTCAGAGAGGC
>CAVKQI010000117.1:0-1893 GCA_963658405.1 bacterium | reverse complement strand
TCAAAGAGGTCTGCGTAGGTATCATAGCCGGTCAGTTCATTGGTTTTGTCCAGCAGATAGCCGATCCTAAAAGCAAACACTCCGGCATTCCAGAGGGCCTTCTGCCTCAGATACGCCTTTGCTGTCTCCTGATCCGGCTTTTCCTTAAAGGCACTGACAGCGCTGCATTCCTTCTCATCCTCCGGAATGATATAGCCATATTTTTCACTGGGGTAGCTGGGTTCGATGCCCATCAGCGTAAGGTGCACATTCGTCGTCTGTGCCAAAGTTTGCAGTCTGGCTACCATCTCATAGTAGGAATCCTCCACATAAGGATCTACCGGGCATACGGCTACTGCTTCCTCTCTGTCCACATGGAGCTGATCGTGGAGATAAGCAGCTGCCAGTGCTATAGCCGGAAAGGTATCCCTACGGCAGGGCTCCACACAGATGGAAACATTGTCCCCAAGCTGGCTCTTAATGGCGCTGGCCTGGGATTTACTGGTGGCTATGGTGATCGTTGCATCCTGATCTACTGCCGCGATCTGCCGGTATACCCGCTGCACCATAGATTCATAGTGGTCATCTTCCTTAAACAGCTTGATAAACTGCTTGCTTCTTACTTCATTTGATAAAGGCCACAGCCGCTTTCCGGATCCTCCGGAGAGTAAAATAATATTCATGTTTACCTCTCTAAGCCACAGCTCACTGCGGCGGCATGCGGAGAATCCTGCGAAGTCGAATTCTCTCATGTGTTTCACTGTACTTCACTGTAATTCACTGTGCATCACAAATTCCATTGGTGATCGATGCGGATTATGCCATTATCTTTCTTAGGCTCCTGCGGAAGGATTCTGATCTTTGCAATACTGAACACATTATCCCTGATCTCATTTTTGTCATCCACTATTCTGGCATCGATGAAATACTCTCCCTCCAGAAGGGTCAGGGAAGGGAAAGTGACCTCCACTTTTCCTTCTTTTTTCGTCATAGTCAGTGCCTGGGTATCAAAAGAAACTCTGGTGCCGTAGCAATAGACCCAGTCGTTTCTGGTAAAGGCCACAGCAAAATCTACCGGGAAGTCCTCCTGATCACAAGTATATTCCAGTTTTACCGTGAGGGAATCTCCGGTATGGAAGGTAAGATTTTCCTGTCCTTCCTGATCCAGCACCCGGATACTTGTATACTGTGCCTTGCCGTCGCCTTCCCGGTGTGCCTCCGGACAACACTGGGGCGCGATCTCATGGCAGCTGGCATTTCTGCGTCTGGCTTCCTCTCTTTTTTTCTTTCTCTCCAGCGCTTCCTGCTCTTCTTTTGAGGATTTCTTTTCGTCTCCCGCCGCCTGCTGTGCGTTCTTTTTAAGCTGCTCTCTGTATTCTAATTCTGCTCTTTCCAGTCTGGACTCTTCTGTCTTATCCAGATACATTTTACAGATATTTCTGGCAGGACCGTCTTCTACAATGAGACCCTTGTCAATCCAAATGGCTCTGTCACAGAGCTTCTCCACCTGTCCTAAGGCATGGGAGACGATGACTATGGTGGTACCCTGGTCTTTCAGGCTCTTAAGCTTATTAAAGCACTTGCTCTGGAAGGCATTATCTCCCACCGCCAGGATCTCATCGATCAGCAGAATATCCGCATCCATATTGATGGCCACGGAAAAGGCCAGACGCATATACATACCGGAGGAATATGTGCGCACCGGATTATCGATAAACTCTTCCAGCTCTGAGAAGCGAATGATGTCATCCATGCGCTTATCCACTTCCTTTGCCTTGATGCCAAAAATAGAGGCATTAATGTATACGTTTTCCCGGCCGCTCATATCCGGATGAAAACCGGCGCCCAGCTCAATCAGGCTGCAGACTCGTCCCTGGATATCAATGCTTCCCTCGTTCGGCCGCAGTATCCTGG
>CAVKQI010000116.1:0-6329 GCA_963658405.1 bacterium | reverse complement strand
GATCGTATCGGAGAATCCGCCTTCGCGTATTCTCCTCACGGTGCCGCAATTAATTGCGGCATAGAAAGGTAAAAAATGAGAGAACAATATAATTTAACGGAAATCCGGGAGATTTTTGAAAATCCGGAGAAATATTATAATAAGGAAGTCACCGTGGCGGGATGGGTGAAGTCCAACCGGGATTCCAAGTCCATCGGCTTTATTGCCCTGGATGACGGCTCCTGCTTTAAGAACCTGCAGCTGGTCTATGCCGATGAGATCGAGGATTTCACAAAGCTGGCTAAGCTCAATATCAGCGCCGCCATCATTGTGACCGGCCAAATCGTGGCCACGCCCGAGGCCAGACAGCCCCTGGAGATGCAGGTGCTGCGCGCTGAAGTGGAGGGTGCGTCCACGCCGGATTATCCCCTGCAGAAAAAACGCCATACCTTTGAGTACCTGCGGACCATCCCCCATCTGCGGGCCCGTACCAATACCTTTGAGGCAGTGATGCGGGTGCGCTCTCTGGCCGCTTATGCGATCCATCGCTTCTTTCAGGAAAGAGATTTCGTCTATGTCCATGCACCGGAGATCACAGGAAGTGATGCCGAGGGCGCAGGCGAGATGTTCCGGGTGACCACTCTGGATCTGAATAACCTCCCCAGAAAAGAAGACGGCTCCGTGGATTATACGGAGGATTTCTTCGGAAAGCCGGTGAATCTGACGGTTTCCGGACAGCTGGATGTGGAGACCTATGCCTTTGCTTTCCGCAATGTCTATACCTTCGGCCCCACCTTCCGGGCGGAAAATTCCAATACCACCCGCCATGCTGCGGAGTTCTGGATGATCGAGCCGGAGATCTGCTTTGCAGACCTGGAAGATGACATGGCGCTGGCCGAGGACATGCTCAAGTATCTGATCCGCTATGTCATGGAAAATGCGCCGGATGAGATGGAATTTTTGAATGCCTTTGTGGATAAGGGTCTTCTGGAGCGCCTGGAGCACGTGGCTTCCTCTGACTTTGGCCGGATCACCTATACTGAGGCCGTAAAGATCTTAGAACAGCACAATGACGAATTTGAGAATAAAGTGAGCTGGGGCTGTGATCTGCAGACAGAGCACGAGCGCTTCCTGACAGAAAAAGCCTTTAAACGTCCCGTATTCGTGACCGATTACCCCCGGGAGATCAAGGCCTTCTATATGAAGCTCAATCCAGACGGAAAGACCGTGGCGGCCTGCGACTGCCTTGTGCCCGGGATCGGAGAGATCATCGGAGGCTCCCAGCGTGAGGACGATCTGTCCATCCTGGAGAAGCGCATGGAGGAGCTGGGCATGGACAAGAGCCAGTACCAGTTTTACCTGGATCTTCGCCGCTACGGCTCTGTGCGCCATGCAGGCTTTGGTCTTGGCTTTGAGAGAGCCATCATGTATCTGACCGGCATGGAAAATATCCGCGACGTACTGCCCTTCCCCAGAACGGTAGGAAACTGTGAACTGTAGGAGAATCTTTCCTGGAAAATCCGGAAAAGCTGCAGGAGCTGGTGAAAAAATCCGGAGCAAAGAGCACCGACCTCACGGAGCCGGAGTCCGTGGAGCATCTGTGCGGCAAATGCGAAAATTACGCAAAGGAATGGGCGCCGGTGGCAGACAGACTCTGGAAAGTCGATCATAAAGATTGAGAGCGCCAATAATTACTGCAGAAAAAGCCAGGGTGATGGACACCTCGGCTTTACTGCTGCATATCTGAAAAAGAGCAGCGTCGGAAGTCTCCGACTCTGCTCTTTTTATCTACTCGGAACGTATCAGCATCCACCGTTCATTCTGTGCAGATCACCTTGGTTTCTGCTCCAGGCGTCACGTCTTCCCCCCGGATTTTATGGCTCTGATGGCTTTGACCAGGACCTTCATATCTACGGGTTTGGAGACATGGGTATTCATCCCCGCTGCCAGGGATGCCTGAATATCCTCCGAAAAGGCATTGGCGGTCATGGCGATGATAGGCATGGTCTTTGCCAGCTCGTGCGTGCTGCTGCGGATGGCCTTCGCCGCCTCGTAGCCATTCATCACCGGCATCTGTACATCCATCAGGATCGCATCGTAGTCACCGGGCTTTGACGCCAGAAAGGCCTCCAGTACCTTTTCTCCGTTTTCGCAGATCACGCACTCTGCCCCTTCCACCTTCAGTAATTCTTTCAGGATCTCTGCATTCAGGGTATTGTCCTCTGCGCACAGGAACTTCATGCCTTTCAGCAGATCCGCATCCTGGTTCTCTTCCTGCTCCGTGGACGCTGATACCCCTTCGCTGACCTCGGCGATCTTTAAATCCATCAGGACTTTAAAACAGCTTCCCCTGCCTTTCTCACTTTCTACGCGGATACTGCCGCCCATCAGCTCGACCAGATTTCTGGTGATCGCCAGTCCCAGACCGGTTCCCTGGATGGTATTGGTCAGAGAGCTTTCCTCCCTGGTAAAGGCGTCAAAAATCCGGTCCTGAAATGCGACATCTATTCCCATACCGTTATCCTGTACCGTAAAACGGAATTTGGCATAGGCAGAGGAGTTTCCGGAACGCTCCTCTATGTGAAACTGAATTTTGCCGCCGTCCGGGGTATACTTTACCGCATTGGACAGAAGGTTGCTGATTATCTGCGCAAGGCGCACATTGTCTCCGTGCAGCCATTCATGCCGGATATTCTCCGTAACGATTTCAAAGGTCTGGTGCTTTTCCTCTGCCTGCGGCCTAAACAGCACATCGGTTTCATGGATCAGATCATAAATGGAAAAATCCGCACAGATCAGGTTGGTCTTTCCGGACTCGATCTTGTTCATGTCCAGGATATCATTGATGATTCCCAGCAGGTTCTGTGAGGAGATCTCTATTTTCTTTACATAGGCCCGCACCTTTTCCTCATCCCCGGCGTCGTGTTCGATCAGGGAGGTAATGCCGATAATGGCATTCATAGGCGTGCGGATATCGTGGGACATATTGGCAAGGAAATCCGTCTTTGCCTTATTGGCGATCTCCGCGGCCTCCATAGCCTGTGCCGTGACATCCTGCGCCTGCTTCAGCTCTTCGTTCATAGATTCGAGCTCTTTTATATTTTCCTGCTGCCGCTTTCTGATCTGCTTTTCGTATTTTGCCTTCTGATCGGCAATGCTGATCCTGTTGATACTGTAGAAGAGACCGACGAACAGCAGCAGAATCACAGCTGCTGTGATCAAGGTGATATACAGCACCATTTTCTGATAGGAAAGCAGTGTATTGTTTACCGTCCTTTTGGGCACGATGCAGACCAGCATGGAATTATTGCTGGCAATGGGACAATAGCCCAGGTAATAGGCTCTTTTCCCCCCCAGCAATGCCACGCCGTGATGGTGTTCCTTAAATTCCTGTTCCAGGAAGGTATTCTCCGCCTCCGTTAAGGCATCGTCTTTTTTCAGGTGCTTGAGCAGGGCGTAGTTCTGAAACAGATTCTCATCCTGCTGATTCGTATAGACCACATCGCCGTCTGCATCCAGCATAAACAGAAATGCCTCTCCGCCGTAGGCATAGAGCTTTAAGATGGAGTCCATCTCCGAGCGTTCCACGATGGCTCCTATGGCAGTATAGGATTCGCCGTCGATATGAAATTCGCGGCAGGGAATTGCCATGAGAAAGCCCGATTCTGTCTTTGTCCCGTCATTATAGGAGATCAGTTTGGCAATATTTCGCTCCTCCTTGAGATCCATCAGAAGGGTGCTGGAGATCTCCAGCCGGCGCTCTTTTTTGTCGATCGTCACCGCTGCCCCGTTCTCCCGGATGAAGAGGATCTGTGCGCCGGTTTCTGTCTGCCAGCTTTCCAGAAAATTATGAATGTCTGCGTTTTCGAGAATCTCCGTATTTCCCTGCGCTACATAGCCGTCAATGACCCGAAGGCGGCTGTAGAATCCCTCCACCTGCAGCTCATAGGTCTGCTGAACCTGCTCCACCACCGCTTTCATATTCGTCTTGCCGTTTTCTTCTATGGAGCTGTTCATTTTATCCAGGAATACTCTGCCAGAGCCCGCAATACAGACGATGAGTAATACCAGAAAGAGCAGTATGATCGTTTTTCTTTTCTTCATAGTTGCCTCTGTGCTGCTGTCTTCATTTTACTGCACCACTTCCACATAATCTTCCGGTTCTGCCGGCTGCTCTCCGCCTTCCAGCGCGCTTATCCATGCTGCGGACAGACTGGTATCCTCCAATGCTTTTATCTCCCGCTCCGGATCCATTTTCGTCAGGACCGAGATCACACCGTTGGTGAGAAGGATGGAATACTCTTTTTCGTCCTCTATCTCTTCTCCGTCTACCAGGATCTCCTGCAGCGCAAAGCCCGTCCCGTCATCCTGCAGCACCAGCTTCATTCCCGATGCTATGGGCAGCTCGTATCTGCTGGCTGCCTTAAAATAACCGTCATCGCTTTCCACATACCGCTGCACCAGCTCCCGGATCTCGGCACCGGTCAGCTTTTCCAGGTAAAGCGGGGAGGAGCTGGACTTGCCGGCAATCATCGCCTGGATCCTGTTTTCCGTGCACGCCCCTTTGTAGATGGAAGAGGTGAAATAATAATAGGGTGCAAACGCCAGCCGGGCGCCGTTTTCCTCTCTCACGGTGGTCAGGATCGAGGAGGCTGCCTCTCTGCCGCCCTTATCATTCAGGGCAAGCGCATACTCCTTTTCGAAGGTAACGACGGGTTCAGCCTCCGCCTCCTTGCCGTTTATGACACTCTTAAAGGTCTCATAGGCCTGCTCCTCATCCCTGGTTCCCGTCAGAAGCTCCTGCACCGCTGCCGCACTGGCCGTAAAGGACTTCTGGGAGGAGTAGCGGATATAATAATTATTATTCTCGATTTCATCCACCAGTCCGGTCATATCATCCGTAACAGAGGGGACATCCGGATTAAAGGAGATCACACTTCTGCCGTTAGCGATCAGCTGCTGTCCTTCTCTGGAGATCATGCACTCCAGCACCTGCAGGGCCGTCTCCAGCTTTTCCGGCTCCTCTTCCAGCTGCTTATTAAAGGCGACATGCAGGGACGGTGTCATATAAATGAAGCCTTCTCTGGAACTCTGCGAAAAGTAGGGAATGCGCACCAGCTGGACATCCCCCATCAGTGCCTGACATTGCTGCAAATTAAGGGGCGCACCGTGAAACATCGCCGCCTTTCCGTCCACGAAAAGCTGCATCGCCGCAGACGTATCATAGCTTAGATCTTCCTCTGTGAAATACGAATCCTTCAGAAGCGTAGAGGTCTCCGAGAAGATCTTTCTCCACAGGACGTCATCAAAGGCAATGTCTCCCTGGGCACTTTCCGCATTGTTTCTCCAGGTGACGCCATCCAGGGAAGTCAGCTCCCCGATGCCTCCGGCCTGGATCATTTCGTGGCAGGACCAGTCCTCGCCCAAATCAAGGGCATAGGGCTTGATCCCATTCTCATAAAAGATCCTGCAGGCCTCTGCATACTCTTCGTAATCCTGGGGCAGATCGATACCGCACGCATCAAACAGCGTCTTATTGGCGATGATGGTCTGCGGGATGCCGCAGATGGGAAGCCACTTGATCTCTCCGTCGCTGTTTTTGTAATACTGCAGGGCATAGGAGGAATACTCGGAGACAACGTCATAGGAAGAAAAATCCATCAGATAAGACTGTAAGTCCTTTGCATCCGTACCGGCATACCGGCGCACCGTGATGATATCCGGCAGCGCCCCGTTCTCCAGAAGATAGCTGTACAGGTCCGTGTCATTATTGCCTGTAATAAACTCGATTTCCTTATCCGGAAGCTGCGCATGGATGTAGGGCGTCAGCTCCTCGATCAGATCCGTATCCCACAGATAGACCGTGAGGGGTTTCTCCTCTTTTTTGGCGGCTTCCTGCGAGGATCCGCAGCCGGTAAGTCCTATGATCATTGCGGCTGTGCCCACGGCAGCAATGCCCGTGTACAGTGCTCTTTTTAATTTCATTAATTCTCAGTTCCTTTGCTGTATCTTTTTTCGCCTGCAGGCAGTCGGTTGGCATTAATAATTATCAGGTGCTCATCCGCTCCATCTCGATTTTCCTTCGGAAAAACTCGATGAAGCCGGCCGGAGGTCCTTCGGACCCTAACTGCCTGACAAGAACGAAAACGGGAAGTCCCATGCCAAAAGGCCGGAACTTCCCGTATATTCTCTGTATAGCACCTGACTGCTCTTTGCTCATAAAACGGCATAACCCAGGCGGCAACCGGCTGGCATCACCGGATCTCTCCGGTATTAGCTCCCTTTGGCTTTGCGTCCCTGCCTTTCGACAGGTTTGCCCAATATTTTATTTTCACTGTATGGTGTTAACG
>CAVKQI010000115.1:0-6370 GCA_963658405.1 bacterium | reverse complement strand
ATTACCCATAAGGGTATATAATAAGAACATAGAAAGGAGACAGATAAAAATAAACGCAAAGCGTTGGAAAGGAGAAAGGCAAAGTGAGTAAGAAAAAGAAGCACAAGAAAAAGCCTATCAACTGGATTGATATAGCGGTCAACGCGTTGATAGACTTAATCATAGGTGTATTACTTATCGAAATCGGTAAGTATATAGGTTAGTAACCTAACCGGAGGGCGAAAGCCCTCCGCCTATAAAAAATATAACACATACTCACAGCCAGGAAAACAATATGATTTTAAAATTAGGTATTTTCTTTGTAGCAATAGGGATTGCAAAGCTGATTGTTTCTGCCATCATGCGCAAGATGGAAAAGAAGGAGGAGTCATGAATCTGGGGGAAAATCTAAAGAAAGCCAGAAAAGCGGCAGGTATGACGCAAAAGGAGCTGGCAGAGAAACTGGACGTATATGCGAAAGATATAAGCCGGTGGGAGAATGGAGAGCGGACACCAGGCGTTCCGGCACTCATTAAAATCTGCAGGGAACTGAAAGTTTCCGCCGATGAACTTCTGGAGCTAAAGTAATGGGAAAAGCCACAGGCGACAATGCTTGTGGTTTTTTTTCAAAAGATGGGGGATATATGGCAAATGTAAAAGGGAGTCACCAGCTAACCTGGGATGACCGACTAAAACTTGAAACGCTAAGGAATAAAGGCCATAGCGTGATAGAGATTGCACAATACCTGGGAGTGCATCGCAGCACTGTATACAACGAACTGAAGCGTGGAGAATATGTGCATCTGGACAGTGATTATATAGAAGAGGTTCGCTACAGCCCTGACATTGCACAGAAGAAGGCAGAAGAGAACAGAAAAGCGAGGGGCGTGCAGCTGAAGATAGGCAAAGACATAGCTTTTGCGAACTACATAGAGGACAAGATAATAGACGAAGATTACAGCCCGGCAGCGGTGCTGGGAGAACTAAAAGCCCAGGGAAAAGAGTGGATGTTCACCGTTACAATCTGCGTAGCCACCTTGTACAGCTACATCAGAAAAGGAATATTCCTGCGACTATCCACTGATGACCTGCCTGTGCTGAAGAATAAAAAGCGACAATACAAGAAGGTGAAGAAGCATCGGAAGCGGGCAGCGGCCGGGATGAGTATAGACAAGCGGCCGAAAGAGATAGAAACGCGGGAAGAGTTTGGGCACTGGGAGATGGACAGTGTTCTGGGAAAACAGGGAAAGTCGAAAAACACACTACTGGTGCTAGCGGAGCGAAAGACAAGGCATGAGCTTATAGAAAAGCTTCTGGATCACACAGATGAGTCGGTAGTGGCTGCCATGGATCGCCTTGAGAAAAGATGGGGCGCGGAGATATTCCGGCAGGTGTTTAAGACCATCACGGTGGACAATGGCAGCGAGTTCGCGGATGTGGAAGGCATAGAGAGGTCTGGCATCAATGAAGGCCAGAGCAGGACAAAAGTATATTACTGCCATCCATACAGCAGCTGGGAGCGCGGCTCCAACGAAGTAACAAACGAGATGATTCGCCGGAAGATACCGAAGGGCTCCAACTTCGACGATAAGACAGAGGAAGAGATAGCCGACATCGAGAACTGGATCAACAACTATCCCCGGAAGATACACGGCTACCATACGGCAGCGGAGTGCTTCAATCAGGAATTAAGACAGCTCGGATACGCATAGCGATTAGATCACCAGCACAAAGGTAGGCTGGCAGCAATGGCAGCTTAGTTATTTGCGGCCTAAAAGTAAATTTAAACAATAATACAGGCGCTATTTTGTGCAAAACATAGAATGTGGGAAAATGTCGAAATAATTGTTGTAATTTATAAAATTTCAAAAATTCAAAAAATTAAGTTGACAGACCGAGTGTCATGCTTTACAATAGCATTTGTTCGCAGGAATGGCGGAATTGGCAGACGCGCAGGCTTCAGGTGCCTGTTGTGGCAACACAGTGAGGGTTCAAGTCCCTTTTCCTGCATTTCTTTTATTTCAGGAAAACCTGACAGGGTTCGGTATTCTGAGAGAAGAGAAATGCAAGCTGCGGAAGTGTCGGAATTGGCAGACGAGCAAGACTAAGGATCTTGTGGCAGCAATGTCGTGTGGGTTCAAGTCCCATCTTCCGCATTTCTTTTCAGATATGAGGATAATGACAGAAGAATATGATGATGAAATCCAGAGAAGCATGATGAATCAGTATCATGCTTTTTTTTGTTATCTGCACAGCACCTGCCAATATCAGAGGTGAATTGACTGCTTGCAGTCAGATTCACCTCTGATATTGGCAGGTGGCCAAGGTCCGAAGGACCTCTGGCCATCCACATCGAGGTTTTCCGAAGGAAAATCGAGATGGGGTGCTGCGCAGATATAAAAATTTCTGATATTAAAAAAGGAAATCCGCCTCGGACGCAGAATATTAAAATTGGCGGCATTTCCGATGCAGTGAACAGACAATGCAAAACGGAAAACGAATCGCCTGTAAAACGATGTTTTAAAGAACCTGCAGAATTTACGCACGACATACAGAAACCGGAAAAGGGGGATGGCTGTGACGATCCGTGAAGAGTTAGAGCAGAGAGAGGCAGAGACGCTGGCGCCCTGGGCTTCTCTGTCTGTGAACACTAAGGGCAGACACAGACCGGAACCCCAATGCGACATCCGGCCGGTCTTTCAGAGAGACAGAGACCGGATCCTGCACAGCAAGTCCTTCCGCCGTTTAAAGGATAAGACACAGGTATTCCTGACCCCGGACGGGGATCATTACCGCACGAGGCTGACACATACCCTGGAGGTATCGCAGAATGCCAGGACCATCGCCAGGGCTCTGCGGCTCAATGAGGATATGGTGGAGGCCATCGCATTAGGGCACGATCTGGGGCATACGCCCTTTGGCCATGCGGGAGAGCGGGTACTGGACCGGGTCTGCAGTGAAGGCTTTGCGCATAATCAGCAGAGTCTTCGCACCGTGGAGGTGCTGGAGAAAAACGGCAAAGGCCTGAACCTTACCTGGGAAGTGAAGGACGGCATTTTAAATCATAAATCCAAGGGCATGCCGGCTACCTTAGAAGGACAGATCGTCCGTTTTTCGGATAAGATCGCCTATTTCCACCACGATATGGACGATGCCATCCGCGGAAAGATACTGACCGAGGCGGATGTCCCCCATGAGATCAGCGATGTGCTGGGCAATACCCTGGGCAGCAGGCTGAATACCTTTATCCATGACATCATACGCACCAGCCAGGGAAAGCCGGTGATCGCCATGTCAGAGGAAGTGGCCGGCGCCATGCAAAAGCTCCGAACCTTTATGTTCGAGCGGGTCTATACGAACCCGGAGGCCAAAGGAGAAGAGCACAAGGCGGAGATGCTGGTGGAGACCCTGTATGACTATTACCTGGGACATACAGAGCTGCTGCCGGACTACTTAAAAGAGCGGATGGAGCTGGGAGATTCCAGAGAACGTGTGGTCTGCGACTATATCAGTGCCATGACAGACCGCTTTGCCATCGCCAGATACAAGGAGCTCTACGTTCCAAGGACCTGGCAGTAAAACAGACAGAGGCAGAAATGCGTTATACGGACGAATTTATAGAACAGGTGCGTACCGGCAATGATATCGTAGATGTGATTTCCGGCTACGTGCATCTGCAGAAAAAGGGGGCCAGTTACTTTGGGCTCTGCCCCTTTCATAATGAAAAGTCGCCGTCCTTTTCCGTGGCGCCGAACAAGCAGATCTTTTACTGCTTCGGCTGCGGCGCAGGGGGAAATGTGATCACCTTTCTGATGAAGTATGAGAACTATACTTTTCAGGAGGCGGTCAAGGTCCTGGCGGAACGGGCAGGTATCCCCGTCCCGGAGATGGCCTACAGCGAAGAAATGAAAAAGAGCCAGCAGAGACGGGCGCAGCTTTTGGCCGTCAATAAAGAGGCAGCGACCTACTATTACCGGATGCTGCGCTCCCCGAAGGGAAAGAACGGACTGGCTTATTTTCAGCAGAGAGAGCTGTCGGATGCCACCATGAATCATTTCGGCCTGGGCTTTGCAGACGGCAGCAGCAGTGATCTGACCAGACACCTTCGGCAGAAGGGTTTTTCCGATGAGATCATCGCGGCCTCCGGTGTGGCGGTCTTCGATGAAAAAAGAGGACTCCACGATAAATTCTGGAACAGGGTCATGTTTCCCATCCAGGATATCAATCACCGGGTCATCGGCTTCGGCGGCCGGGTGATGGGGGACGGAAAGCCCAAATACCTGAATTCACCGGAGACAGAGATCTTTGATAAGAGCAGGAATCTCTACGGCCTGCATCTGGCCAAGCAGACGAGGAAGGGATATTTCATTATCTGCGAGGGCTACATGGATGTGATCGCCATGCACCAGGCGGGCTTTACGGAGGCGGTCGCCTCCCTGGGCACGGCTTTTACGCAGGGGCAGGCGGCGCTGATGAAGCGCTATGTGCAGACGGTGATCCTTTCCTATGACAGCGACAATGCCGGTGTGAAGGCGGCACTTCGGGGCATTCAGATCCTGAAGGAAGCAGGACTTAATGGAAAGGTACTGAATTTAAAGCCCTATAAGGACCCGGACGAATTCATGAAGGCTCTGGGGAAGGAAGAATTCGAAAAGCGCATAAAGGAAGCGGAAAACTGCTTTTATTTCGAGATCCGGATGCTGGAGAGAGACTATGACCTAAAGGATCCGGCGGGGCGCACCGCCTTTACCAGAGAGCTGGCCAAAAAGCTCTGCGGTTTTGAGGAAGAAGTGGAGAGAGAAAATTATCTCCGGGCCATGGCAGAGAAATATTACATCGATGCCGGAGCTCTGCGCCGCATGGTTGCTTCCTACGGGCAGACCGTGACGGAGGAAAAAAAGCCTCTGCCGGTGAGAAATTTTCAGAGATCCGGTGCGGCAGGAGGCAAAAAGGAAGAGGCAGCGGAAAGACCGCAGCGGCTTTTGCTGACCTGGTTTTCTGACTATCCGGGACTCTATGCCCAGGCAAAGAACTACATCTCGCCGGATGATTTTTCAGAAGGGATCTGCCGGCAGGCGGCCCAGGCTCTGTTTGAGGAGCTGGAAAAAGGAAAGCAGGGGAGTGCCTCTGTGATCAGCCAGTTTACGCAGGAGAGCGAGCAGCAGCAGATCGTGGATATGCTCAATACCAGGGTCAGGGGACTGGAGACCGGAGAGGAAAAAGAAAAGGCCTTTAAGGATGCCCTGTATGCCGTGCGCAAAGGCAGTTATGAGCGCAAGACGGCAGAGAATACAGACCCCGGCGCCCTGATAGCGCTCATTCGGGAAAAGAAGGCACTGGAAGAACTGGCAAAGGTGCATTTTCATATACAGTAAAGTGAGGGATCGCCTGGCGTACAGGCGCTGCCATAAATGAACACGGAAGGAAAAGAAACAATGGCGAAAGCACAGGAAACAAAGGACGCAGCATTAAACAGCGCACAGGAGGCAGCGGCAGAGGAAACAGCCGCAAAGGAGTCAGCCTTAGAGGAAAAGAAGACAAAGAAGACCGCCGGCGCTAAGAAGAGCAGCGTAAAGACGGCAGAAAAGAGCAAGGCGACGGAGGAAAAGTCTGCGCCGGCAGAGGGAGACAGAACCCCCGGGGAGGCTCCTGTGAAAAAAAGACCTGCCGGAAAATCCAAGGTGATCATCGTCAGAGCAGAGGATCAGCAGCAGATGTCCCAGCAGGAACGGGCAGCCAGAAGAGCAGAGGCTATGAAGGCCCGCATGGCCAATAAGCCTTTCCAGCGGGACGTGGCTGCCGGTGAAAAGAAAGAAATAAAAGAAACGAAGGAAACAAACGAAGAGAAAGAAACACCGAAGTCTTCGGTATCCAGAGTACAGAAAAAGCCGGTAAAGAAGACTGAAAAGCCGGAGAAGGCAGCGGCAGACTACAGTGCGGATGACGATTATGAAAACAGCACTCCGGAGGAGGAAGTGGCAAGAACCCCGGAGGAATTCCGCAAGAAGCTGGAGAATCTGCTGGCCCTCGGCAAAAAGAAAAATGTGCTGGAATACCAGGAAGTCATCAACTACTTCGGGGATATGAACCTGGAAGAAGAGCAGTATGACATGGTGATGCAGCTCTTAGAGCAGAACGGCGTGGACATCATCCGTGTGGCAGAGGACGATGACGATGAAGTGCCGGAAGAAGAGCTGGAGCTCATCGAGGAGACAGAGGACGTAGATACGGAAAATATCGATCTCTCTGTCCCGGACGGCACCAATATCGAGGACCCCGTCCGCATGTACTTAAAGGAGATCGGCAAGGTACCGCTCTTGACAGCCGATGAGGAGATCGAGCTGGCAAAGCGCATGGAAGCCGGCGATGAGGAGGCTAAAAAGCGTCTGGC
>CAVKQI010000114.1:0-6642 GCA_963658405.1 bacterium | reverse complement strand
CCGCTAGGCGTGAGCCCCTGAGCCGAGAGGCGTCCCCAAGCGGACATCGCCGACAGGACCCGCTCGCCCGGTCGGCGTCCGGGTGGCGCCCCGCTATAAATCGCGTTATTAATAAATAACGATATATGCTTGCTGATACACAAAAAAGCTGCAGTTCATATCAACTGCAGCTTTTTATCGTCATATCCGGACCGCGCCGGTCTTATACGTTGATCTCCGCCTTCACGCCCAGTATATCCTTATTCTCCTCCAGGATCGGTGCGATGACATCTGCAAGGAATTTCTCCACCTGGTGAGGTGCGCAGCCGATATAACGCTTGGGATCCATGGACTTCTTGAGGTCATCCAGGCTTAAATTAAAGGCAGGATCTGCGGCAATGAGCTCTAAGAGATTATTATCCTGACCTTCCTCCTTGATGCGCTTGCCTGCTTCCATGGACAGCTCACGGATCCTCTCATGGAGCTCCTGTCTGTCGCCGCCGGCCTTTACAGCATCCATCATGATATTCTCGGTAGCCATAAAGGGAAGCTCTGCCATCAGATGCTTCTCGATCACCTTGGGATAAACCTTTAATCCGTCGGTGACATTCAGGCAAAGATCCAGGATACCGTCGATGGCCAGGAATCCCTCCGGGATGGAAAGACGCTTATTGGCAGAGTCATCCAGGGTACGCTCGAACCACTGGGTGCCGCTGGTCACAGCCGGATTGAGCACGTCGATCATCACATAGCGGGACAGGGAACAGATGCGCTCGCTGCGCATGGGATTGCGCTTATAAGCCATGGCGGAGGAGCCGATCTGGCTCTTCTCAAAGGGCTCTTCCACTTCCTTCAGATGCTGGAGCAGACGGATATCGGTAGCCATCTTCATGGCAGAAGCCGCGATGCCGCCCAGTGTATTCAGAACAATCGTATCCACCTTACGGGAATAGGTCTGGCCGGATACCGGATAGCAGCCGGAGAAGCCCATCTTTTCTGCGATTATGGGATCCAGACGATCTACCTTGTCAAGGTCTCCGTCAAAGAGTTCCAGGAAGGAAGCCTGGGTGCCGGTGGTGCCCTTGCTGCCAAGGAGCTTTAAGCTGTCCAGCACATGCTCCACTTCCTGAAGATCCAGGCAGAATTCCTGCATCCAGAGGGTGGCGCGCTTTCCTACCGTGGTGGGCTGTGCCGGCTGGAAATGGGTAAAGCCAAGGGTGGGCTGTGCCTTATAGGCTTCTGCAAACTTGGACAGCTCAGCCAGCACGTTGATCAGCTTTCTGCGCACCAGACGCAGTGCCTCCCGCATGATGATGATGTCGGTATTATCTCCCACATAGCAGCTGGTGGCGCCCAGGTGGATGATGCCCTTTGCCTTGGGGCACTGCAGGCCGTAAGCGTAGACATGGCTCATGACATCGTGGCGCACTACCTTTTCTCTGGCTTTCGCCTCTTCATAATTGATATCCTCTGCATGCGCCTTCAGCTCATCGATCTGCTCCTGGGTGATGTCCAGCCCCAGCTCCTTCTCCGTCTCTGCCAGAGCGATCCAGAGCTTTCTCCAGGTGGTGAACTTCATGTCCGGTGAAAAAATGTACTGCATTTCTCTGCTGGCATAGCGCTCAGAGAGAGGACTGACATATTTGGAATTGTTCATATTTACCTCCTGTGCCGCAGTCTACTGCGGCACCCTGAGGAGAATTTCGCGTAGGCGAATTCTCCGATAGGATCCCGAATGGATGACGTTTACGTCATCCATCGAGTCTGAAAGAAATGCCATCAGGCATTTCTTTCAGACTTTACCTTTTTCTGCCGCTGCTTGCGGCGGCTGCACAAGGAAATTTTCGCGCAGGCGAATTCTCCTTATTATGCACGTTCTTCCCTGCCCTGACAGGCATTGCCCCGGTGCAGGCCGTCCCACTTTTCGATCTCGCCCCGGATATCCTCTGTGGGAGGATCCATGGGATATTCTCCGGTAAAGCAGCCCTTGCAGATGGAAAGCTTTCCGCCTACCATCTCCTCCAGGCGGGAAATCTCCAGATAAGCCAGCGTATCGGCGCCGATGACCTGACGGATCTCCTCTACCGAGCGGTTATAGGCGATCAGCTGCTCTCTGGCCGGCACGTCGGTGCCGAAATAGCAGGGCCATAAGAAGGGCGGGGAACTCACCCGCATGTGTACTTCTTTGGCGCCGGCTTCCCTGAGCATATGGACGATCCGGTCGGAAGTGGTGCCGCGGACGATGGAGTCATCGATCATGATAACGCGCTTACCCTCTACTGCATCCCGGAGAGCATTCAGCTTTACCTGAACGCTGTTTTCTCTGGAGCGCTGGTTGGGCTTAATGAAGGTCCGGCCTATATAGGCATTTTTTACAAAGGCCTGCCCGTAGGGGATGCCGGACTGCATGGAATAACCCAGTGCAGCGCAGTTGCCGGATTCCGGCACGCCTACCACCAGGTCCGCATCCACCGGTGAATCCATAGCCAGGAATTTGCCCGCCAGGATTCTGGCATTGTAGACGCTGATGCCATCTATAAAGCTGTCCGGTCTGGCAAAGTAAATGTACTCGAAAATGCAGGACCCCTGCTCTGCCTTGGGGATGCAGTGGGAGCAGTCGCTCTTCAGTTCGCCGTCCCCGCTGATGGTCACGATCTCGCCGGGCAGCACGTCCCGCACAAATGCAGCGCCCACGGTATCCAGGGCGCAGGTCTCGGAGGCAAGGATCCAGGTATTCTCCCGGCGGCCGATGCACAGCGGCCGAAAGCCAAAGGGATCTCTGGCACCGATGAGCTTGCGGGGAGACATGACGATCAGGGAGTAAGCACCCTTGATCTTTGTCATGGCGCGGCCCACAGCCTCCTCTACACTGCCGCAGTTCAGACGCTCTCTGGCAATGTGATAGGCGATGACCTCCGAGTCAATGGTGGTCTGAAAGATCGCACCTGTATACTCCAGTTCATGACGCAGCTCTGCGGCATTGATCAGGTTGCCGTTATGCGCCATACCCAGGGCACCCTTTACATAATTGATGACGAGGGGCTGGGCATTTTCACGGGTGGAGCTGCCGGCAGTGGAATAACGCACATGTCCTACGCCGATGTCACCCTTTAATTTATCCAGCACTTCCGGATTAAAGTTCTCGTTGACCAGTCCCATATCCTTGTGGCTGATCACCTTTCCCTTGGGACCGCCTGTGTCGCTGACAGCGATACCGCAGCTCTCCTGTCCACGATGCTGCAGTGCCAGAAGACCGTAATAGATGGTCCTGGCCACTTCCTGTCCGCCGTCCAGGTCATAGGCGCCGAAGACACCGCACTCCTCGCCCAGCCTGTCATCCTGCTGCACCTGTATTCTTAATTCTTCCATGCTTACCTTTCTTTTGCGTGAATGCCGTTTACGCAAACACAGCGGCCGCCCGATATAATCGGACGGTCGCCTGCATGCTCTCAAAGGCTGCCCCCAGGGACAGCCGTATTATACAAATTAGTCGAGACCCAGTCTCTTGAATACTTCGTTATAAGCCTCTTCCACATTGCCCAGATCACGGCGGAAGCGGTCCTTATCGAGCTTTTCATTGGTATTGACATCCCACAGACGGCAGGTATCGGGAGAAATCTCGTCTGCCAGAAGGATCTGTCCGTGGAAACGGCCGAACTCGATCTTGAAGTCGATGAGCTTGATGCCGGCCTGCAGGAAGTACTCCTTTAAGACATCATTGACCTTGAAGGCATACTCTTTGATCTTGTCGATCTCTTCCCAGGTAGCCAGATCCAGTGCTCTTGCGAAGTAGCTGTTGATCAGCGGATCGCCCAGGTCATCGTTCTTATAAGAGAACTCAATGGTAGGCTCGGTGAACTGGGTACCCTCCGGCACGCCCAGTCTCTTGGAAAAGCTGCCTGCTGCCACATTGCGGATGATGACCTCAAGCGGTACGATCTCCACTCTCTTTACGGCAGTCTCTCTGTCGGAAAGCTGCTCCACGTAGTGTGTGGGCACGCCCTTGGTCTCCATGACCTGCATGATCTTGTTGGTCATCTTGTTGTTGATCACACCCTTGCCTACAATGGTGCCCTTCTTCAGGCCATTGAATGCGGTGGCGTCATCCTTGTAATCCACGATGACGATATCCGGATCCTCGGTCGCATAAACCTTCTTTGCCTTACCTTCGTAGAGCTGCTCTTTCTTTTCCATCAAACTGATCCTCCTTGAGAATATATCTGTTACTGTTCTTACCAGAAAAAGCTGATACAGACCATAGTATAAACAGGAATGTAAATCGCGTCAAACCGTAAATTTACCAATAAATTCTCTGACACGGGCATCGTTTGTGGCAAATAATTCCTCAGGACTGCCCTGTGCCCGGATAAATCCGTCCTCTAAGAAGATGATGCGGTCCGAAAGTTCTCTGGCGAACTGCATCTCATGGGTGACGATGATCATGGTCATATGCTGGGCTGCCAGGTCCTTGATGACCTTTAAGACCTCTGCGGTCAGCTCCGGATCCAGGGCGGAGGTGGGCTCGTCAAAGAAAAGGAGCTTCGGCTTTAAAGCCAGGGCTCTGGCGATGGAGACGCGTTGGCACTGTCCGCCGGAGAGCTGAAAGGGATAGGCGTCTGCCTTTTCCGCAAGTCCAAGCTTGGCAAGCAGTTCTCTGGCATAAGCCTCTGCCGCCTTGGGGCTCTCTCCTGCCAGTACGGCCGGCTCGGTGATATTTTTCAGTACGGAGTAATGGGGAAAGAGGTTAAAGCTCTGGAAGACCAGACCGAAATATCTGCGGATCCCCTTCAGCTCTGCCTTGGAGGCGTAGACGCAGCGGCCGTTTTCTTCACGGGCTGCCACCTTGTCCAGGTACTGCAGGCTTCCGCCGTCCATGGTCTCCAGCATGGTGGCGCAGCGCAGGAGGGTGGATTTGCCGGAGCCGGAGGGACCGATGATGGAGACTACTTCTCCCTCTGCCACAGACAGGGATACATCCTTGAGGACGCCGTTGCCGTCAAATGCTTTTTTGATGTGGTTGATTTCCAATATGTTCATCTGTCTGTTGTCCTTTCTTTGCGGCTTCTTAAGCAATGTGTTCTTATTGGCCACCCGGTCATGCTTCGATTAATAATCAGCCTCTGTAATAAGCATAGTGTTTCTCTAACCGCTGCATCACCCATGCCACCAGAAGGTTAAAGATATAATAGAAGATGCCGGCTACCATCAGCGGCATGATATTGGTCTCTTTGGCTGCGATCTGCTTGGCGATGGTAAACATCTCCGCCGTGGCGATGACGAAGGCCAGGGAGGTATCCTTTACCAGGGTGATGACCTCATTGGTGACAGGGGGCAGAATGCGCTTGAAGACCTGCGGCAGAATGATACGGAAAAAGGTCTGGCTCCTGCTGTAGCCCAGCACTTTGGCTGCCTCATACTGTCCCACAGGAATGCTCTCGATACCGGAGCGATAGATCTCGGCAAAGTATGCCGCATAGTTCATGGCAAAGGCCAGGATCACGGCGACAAAGCGATAGCCGGAGGAGATCCGGATGCCGAAGACATAGTAAGGCGCGAAATACACGCAGATCAGCTGCAGCATCAGGGGTGTGCCGCGCATAATGGAAATGTAGATCTTCATCAGCAGGGAGAGGACTTTGGCTTTGCTCATGCGCAGCAGTGCCACAGCCAGACCCAGGGGCATGGAAAAAATAAGGGTCAGCACAAAGATCAGTACTGTCGTCCCCATGCCTTCCATCAACTGTGCAACTATCGTTCCCATTGTCATAGCTTCGTCCTCTTTTCTGCAAGAATACCCCGCCGGGTTTTGAGGCCCGGCGAGGCGTCAGTGTTTCATCCGACTTCTTGCCGGATAAAACCGTATTATCCTATTGTGTCACTGCCCGGCCGCATCCTGAATTTGCAGAGCAAATCCGAAATAAACGCTGAACAGTTACCATATCCGATGCAAAAGCCGCATGCTTATTCTGCATCGCTCTCCTCTGCGGAAGCTGCCTCATCAGCAGTCTCTTCTACTGCGGTGCCCTCATCGGCCACGTCGCCTCTGCCTGCTACATAGAGGCTCTCCGGCACACCGTAATCAGCATACTTCTCAGCGATCTTCTCTACGGTGCCGTCTTCGAACATGTCGTCTAAAGTAGCCTGCACCTTGTCACGCAGCTCGGTATTGCCAAGCTTGAAGCCTACGGCATACTGCTCGGTGGAAAGCTGCTCGGTAAGGATCTCAAACTTGTCGGACTTATCCGCGATCTGGTAATTTGCCACACCTACGTCGATAGCTACGGCATCCAGTGCGCCCTGCTCCAGATCCATAAATGCGGTATTGTAATCTGCATACTGGGTCAGGCTTCCGAATGTAGCGGCCAGCTCTGCCTGATCACCCTCTAAGGCTGCCAGTGCGCTGGAATCCTTCTGTACGCCTACATTCTTGCCGGCCAGATCCTTCAGGGAAGAAATGCCTGCATCTGTGGGTACTACAACTACCTGTGAATTGTCGATATAAGGCTCTGTCCAGGTATAGGAATCCTCTCTGCCGTTCATGGTAAAGCCGTTCCAGATGCAGTCGATAGCGCCGGAATCAAGCTCTGCGTCCTTGGCATCCCAGTCGATGGGCTGCTTTACCAGGGTCCATCCGTTGCGGTCGCAGACTTCCTGTGCCAGCTC
>CAVKQI010000113.1:0-6706 GCA_963658405.1 bacterium | reverse complement strand
CTTACAGCATATTTTTTACCTCTTTTTTTGTGCACTATGACGACTTCCCGTCATTTTGCCTTTATCCCTACCTTTTCGATATGCAATTCTGCACAAATTAGCCGTTTCTTGCTCTGAACAGGACATTTTTTGCGCTTATTATTTCAGACAAGTGCTATTCTATCACTTTTTCTAAAAAAAGAAACACCAATTTGTAAAAAAAGTGTTTTTAATAGAGATGCTACACAAGCCAGCCGGCCGAGGGAGCGGGTGGCCGGGTATCCAATCGTCTGTGCAGCAACGCAAAACCGCCCGGAGGATATCAATTCCTCCGGGCGGTTTGTATTGCTGCCTATCCGCGCGTCTTCTTTGCATATTCAGTCGGCGTCATCCCCACCTGCTTTTTAAAAGTGGCACTGAAATAATGCGGGTCATTATACCCCACCTTCTCCGCCACCTCGTAGTTCTTAAGACTGGTCGTCTCCAGGATCTGCCTGGCCTTTTCCATGCGGATCCGGGTCAGGGCCTCCACAAAAGTCTCCTTCGCCTCCGTCTTAAATACCATACTGAAGTAACTGACACTCACCGACAGATACTCGCATACCGTATTCAGAGAAAGATCCGTGCGCATATAGTTCTTTTCCATATAATCCAGGGCCCGCAGTGCCAGCGCCTGACTGCCGCTGTCCCTCTTTCGGGCGATCTTCTCGGAAAGGGTGAGGGCATAATCCAGAAATGCCTTCTCAATATCCGACAGATGCCTGTATTCCTGGAGTCCTTTGATAAAGTTGCCTTCCTCTCCGTACTCCTCGGCCTGCAGGGTCCCTCTCTCTTCCAATGTGATCCAGATGGCCAGCACACAGTTCTGGATGTAGATCTGCAAGGTGCTTCGCTGGCATTCTGCCTGACGCAGGGCCGTAAAATAGTCATGCACCTTCCGAGTGACCTCTTCCCGGCTTCCCGTCTTGATGGCCAGCACCAGATCATCACTCCAGAGCGACGTGCGGATAGAAGAAGCGTCCTTTTCCTCAAAGTCCGCAGCATAGAGCAGGCCGCCGTTGTCAAAAAGATACCGGTACCCTTCCGTGCGGCAGGCGCTCTCGTAGGATTCCTTCCAGGCCCTGGGAGAGCCGACGGTCTTTCCCACCACCACGCAGAGCTTTAAATTCATATACTGGGAAAAAGCCTGATTCACCTTGGCACCGATCCGGGTGATCGCCTGCTGCAGCGCCTCGTCGCTGTCTCTGGCCAGCACCAGCACACTGTGATCTCCGGGACCGCGAAAGAGCACGGCGTTTTCTTCTTCTCCCACCAGTTCCTGGGCTGCATTGCTGAGAATGAACCGCATCAGCTCCGGGGCGATGTCCGGATGCTCCTGCTTCCACTCGATCTCATTATTGGCACCGATCAGAAGCACCGCCTGCCGCTTTCCTCTGAGGTCGATCTCCATATCCTCCAGCTGCTGCTGGATATTTTCCTCTCCGCCTCTACCCTCCAGGAGCTGATTTAAGAATCTCTCCCGCAGCAGAGGGCGGTTTTTCTCATAGTCCTGCCTGAGCTTTTCCATCTGCGTGCGGCTCTGGTTTTCCTTGTCCAGTTGGGCGCGTATCTTTTCCAGCTCCTCCTTTAATTCTATAGAGGTAATGGGTTTTAGGATATACTCCGAGACCCCGTACTGCAAGGCTTTTCTGGCATAGGAAAACTCATCGTAGCCGCTTAGGATGATCACCTTCATCCCGGGAAAATGCTCGCGGACATAGGCCGCCAGCTCCAGGCCGTCCATGACCGGCATGCAGATATCCGTGATCAGCAGTGCCGGCTCGTCCTTTTCCATCAGGGCGATCGCCTCTCTGCCGTCCTGGGCTGTGCCGATCAGGGTAAAGCCGGCCTCTTCCCAGGGCGTATTCTCCGCCACTGCCTCTCTGGTCAGAATTTCATCATCCGTAAAGAGTACCTTGTACATATACTCTCCTATCTGCAGACTGTCTGTTCAAAGCAAGCCCCCTGTGTCTGCTGCGGGCTTTGCTGTACTTTATTCCTGGGTCAGATAAAACGGAAAGAGCAATTCCTCGTTCTGTTCATCATACATGGTATCCCGGTCCACCAGTACCGAGCCGGAATCGGTGAAGTAGTCCACCGCTTCGCCCCTTACCAGTCTGGCCGCATTCTCGATACCCAGATATCCCATGGTGAAGGCTTTCTGAACCACCAGCGCATCGATCCTTCCCTCTTCCATATCCTGAATGGACTCCAGGGCATTGTCAAATCCTACCACCGTGACGCGATCCTCTGCCCCTGCTGCCTTCACGCCCCGGGAAGCGCCCACAGTGGAATCCTCATTCATGCACGCGATATAGGTGATCTCCGGGTGGTCCTTCAGCATCTGCTGCGTCACCTCGGCGCCGTGTTCGGCGATGGAATTGCTGTAGACCGTCTCCACGATCTGGGAAGCATGCTCTCCCAGTCCTTCCCGCAGTCCCTGTTCCCGCTCTCTGGCCGTGGAAACGCCCTGCACGTGGCTGACAACGCCGATCACATCCTGCCCCGTAATGGAGGAAGCGATCCGCTCTCCCACTTTCCGTCCTGCCTCCACATTGTCGGTGCAGACCATGGCATCCGCCACCGCCTCTTCTGTAGTGGAATCTACAAATACCAGGGGGATGCCGGCTTCCTTGACCTTTTTTAATGCCTCTATGGTCCTGGTCTCCGAGGCCGGGGTCACTACAATGGCGCTCGGCCTTTTGGACACCGCCTCCAGGATCATCTCATTCTGCTGGTCGATCCTGGTCTCATTTTCCGGCATCATCACTTCGATCCTGGCATTATTTTCCTTCGCAGCCGTATCGGCGCCCTTTTTGACCGCATCCCAGAAATCATTATTGGTGGAACGGGACTTGGTGATATAGATGATATAAAGGGAGTCATCGGCGCTTCGTCTGTAGAGCAGCACCACCGCAGAAAGGATCAACGCAGCGCAGAATCCCGCAAACAGAGCGCCCAGAATATGCATCCGTCTGTTTTTATTTTCAGCCATCTGCCTGCTCCTCTCCCTTTGCCGGTGCACTCCATGCAAGCGGCAGGATCACGTCCACGCCGGTGCCCTTGCCGGGACTGCTCTCATACCAGAGGCCGTACTCCTCTCCATAGCAAAGCTTGATGCGGCGATTTACATTGTTGATGCCTACGCCGCTGCCGGTTTTTTCCTTTTTCTCATCGAAAATATGCTGCAGCGTCTCGCTGTCCATACCCACGCCGTCATCTGTCACCCGGATCAGCAGATGATCCTCCTCTTTTCTGCCGACAATATGGATGCATCCTCCTTGCGGCTTTAACTTGATGCCGTGGTAGATCGCATTTTCCACCAGGGGCTGGATAATAAGTTTGGGCACATAACAATACTCCACCTCCTTATCCAGGTCAATCTCATAATCGAGCTTGTCGTGGTAACGCATTTTCTGGATCTTTAAATACTCGCTGACGTAGCCGATCTCGTCGCTGACTTTGACGAATTCGTCCTTATTGCTGATGGAACGGCGAAGGAGCCTCGACAGAGAGACGGTCATCTGAATGACTTCCGCGTTCTTTTTGCCCTCTGCCATCCAGATAATGGAATCCAGCGTATTATAGAGGAAATGCGGGTTGATCTGGGCCTGCAGGGCCGCCAGCTCGCTCTTTCTCTTTTCCGACTGTTCTTCCCTGATCTGCTCGATCAGGTCGCTGATCCGGGAGAGCATGACGTTATAGGCTCGGATCAGATCGCCGATCACATTGGTATAGCCGGGATTTTCGATGCGCAGATCGAATCTTCCCTTTTCCACGCTGGCCATGGAATCCGCCAGTGTACGGATAGGCTCGGAGATCATCTGGGACAGCACCGCCGCCACCACAGCCGCAATGATGATGAGTACCGCTGCCAGGATCACATAGATCTGCTGCAGCCGATTGCTGTTTTGCATCAGATCGCTTAAATATGCCACGCCCACGATGGTACATCCTGTGACATCGGAATGAGACACGGTGTAAATGCGCTGTTTATCCTCTGCGGCAAAGCTGCCGTTTTCTGCGGCAAGAATATGCGCTGTCTCCTCCGCCTGCAGCCCGCTGTAAAGAAGCTGCTGCTTGGGGTGATAGATAATGCCGCCGTCCTCTCCTATCACGAAGACATAGCCTCTGGTGCCCAGATTGATGCTCTCGCACAGGGATGTGATGGAGCTGTAATTCATGTCGATAAACAGGACGCCGATCACCGCATTGGTCTCCGCATCCCGGATGGTACGGCTCAGGGTGACCACCCAGACATACTCCCCTTTTACCACGTTCTGTACATGGGAATAGACCCCGGACTCCTCTCCCTGGAGGGCCTTCTGGTACCATTCCTTTTCATCCAGACGGGCGTCCGGATTGATCTCTACCTCATCATTGTTGATCAGATATCTGCCGTTTAATCCCACGATGCCGATATTGTAAATATCGTCTCTGGTCTCCCGCAGCGTCATGAACTGCTGCTCCAGTCTGCGGACGCAGCTTAAGTATTCTGCGGTTCCCCGGTCGCTCTCCTCATAAGCCAGATAATTGCGGGTATCGGCGCTGTTCATGATCAGCTGGGCGATGTTTTCCAGATTGGAAAAATAGGAGTCCACGTCCTTATTGGCCATATCCACCAGCTGATGGGTATAATCCGTGGCGGACTCCAGCATCATATCCCGGGTCCTGGATGCGGAAATAAACATGAAAAAAAGCACCGTTCCTACCGTCAGCAGCAGGAATGGGATCAGAATGGATGTCCGCAGGGTCTTAAAGCGAAACAGGATATTCACTTTTTTCGTCTTGTTTTCTGCGCTCATGGATTCAGTATACTCCATTCTTCCGTGCATGTCCCTGATCCGATGACGGTTTCCCGTAAAAGAATCTTTACAGCCAGCTGCGTCCAAATTCCCTGCAGACGTTCCTATCCGAATGAGCCAAAAATAAATCCGAGAATAGATAATTTCCGAATCAATCTTTTTATAAAGCAATTCCCCGGTCCGGGGAGCGCATCCTTGCCTTTGCGTCTCCTGTCGGGCCGGGGAAACCGGTCGGTCGTATGGTTCATTATGGTCAGTCGGTCTGCTTACCTTTTCATTCTCTGATCCTCAGACCTCTTTTGCAGTTTCGGGCGAGCGATTTACTTTCTGGTTACTTCCAGATAGCGGTGATATGCATCCTCCCATGCGCTCTCATCTTCCGGCTCGTAGATATGAATATCCGGGGAGCTCTGGATAATGCTGCGCGCCTCTTCGATGCTGCCTACTTCTCCGGCACTCATCAGCTGCAGCATCAGGTTGCCGTATACAGTAGCCTCCACAGGACCTGCAGAGACACGTCTGTGGCATGCGCAGGCTGTCATGCGGCAAAGCAGGCCGCTCTGGGTGCCGCCGCCCACCAGATAGATGGTCTTGTAATCCTTGCCGGTGCAGGCCTCGATCTCGGAAAGGCTGTCTCTGTACTTAAAGGCCAGACTCTCATCAATGCAGCGTACGATCTGTCCCTCTGTCTCCGGCACAGGCTGACCTGTGCGGCGGCAGTACTCGCGGATACGCTCCGGCACATTGCCTGCCGGCACGAACTCCGGTGCATCGGGATCGATAAAGCAGCGGAAGGCAGGCTCTGCGGCAGCCATCTTTTCCAGCTGGCCGAAGCTGTATTCCTTGCCCTCGCGGATCCACTGGCGGCGACTCTCCTGGATCAGCCACAGACCGATGATGTTCTTAAGGAAGGAAATCTTTCCTCCGTAGCCGCCCTCGTTGGTGATATTAAGCCGCGCGGAATCTCCGTTGATGATAGGGGCATCCAGCTCTGTGCCGAACAGGGACCAGGTGCCGCAGCTGATAAAGATAAAGTCTTTTTCCGAAGCCGGTACGCTCACCAGCGCATCCTGGGTATCGTGTCCGCAGATAGCCACCACATCCACATCATGCAGCCCCAGCTCTTCGCAGATCTCCGGAGAGAGACCGCCGAGCTTGGTGCCGCTGGGCACGATCTCCGGGAAGATCCTGCGGGGCAGACCCAGGGCATCGATCACTCTGTCTGACCAGCAGCGATTGTGCGCATCCAGAAGCTGGGATGTGCTGGCGATGGAATACTCTGCCCGCTTGATGCCTGTCAGGAAATAGTTGAGCAGGTCCGGTGTAAAAAGCAGCGTCTCGGCCTTTTCCAGGATATCCGGCTGCTGCTCCTTTAAAGCCAGGAGCTGGAAAGCCGTATTGATGTCCATGAACTGATTGCCGGTGATCCCGTAAAATTCATCCTTGTCGATGAGGGAAAAGCTCTTCTCACACATGCCGTTCGTCCGCGCATCCCGGTAATGTACCGGATTGCCGATGAGCATGCCGTGATTGTCTAAAAGACCAAAGTCTACGCCCCAGGTATCGATACCGATGCTGTCAAAGCCGCCGGCATGCTTGGCGCGGATCAGGCCCTGCTTTAACTCAAAGAACAGGCGCAGGGTGTCCCAGTACATGGTGCCGTTTACGATGACCGGGTCATTGGAAAATCTGTGGATCTCCTGCAGGGTGAGGCTCTTGCCGTCAAAGCTTCCCACGATGCCTCTGCCGCTGCTGGCGCCGTAATCAAATGCTAATACTCTTTTTTCTGACATATTCTCTCCATTCCGCAGGTGCTTATGCCGGAGAAACTGCAAGCGAATCTTTAATTCGGTTTGCGAATTTTTAATTCGGTTTGCGAATTT
>CAVKQI010000112.1:0-6728 GCA_963658405.1 bacterium | reverse complement strand
CCGCAGGCGTTCTCGCCGGAGGAATCGCAAAGCAAATTTCAGATTTGCTTTTGCGTTCAGGGCTATTTGTGCCGTAGGCGATTTCTCCGGTTGGTGATCACGGCTGCCCGGGGCCTGCAGCGCAGACAGCCGTGAGAGAAGTTTGGAAGTTAAATACGCTATTTGTTCGGATACATCATTCTCAGGATTGTATGAGACACTGTGTCCTGTACAGGGCGGCGTATTCTCCGTCCTTTTCCATCAGCGCCCGGTGGGTGCCTTCTTCCTTGATGCCTGCCTCATCGATAAGGAGAATGCGGGAGGCATTCCGGATGGTGGAGAGGCGGTGGGCGATGATCAGGGTGGTCCTTCCTCTGGCCAGTGCATCAAAGGCGTGCTGGATGCGGGCCTCCGTGACGGTATCAAGGGCGGAAGTCGCCTCATCCAGGATCAGGATGGGCGGATTTTTAAGAAAGATCCTGGCAATGGAAATGCGCTGTTTCTGTCCGCCGGAGAGAAGGACGCCCCGTTCTCCTACCTCGGTATCAAAGCCCTGGGGCATGGCCATGATGTCGTCATAGATCTCAGCCTTTCTGGCGGCTTCCATCACTTCTTCCAGAGTGGCATCCGGTCTGCCGTAGAGAATATTGTCCTTGACGGAACCAGAGAAAAGAAAGACATCCTGCTGGACGATGCCGATGGCCTGGTGCAGGGAATCCTGCTGCAGGCAGCGGACGTCCTTGCCGTCTATGGTCAGAGAACCCTCGGTGACATCGTAAAACCGGGGAATGAGCTGGCAGAGGGTGGTCTTGCCGCCGCCGGAGGGGCCTACCACGGCGATGGTCTCCCCGGGGCATATTTCCATATTGACGTGGGAGAGGACCGGCTTCTTGTCGTCCTGATAGCGGAAGGAGACGTCCTTAAGGACAATGTGTCCCTTTACCTCGCAAAGGGGCTGTGCATCCGGGGCATCCTGAATTTCCGGGTCCTGACGCATAAGGGCGGTGAAGCGCTTAAAGCCTGCCATGCCCTGCATATACTGCTCCACAAAGGCGGAGAGCTTGCGGATAGGTGTGATAAATGTGGTGATATAAAGGGCGAAGGTAGTAAGGTCGATAAAATCCATTTTGCCCTTCATGATCATGAGACCGCCGATGGCGATGACCAGCACCGAGAGGATTCCCATAAAGAATTCCATGCCGGACTGATACAGGGCCATGACCTTGTAGTAGCCTCTTTTGGATTCCAGAAACTGCCCGTTGGCGCGGCCGAACTTGGCCCGCTCACTTTTTTCATTGGCGAAGGCCTTGGCGGTGCGCATGCCGGAGATGGCGGATTCCACCTCGGCGTTGACACCCGCCAGCTTGATCTTGAGCTGCGCAGAGGCGTCCATCATTTTCCGGCGCGTAAAGGCGGTATAGGCCAGAAAGATCGGGATGACGGCGAAGACGACGACAGCCAGCTCCCAGCGAATGGAGAGCATGATGGAAAAGGCTCCCAGAATGGTGACGCAGGAGATGAAGAGATCCTCCGGGCCGTGGTGGGCCAGCTCCGTGATCTCAAAGAGGTCTCCGGTGACCCGGCTCATGAGCTGACCGGTGCGGTTGCGGTCATAAAAGGAAAAGGAAAGACGCTGCATCTGGGCAAAGAGATCCCGGCGCATATCCGTCTCCATAAGGGCACCCAGGAGATGCCCCCAGTAGGTGATGACATAGTACAGAATGCCCTTGAGCACATAGGCCCCGGCCAGGATGGCCATGACCGCAAAGAAAGCAGAGAAAGCCTGCTCCGGCAGCAGATGCTGCATGCAGTAGCGCGAGGCTGTGGGAAAAGCCAGATCGATGAGGCATACCAGAAGAGCGCAGAACATATCCAGGATAAACAGATGGATATGGGGCTTATAGTAGGAAGCAAAAATCTTCAGATAACTGTTTTTCTTAAAAAATTCCGTGTTCATGTTAATCTCCATTCCGTAGGCATCATCGCCGGAGAAATCAAAAGGTAAATTTCAGATTTGCTGAAGCTGATTTCTAATTCAGTTTGCGCGCAGGGCTATTTGTGCCGCTCATTGCGGCAGTTTAAAGTATGATCGGTGAGCGCTGACATTCATGGATCTGGGGCGATGCAGTATGGTATTTCTGCCGGACCGCATCGTCATAGAGCATGGAGCAGCGAATATCGGTCTCCAGAAGGGAGACAAAGTCAGGCGCCAGCAGGGAGGAGGCCCTGGAAAGCTTGGAGAGCAGGGGGATGTCGGTGTTCTCTTTTATAGCAGTAAGAAGAGGCGCCGCCTGAGAGCGAAAACCCAGAAGTCTGGCATAGCCTGTCATTCCGCCGGAAATCCAGCGGGACATATCATCGCCGCGAAGCTCCAGGAGAATATGGAGCAGGGCTCTGGAGATGCGGGTATAGGTGAAGTTCCGGCTCTTTACCAGCGCACAGAAGTCGGTATAGGCGGTAAAGGACGGCAGGTATTTTTCCATGCGGGCAGTCAGGGCTGGGGAGACATCCAGATAGTCGGTGAGATCCTGTCCCGAGGCAGAGATCATCCGCAGCCTATAGAGAAGCGGCCAGGAAAAGTCATCTGCGCAAAGCGGCGCGCTTTTCCCCAGGGCTTCCTGCCACAGGGTATACATGGGAGGTGGGAGCTCTTCTTCCAGTACAGGATGGTCAGCAGGTATCCTGGTATCCGGCTTTGCATCGGAGATATCGGTAATCCTGCTTCCTATAGGCTCCTTTTGTTCGCCCGGAAGCATGAGCCCGCGCAGCGAGGAGGCGGAGGCGGCGCTGGTGCGGCGGACGGCATAGGGCTTTATCGTACTGCGGCGCTGCCGCAGTGCTTTGCAGTATTCCGTGGCCAGCAGGTCGTTGGATCCTGCCGGGGCATCCTGGGCCAGGGCAGCGGCTTTGGCAGCGGGATAGGACAGACCGGTCCGAAGGCCTTCCTGCATGGCACTTTTAAAGGCCGGGGATTCCTCCTGCAAAAGGTCGGCGGATCGCTCCAGTGCCCGGATATCGCCGCTCTCGGAGCCAAAGCAGAGCGTGGTGACCACCCCCAGCTGATCTAAGAGGCTGACGGCGCCCCGGGCGAAGTAATCCGCACCGGAGCAGGCATAGGGCACAGGGAGTTCTAAGACTGCATCGGCTCCGCAGGAGAGCAGCGCCCGGCAGCGGGCATATTTGTCAATGACCGCAGGCGCCCCCCGCTGCACAAAATTGCCGCTGATCAGCAGCAGGAGATAATCGGCCTCCGTTTCTTCCCTGGCCTTCTGCAGCAGATAAACATGACCGCGGTGCAGAGGATTGCATTCCGCAATGACAGCTGTGACTTTCATTCTACCTCCTGTGCCGCTGCTTCGCAGCGGCACCCTGAGGAGAATTCGCGAAGGCGAATTCTCCGATAGGATCACGAATGGATTGTTAAAAAACTATCGGGATGTACTGAAAAAGAAACTTGAACAGCACCGTGAATTTATTGTATACAATAATATAGAAGCATATAATAAGCGTACAGAGCGATGCCCCAAAGTACTGTAAATGCAGTATATTCTGCCGCAGAGGCAGGATGCAGACATGCGCCCGGTACAAAAATCAGTACATATTAAATGGTACGGACAGCGCCCCTGCCTTCGGGCGGGCACTGCGAGAACCATTATAGCACAAAAAGGAGAGAGAAGGATGTCAGCATTTATTGATTCCATCAAGGAAAAAGCCAGAAGAGACAAGAAGAAAATCGTACTGCCCGAGACCTCAGACAGAAGAACCTTAATGGCTGCTGCCCACATCATGGAGGAAGGAATTGCAGATCTGGTCCTCGTAGGCGATGAGGAGAAGATCATGGAAGGCGCCAGATGGCTGGAGCTCGATCTGCAGAAGGTGGCCGTCGTCAATCCCGCTACCACACCCAAGCTGGACGAGTATGTGAACGTACTCTATGAGTGCCGTAAGAGTAAGGGCATGACCCCGGAGAAGGCCAGAGAGATCCTCTTAAATGATCCCCTTACCTTTGGTGTCGTCATGGTAAAGAATAACGATGCAGACGGCATGGTGGCCGGTGCCTGCCATGCAACAGCAGATACCCTTCGTCCTGCGCTGCAGATCCTGCGCACCGCACCCGGCGTCAAGCTGGTATCCGGTTTCTTCCTGCTGGTAGTGCCGGACTGCGAGTACGGCGCCAACGGTACCTTCATCTTCGCTGATTCCGGTCTGAACCAGGATCCCACCAGCGAAGAGCTGGCAGCCATCGCAGACAGCAGCGCCCGCAGCTTCCAGGCACTGGTAGGCACCAAGCCCATCGTGGCTATGCTTTCCCACTCCACCAAGGGCAGTGCAAAGCATCCCCTGGTCGATAAGGTCACAGAGGCTGTACGGATCGCTCATGCACAGTATCCTTCCCTGCTCGTAGACGGTGAGATGCAGGCAGATGCCGCTATGGTACCGGAAGTAGCCAAGTCCAAGGCACCCGGCAGCCCGGTGGCAGGCAGAGCCAACGTACTGATCTTCCCGAACCTGGATGCCGGAAACAACGGCTACAAGCTGGTACAGCGTCTGGCAAAGGCAGAGGCATACGGCCCCATGCTGCAGGGTATCGCAAAGCCGGTCAACGACTTATCCCGCGGCTGCAGCTGGGAGGATATCGTCGGTGTCGTGGCACTGACCGCCGTACAGGCACAGCTTTCCTTATAAAAAGAACAGCCTGACAGTATTTCTGTAAACACCACGGATGCCCCTGGGGCATCCGTGAATTACTATTGCAGTGACAAAATGGGGCAAGTCAGAAAAAAAGCTCGATAACTTTTTTCCTGACTCCATGGATGCCGCAAGCGTCATCCATGGGGATAGCGTCAGGGAATTCGCCTTCGCGAAATTCTCCTCAGATTGTCGCTGCAAGACAGCGACAAAAGGGGGTAACAATGAATATACTTGTAATCAATTGCGGGAGTTCATCTTTAAAGTTTCAGGTCATCGATGCCGTGGCAGAGAAGCTGCTGGCCAAGGGCCTTTGCGAGAGAATCGGTCTGGACGGTTCTTTTACCTATGAAAATAAAAAGGACGGCAAGCCCAAGCAGAAGGTGAATGTGGAGATCCCGGATCATAAGAAGGCCATTCAGCTGGTACTGGATGCACTGACAGATTCCGAGAACGGCATCATCAGCTCTCTGGATGAGATCGGCGCTGTGGGACATCGTGTGGTCCACGGCGGTGAGAAATTCACCGAGTCCGTGCGCATCGACGAGGATGTGCTGGAAGCTATCCGGGACTGCGAGGATCTGGCACCCCTGCACAATCCTGCCAACCTGACCGGTATTGCAGCCTGCCAGGCACTGATGCCGAACACCCCCATGGTGGCTGTTTTCGATACCGCTTTCCACCAGACCATGCCGGAAAAGGCCTATGTCTATGCGGTTCCTTATCACTATTATGAGGATTATAAGATCCGCCGCTACGGCTTCCACGGCACCAGCCATTCCTACGTATCCAAAGAGGCAGCCGCTTTCCTTGGACAGCCCTATGAGAGCCTTAAGACCATCGTCTGCCACCTGGGCAACGGCGCCAGCGTATCCGCTGTCAAAAACGGCAAATGCGTAGATACCTCCATGGGCATGACCCCCTTGGACGGTCTGGTGATGGGAACCCGCTGCGGCAGCATCGATCCGGCCATCATCGAATTCCTGGCGCATAAGGAAGGCCTGGATATTGACAGCATCATGAAGATCCTCAATAAGGAATCCGGCATGCTGGGACTTTCCGGCGGTCTATCCTCCGATTCCAGAGATCTGGAGAACGCTTATGAAGAAGGCAACCCCGGCGGCGTGCGTGCCGTAGAGGGCTTCTGCTACAGCGTAGCCAAATATATCGGCAGCTATGCGGCAGCCATGGACGGCGTAGATGTGATCTGCTTTACTGCCGGCATCGGCGAAAACAGCGATATCGTCCGTGACAAGGTCTGCTCCTATCTGCACTACCTGGGCGTAGCACTCGATCCGGCAGAGAACGCCAAGAGAGGCGAGGACAGAATCATCTCCACACCGGAGAGCAAGGTAAAGGTGCTGGTGATCCCCACCAACGAAGAGCTGGCCATCGCCAGAGAAACCTACGCACTTTGCAAATAAGAATATACAGACAGGCCTGCTTTTTTGGCATAGGAGCGGCGCACTTTGCAAATAAGTGGTTGACAATCACGGTATGAGACTATATAATATGCCTTGTGTTTTGGGCTTGTGCCCAGCTTTCCCTATGGGGAACAGCAATCTCTCCCATGACAAAGGGAATGCTAAGGAGGTGTAACGAATGTCTATTTGTCCGAAGAATAAGTCTTCTAAGAGCCATAGAGATATGAGAAGAGCAAACTGGAAAATGTCTGCTCCGGCACTGGTAAAGTGCAGCAAATGCGGCGCCCTGATGATGCCTCACAGAGTTTGCAAGAACTGCGGTTCCTACAACAAGAAAGAGATCATCAAGAACGAGGACTAATAATTATATTTGTTCCAGATGATGGAAAGACCGATGCAGAGTTATTGTATCGGTCTTTTTTAATTACCTGGACGCCATCCGCTCCCTCGGCCGGTTGGCTGTGAAAATGTGTGCGTCGATTGATTTTTGAATGAGCATTTAGTAATATAGTTGGGATATGTAAATATAATTGGCGCGTATAACTAAGCAACGTATTCACCATCGTAATGCACCGGACCGTCGCAGAATGGCTCGCATCCTTTGCAGCGAGCGCCAGTTTTGCTTAGGTCCGCATC
>CAVKQI010000111.1:0-6806 GCA_963658405.1 bacterium | reverse complement strand
CCTGTCGGCGATGTCCGCTTGGGGACGCCTCTCGGCTCAGGGGCTCCTGCCTAGCAGTACATAAGCTCGCAAAAGACGCGAGCTAAGTACTGAGGCGTCGCCATGCCCCTGCGCCGGACATCATCCGCCACCCGCTCCCTCGTCCGGCTGGACTGTGACCTTCGACCAATACAGTGGGGAGACAGTGCGAATAACCGACTCTTGTCTGGTATAAGAGATGTTGATCTTAAACCTAACAAAAGTATACCTTTAATCCCAACAAAAGTATACAGAAGGTATGCTATTTTTATCTCATAAAGCAACTCAGTGAGAAGGAGGAAGCAGATCTATGAAAATGAAAAAGTTGATGGCAATCGGCCTTGCGGCAGCGATGTCCGTATCCATGCTGGCAGGGTGCGGCGCTTCGTCTTCATCCGATGATGAGACAGAGAGCACGGCAAAGACAGAAGCAGCAGAGGATGAGAATGCAGCGGAGGCCTCCGAAGACGAGGACGGCGCAGCAGTCACCGTCGAGGCAGGCAGCTACAATACGCAGGCCATTGAAGAGGACGGAGACATCACCATCACCATGATGGTATCCGGTACCGCTTACGAAAATGACTTTGAGACGGAGGTGCTCCCGAAGCTGATCAAGGAGAAATGGCCCAATGTGACCTTGGAGGCTACCAAGCTCCCGGATGATAACTACTACACTTCCTTAAAGACCAAGCTGGCCAGCGGCGAGTGCCCGGACATCATCAATGTACAGCCCATGAGCGCCGGCAACAACGCAGTTTACACACTGGCAGAGGCCGGTTATCTGGCACCTCTTGATGACATGACCTGCCTGACCTTAAACGGCGACAATTCCGGTATGACCTACAACGGCCACATCTACGGCATCACCGGCGGTGTGGCAATTCTGGGAACCTACTACAATAAGGACATCTTTGAGGAGTGCGGCATCACCTCCGAGCCGCAGACCTGGCAGGAGTTCCTGGATGACTGCCAGAAGATCCAGGATGCAGGCTATCAGCCCATCGTTATGGGCGACAAGGATCAGTACGTGATCCAGTTCGGTCTCTATCAGCTGGCAGCAGAGGAGATCTACTCCAAGAATTCCGACTATGACAGCCAGCTCCTCTCCGGCGATGCCAAGTTCACCGATGAGGACACCTGGGACCGCGTTCTGGAGATGTACAAGGAACTCTATGACAAGAAGTACATCGATGCTTCCCAGTCTCTGGGTCTTTCCGCATCCCAGGCTATCACAGAGTTTATCGATGGCAAGGCAGCTATGACCATTGACGGCTCCTTCAACGTCAGCGCGATCATGGCAGAGGGCGCAGCAGGCAGCTTTGAGAGAGGCTACTTCCCGCTTCCCGGTCAGGACGGCATCAACGGCACTGCTACCTGCTTAGCCGGCGGCTTTGCAGTATATTCCGGTTCCCAGTATGTGGATGAGATCAAGGAGATCATGGACTGGGTATTTGACGGACAGTCCGATGGCTGGAAGGCTTACCTGGCATCCGGCAGAAACATCGTCACCTACGGCGAAGGCGCTGACTCCACACCGAACTATGATCTGTTCAAACCCTTCGTAGACCTTCTTCAGGACGGCAAGGCTTATCACTGGTGCAACCAGGCATGGCCGGGCGGTGTAGACAACACCATGGAAGAACTCTTCAGTGAGATGGTAGGCGGACAGGGCACTACCGTAGAAGATGTCACCGAAGGCATGCAGGAAAAACTGGAAGATCTGCTGGATGAATGATCCGCTCGTCAGATCTACGTAAGATAAACAGAGCTCGATAAACGGAAAGGCTGTCTGGTCAGATGCAGAAAAGCACACAGAACAGCCTTTCTGCTTTATACGGCATCATCTGCAGGAAGCGCGCAGTCGAATTTACCTTTGCGAAATTCTTCCCATGCAGCCGCAGGCAGGCTGCGGCACAGAGAGAGGTACCTATGAAAAAGAAAAAAAGAAGCGGAGATTCTCCGGTTTTCAATGACAAAATGTATTTCTTCGTCATTCCGGCGCTGGCTATGTTCCTGATCTTCTGGATCATGCCGGTGTTCCAGATGCTGCTCTACAGCTTCACCAACTTTAACGGCGTCAATTATGACTACGATTTCGTGGGATTCAAGAACTATATCAAGATCTTCTCCAATGGTACGCTGATCAATTCCGTCAAGGTGACCCTGATCTATGCCGTCATCATCGTGGCCCTGAGCAACCTGATCGGCCTGGGGGCAGCCCTGATCCTGAATACAAAGATCCGGGGCAAGGGATTTTTCCGTACCTGCGCCTATTTCCCGGCTCTGTTCAGCGCCATCGTCGTAGGCTTTATCTGGTCCTATGTCTATATGCCCTCCTCCGGTATGATCGCCAGCATCATGACTGCACTGGGATTTGACGGCTCTTCCTTTAATCCCCTGGCGAGCTTTACCTGGGCGCTTCTGGCCATCGCCATCGTAGAAGTATGGAAGGGCTTCGGCACCACCATGATCATCTACCTGGCAGGTCTGCAGACGGTGGATGAGAGCCTCCTGGAGGCAGGCCGGATCGACGGCTGCACGGAATGGCAGCTGACCAGACTGATCAAGCTTCCCCTGATCTCCGCCACCATCACCATCAATGTGATCCTCAGCGTCATCGGCGGTCTGAAGGCATTCGACTATTCCTTCATCATGACCAACGGCGGCCCCGGCAAATCCACCAAGACCCTGATGTTCCAGATCTACGAGATGGCCTTTAACGAGCAGAAGATGGGACGCGCCAGCGCCCTTTCCATCGTCTCCTTCCTGTTCATCATCGTGATCACCGTCATTATGCTGTATTTCATGAATAAGAGGGAGGTAGAGCTGTGAGTAAGAAAGAGAATTACAAGGAAAAAGAATCTTATGCAAAGTTCTCCCCCAAGGTGGCAGCCATCTATGTAGTCATCACCCTGTTCTGCCTCCTGGTGATCTCCCCTCTGGTGATCGTGCTTTCCAGCTCCTTCCGTAAGCCCGGCAACCAGACATCGCCCCTTCGCCTGTTCATGGAATTTTCCCTGGAAAGCTATGCCAAGGCATTTTCCAACATGAACTACCCCGTGGAATTCATGAACAGCCTGCTGACCACCGGTCTTTCCGTGGTGATCATCGTGCTGTTGGCTACCATGGCCGCCTATCCCATCGGCCGTATCAAGGGCAAGCTCGCCAGATTCCTGTACTACTTCTTCATCGCAGGTCTGGTCATTCCCTCCCAGATGGTCGTCGTGCCGGTCGTACAGATGATCTCCCGGCTGGGCATCCCCAACACCCGTTTCACCCCCATGCTGATGTTCATCACCTGCTCCATGCCCTTCTCCGTCTTCCTCTATGCAGGATTTATGAAGAGCGTGCCGGTGGAGATCGAGGAATCCGCCTACTTGGACGGCGCCACCCTCTGGCAGCGCTACTCCAAAGTGGTCTTCCCGCTGTTAAAGCCTGCTACGGTTTCCACCGTGATCACCCAGGGCCTGTGGATCTGGAACGACTACTTCTATCCCATGATCTTTGTCTCCAAAAAGGCACAGTACTCCCTGCCGGTGGGCATGATCCAGTTCCTCGGCGATAAGGAGAATCCGGCGCAGTGGAACGTCCTCTTTGCAGCCTGCGTGCTGTGCGCACTGCCCCTGATCGTCATCTTCATGCTGCTGCAGAAACAGTTCATCAACGGCATCGCAGCAGGTGCGGTAAAGGGCTAAAACATCGTATAAATATTTACATATTATTCCCTATTTCGTAGGCGGTCTCGCCGGAGAAATCATAAAACAAATTTCAGATTTGTTTTTGCATTCATGGCTGTTTGTGACGCTTGCGGCACAAATAGCTGTGCGAAAAATAAGCTATCGAGCGTATTTTCACACTATCCCCATTTCCGCAGGAAAAATAAATGTTTGACAGTGCATATCGAAGGCATCTATGACATAATAAAGAAAAGTAAAGAGCAATGCTGCCGCTGGCAGCGTGACGAGAAGGAAATGCCGCCGGGCATTTCTTTCTCGCTGCATGGATGTCCTGCGGGGCATCCGTGGGAAGCGTATCTGAGAATGAGAATTCGCACGGGCGAAATTCTCCTCATGTGAGAGAGGTGTGTATGGACAGAAAAATCTGGGAACATCCGGAGCTGGAGAAATCCCTGAATGAGGCGGAGACTCCCCTCTGGTTCTGGAATGACAAGCTGGAAAAGGAAGAGCTGCTGCGGCAGCTGAAGATGCAGACAGAGATCGGTGTCACCTGCACCAATCCCCATGCCCGCACCAACGGCGGCGAGGGCTTCATCGGCGGCTACCTGGACGATGAGTGGTTTGAAAATATCAAGACCGTGCTGGATTACAAGAAAGAGCACGGAGAGACCATGTGGCTCTATGACGAGATCGACTGGCCGGCGGGCACCTGCGGCAAGAGCATTACGCGGGACGAGCGCCACAGAGAGCAGTACGTGGAGATCGAGGAAGTAAAGATCCCGGCAGGAGAGACCTTCCGCAGCCAGCTCATGAGCTTTGAAGGACAGGTGCTCTTCGGCGTGGCAAAGGAGACAGATAAGAGCGGCCTCTGCTACAACGTGACGATCCTGGATGCGGAGACCGGAAAGCCGTACAAGCTGGAGGATTTCTTTATCTACGACATGTTCGGGCCTGAGTTGGAATTCAAGGCCGACCGCAATGCCGTGGCTTACATCACCCACCTGCATGTGGATGCCTATGATATGGGCGGCGATGAGCAGGTAAATTACCTGGATGCCGATGCCACCAGAGCCTTCCTGGCTTCTACCTACGACAAGTATTATGAGCGCTTCGGCGAGGATTTCGGCGGCGCGATCCAGTGCGTATTCAATGACGAGACCCGCATGTGCCATGCGATCCCCTGGAGCAGAGAATTCGCAGCCCACTTTAAGGAACAGAAAGGCTACGATATCCGAAAGGAAATCTATCAGCTCATCATTCCCGGAGAAAAGGCCGGCAGGATCCGCATTGACTACCTGGATATGGTGGGCAGAGAATTCCAGGAGAATTATTTCGGCGAGATCCATCGCTGGTGCGAAAAGCATGACCTGAAGCTCTTCGCCCATCTGCTGGCCGAGGAGACCATGGTGGGCCATGCCCGCTACAGCGGCGACTACCTGCGCCAGAACAAGTACCAGGATGTGTGCGGCGCCGATTACCTGGGCAAGGGCGTGGGGAGCCTGAATATCAAATTCACCGCCTGCGGCGCCCATTCCTACGGCAAGAAGCGCACCGCCGTGGAGACCTTTGCCGGCTGCGGCTGGGATATGACCTTTGAGGAATATACCCGCATCGTGACCTGGCTGTTTCAGCAGGGCATGCAGATCATCATCAACCACGGCTTCTTCTATTCCGACAGAGGCAACCGCAAGAACGACTGGCCGCCGTCACAGTTCTTCCAGTGGCAGGGCTGGCCCCGGATGAAGGAAGGCAACCAGATGATCCGCCGCCTGCAGTATGCCATGACAGACGGCATCAACGAGGCAGACGTGCTGGTCTACCATCCCCTGGAGAGCTTCCAGATGTTCTACCTGCCGGATCAGCATTATACGCACGCTTTCTTCCACGGCCCCTTCACAAAGGACGAAAATGCAGCCCAGATCGATCGGGAGCAGCAGCTTTTTCTGAACGCACTGACCAGCGCCAATGTGGATTTTGACCTGATGCACAGAGATGCGGTGGAAAACTTCGCCGTGGAAAAGACAGGAAGCGGCGCCGTGATCGTCAATACCAAGAGCGGCCAGCGCTTCTCCGTGCTGGTACTGCCCATGTGCTATGTGCTCCCCAAAGAGGCAGCAAAGCTGTGCGGAGAATTCACGGCAGCCGGCGGCACCATTCTGGCACTGGATACCCTGCCCGTCTATGCAGCAGAGGGACCCGGAGAGGATGAGACAGTCCGGGAGATCTTTGCACAGATGGAAAATGCCGACGCCTCCGCGGCAGGACAGACCGGAGAGACTCTGGCGGGCAAAGTGCTGCAGCTCCCCGTACAGGACCATGAGAGAATCCTGGAAGTCATCAACAGGCTGATCCCCCATCCGGTACAGATCACAGCAGGCACAGACGGCACTGTCAATCATCACCCCTGCTATGACAGCTACCTGATCGATCCCTACATGCACACCGGCGAGGACATTTCCGGCGTCATGTTCGTCCGCTACCTCAAAGGCGACTGCCGCAATGTGATCTTCATGAATTACAGCGCAGAGCCCGAGACCATCGAAGTACAGGTGCAGTCAGCCCAGATTCCCCAGGTATGGGATACCCTCACCGGCCAGATGCAGGAAGCCCAGGTCGCCGCAAAGACAGAAGAGGGCTACCGCATTTCCCTGACACTGCCCTGCGACCACGGCGTTGTAGTGGTCACAAGTTTGTAATAAATGCCAAAAGGCATTTCTTTAGGAGAATTCGCCTTCGCGAAATTCTCCTCCGACTGCTGCGGCAATACAGTGGCATGGGCGGCAAAAGCCTGATGGCTTTGTCACGATTGTGACAAAAAGAAACGGAAAAATACAAGAGTTCCCCGGCCTGCCTATCGTATAATGATAAGCAGACCGGGGTGATTGTTTAACCTGGATTTTTAGACAAGCGCAATGCTCCGGGCCGGCGCAGAATGGCTCGCATCCTTTGCAGCGAGCGCCAGTTTTGCTTAGGTCCGCATCGAAGACGGAGGATGGTATCTGACGCGCTTTCAGAGCGCGGCAGATAGGCCCGCCTATCTGAGCAGACCCGCATCAGCGGGGATGCGAGTTAAGGGCCGGCCATCCGGAGACGAGAGGCGAACCTTAGCAA
>CAVKQI010000110.1:0-7143 GCA_963658405.1 bacterium | reverse complement strand
GCTAGGCAGGAGCCCCTGAGCCGAGAGGCGTCCCCAAGCGGACATCGCCGACAGGACCCGCTCCCTCGTCCGGCGTCCGGATGGCAATGCACAGCTGCTCAGAAATGAGGAAACCATGAAAATACGCACCCGCATCTTCCTATGCTTCACCATCACCGCCCTGATCCCCCTTCTGGTCATCACCTTTCTGGCCTACTCGCGCTTTACCTCCACCACCTATGAGCGTGTGGAAGAGATCGCGGATACCACGGTGACCAATGCGGCGGAGTCCGTGGACAATACCATGGAGGATATCGAGCGCTCTCTGGGACTTTTCACTTTTTATTCCAATTCCGAATTTTCCATCGTGGATGAGCTGCGCCCCTATGCCGACAGGAACTATGCCCCGGACAGCTATACGATCCTGAAGTCCAGCAGCAGCATGCAGTTTGTGGCGGAAAATCTCTTTTATACCTATTCCTACCTCAACGGCATCTACATCTTTACCCCTTCCGGCGCCACCTTTAATTACACCAGCGGCCGAAACGGCGACCTGGTCTACGGCTATGATCCCACCGGGGATCCCTGGTACCAGGAGACGCTCGACCTCTCCGGCAAGCTCTACATCAGCCCTATCGACACCCCTTCCTGGCTCTCCGGCGCCAGCAGCCGGGTGCTCTTTGCCAGGGCCGTCTACGACGTCTACTCCCATAACTTCCTGGGCGTCCTGGTCTTTGACTGTGACCCTTCCCTCTTTGACCTCTCTGTCATGAATCCCATGCCGGACATCACCTTCTTCCGGCTGCGCACCGCTCTGGACGGTGCCGTGCTCTATGAGGACGAACAGCCGAACCGGCACGCAGACCTTCATACCATGGAAAAGGAGACCGCCGAGGGAAAACTGCTGCTGGAGGCCACCTTTGATTACAATGCCCTGCGAAATGAATTTAACTTCACCGGCTTTCTGCTGATGGGTGTCTCCCTGTTCTGTATCCTGGCGGTTCTGGCGGTCTCTCACCAGCTTTCCAGATCTCTGACCTATCCCATCGAGCACCTCAGCCGCAAGATGGCCGCCCAGCACGGCAGCCATCTCTCCCTCTCGGGAAAATATCTCCAGCGCACCGACGAGATCGGCGTCCTGTACAACGAATACAACAACATGATCGAGGAGCTGAACGCCTCCATCAAGCGGGATTACCAGGATAAGCTCATCACGCTGGATGCCCAGATGCGCTCCCTGGAGGCGCAGATCAATTCCCATTTTCTCTTTAATACGCTGGAATCCATCAATTCCCTGGCGGAGCTCGATGAGGACGAGCGCATCTCCACCATGGTCATGGCCCTGGGAAATATGTTCCGCTACAGCATCAAGACCAAGAGTGAGCTGGTGACCATCGACGATGAGCTCCGCCATGTGCGGGATTATGTGGCCGTACAGGAGATCCGCTTTGACTACCGCTTTCATCTCCTGCTGGATATGCCGGAGGAGATGCACGCTCTGCGGGTATTAAAGCTGATCCTCCAGCCTCTGGTGGAAAATGCGCTGACCCACGGCCTTAACTATTGCACGGCCGGCGACACCATCACCATCCGGGGCAGGCTGGATCCCCGGGATCTGTGGCTGACGGTCACAGACAACGGCGTCGGCATGTCTCCCGAAGAGGTGGACGCCCTCCGGAGCCGGCTGCAGGAGGAATCAGGCTTTACCGAGCTGGGCCACCGCACCAGACAGAGCATCGGCCTTAAAAATATCCACTCCCGCATCGAGCTGTACTACGGCAAGGGCTACGGACTGGAGATCGAGAGCCGGCAGGGCGGGGACAGCGGCACCTCCATTCGCATTCACCTGCCCCGCATCGAATAGTGGTCTTGCGGCAGCGAATTGCGGCGAATCCACGATTGTTTTTTGAACACAGGGAAGGATCTTGATTACAGGGAAAAATCTTGCACCCAGGAAAAGATCCTGCAGGAGCGTCTGCCGATATGAATTTCTGCTCCTCAGGGCTGCCTTACGACAGCTTCCCAGGGGAGGAATCAGGAAAGGAATCAAGCTATGTACACTTACATCGTCATCGATGATGAAAAACTCATCCGCCAGGGTACCATCAAAAAGATCTCCGCTATGGGCGAGGATCTGGTGCAATGCATCGGAGAGGCGGACAATGGACGAGACGGCATCGCCCTCATCGAACGGGTACACCCGGACATCACGGTGCTGGATATGCAGATGCCGGTCATGGGCGGCACGGAGCTGCTCCCTTACTTAAGCGAACACTATCCCCAGATGCCGCTCATCGTCATCAGCGGCTTTCAGGATTTTGAATACCTGCGCCACGCCATTCAGGCCCAGGCCATCGACTATGTCTTAAAGCCCTTTAACCGGGAAGCCATCCAGAAAGCCATGGAAGGCGCCATCGAGCGGCTCACCTCCCGGAGCGAGCTCCAGAACCAGCTGCTCTCCAGCGAGGAGGAAAAAGAGGCCGCTTACTACGAATACGACCTGCAGCTGTTAAAGAGCCTGATCCTGGGCTACCATACCACCGCGGCCTCTGTCAGCTCCCGGCGCCTCTCCTACATCAACGACACCCACAATCTTTTCCTGACCGCTTTGTATGCCTCTGCGCCCATGGCGCAGATCGATCTGCAGAGCTTTCTGGATGAAAACGGATTCGGGGATCTGGCGCTGTATCTGGCGCCGGAGGATATGCCGCACCTGGGCTTTCTGATCTTTTTCATTCCGGAAAATCCCGCTGCCGATCCGCTCCGCTCTCTGCGTCAGATCACCGGCGCCATCGCCTGCTGGCTGAAGCAGCAGGGCGATCATTTCGCCGCCGGCGTCAGCGCCGAGCATCAGAATCTGACAGAGCTGCACGACGCCTTTCAGGAGTGCTCGCGTGCCCTGAACATGCAGTCCATTCAAGAAGAGCTGACCGGACAGTTTCTGTTTTTTAACGGGCAGAGCACACCGGAGCTCCCCGCCTGGCCAAGGCAGGAGGAGTTTCTCTTCCGCCTGGAGGCCGGCATGAAGCAGGAGGCCTCCGATCTGGTGGATCAGCTCTTTGACTTCTACCGGACGGTGCCCGGCTGTACCCTGGCGGGCGTCAAATTTCACTGCTACCAGCTCTCCGCCATGTGCCGGGAAATCCTGCGCTACTATTTCCCGGACCAGATCCACTCTGCCAATTCCAGCATGCAGAATGTGGTCACCTCCCTCTTTTCCTTGGAGGAGGTCAAAAATTATTACCGGGGCTTTTTCATGAATATCTGCAGCATGCTCTCCTCCCAGAATGTATACAGCGGGGACAATGTGGTGGAAAAGCTGCAGTTCTACGTGCAGCGCAATTACCAGAAGGATCTGTCCCTGGATTTCCTCTCCTCCTGGTTTTACATGAACCGCAGCTATCTAAGCCATCTCTTCAAGCAGAAGACCGGCTGCAATTTCGTGGATTATGTCAACGAAGTGCGCATAGAAAAAGCAAAACAGCTTTTGCTCCAGCCTGATCGGAAGATGTATCAGGTGGCAAAAGCTGTCGGCTATGACAATGTGAAATATTTCTATCGGGTATTCCGCAAGATCACCGGCATGACGCCGGTGCAGTATCAGGAACAGAACTGTAAGGGAGGTCATGAATAGATCTCTGCCCGGCTGCCGCCTACGCGGTCCTTGGTGACCACGATCTGGCGGTCGATGCGCTCCTTTAATTCCGACACGTGGGAGATGATGCCCACCAGCCGGTTGCCCTCGGTCAGGGAGGAGAGGGCGTTGACGGCCTGCTCCAGAGTATCCTCATCCAGGGAGCCGAAGCCCTCGTCCACGAACAGGGTATCCAGGCGGATGCCTCCCGCAGAGGACTGCACCTCATCGGAAAGACCCAGCGCCAGGGAAAGGGAGGCCATGAAGGACTCGCCGCCGGAGAGTGTCCGCACGCTGCGGACGGTGCCGTTGTAGTGATCCACCACATCAAGCTCCAGACCGCTCTGGCTGCGGCGGTTATTTTCCTCGCGCCGACGCTGCAGCTCGTACTGGCCGTCGGACATCTTTAGAAAGCGCAGGTTGGCCCGCTGGATGACCCGCTCGAAATACGTCATCTGCACATAGGTCTCCAGCCTGATCTTTTCCTTCTGCTTTAATTCACCGTTGGCGGTCTCGGCCAGGGCCCCTACGCACCGGAGCTTTTCCTCCGCCTTCTCCATCCGACTCTCTGTATCCCGGATCTGCTCTCCTGCCTTTTCATTCACCTGGATCCGCAGCGTCAGTTTCTCCGTGCGGTCCAGGTTTTCTCTCTTTGCTTCCTGCAGTCTGGCTCTTTCCTCTAAGACTGTCTCCTTTTTTATTTCCGGCAGTCCGGCGAGCTGCTGCTCTAAGGCCGCCAGCCGTCCCTCGCCGCTGTGCACCGCGCCGGCCGCCTGCTGCATGCCCTTTTCTGCTCTCTGCAGGCTCTCTGCGATCTGCGCCGCTGCCTGCTTCCACTTTTCGATCTGCTGGCTCGCCTCTCCGGCGCCCCCGTAGTGGAGCTGGCTGCCCAGCTCTGCCAGCTTAGCCTCCCGCTCCTGCAGGGTGGTCTGCTGCACCGCCATCTGTGTCTGCTGCTGCTGCAGTTTTTCCTCGGTATCTCTGGTCTTTTCCTCAAACTTCGGCAAGTCTCTCGTCAGATCCTGCCGCAGCTTTTCATTGTGCTCCGCCTCCTGCAGGGCCTGCGCCAGACGGTGGCTCTGTGCCTGCAGCTCTTTCCCGGCGGCGGCTACATCTCCGACTGCCTGCTGTAGGATCTTTCTGTTTTCTTCCGGATCTTCTGAAAAAACAAGGACTGCCTTTGCTGCCCCGCTGCCGTGTGCTCCCTCGGATGTCTGTGCGATTCTGCCTGTTTCCGATGCTCTCATGCCCTCTGTCTGCAGGCCCGTGTTCTCTTTATCCTCTGCCTCTGCCAGGGCCTCCCGGAGCTGCTCCTGTACCCTGCTTTCTCTCTCCGCGGCCGCCGCCTGCAGCGCGCCTGCCTGCCGGCTCGCCTGCGCCGCCTGCTCGGAGAGCTTCTCTGCTCTGTCTGAGAGCTTTTCCAGCATTTCCTCTGTAGGCGCGCCCTCTGTCAGCTGCGCCGGATGGGGGTGTTCTAAGGCGCCGCATACCGGGCAGGGTGTGCCGGTCTGCAGACCCTTTGCCAGCACGCCGGCCTGGGCATCCAGATACAGGCGGTTTGCCTGTCTGTACTGCTGCTGGGCTGCCTCCGCCTCCCTGACGATCTTCTGATAGGATGCTCTGGCATTTTCCAGTCTTGCATACTGCTGCCGGAGACCGGCCAGACTCTCTGCGGTTTCCTGCAGCCGGATCTGCCTTGTTTTCTGCTGCTGCATTTGCGTGCGCAGCTGCTGCAGACGCACCGGATTATCCTGCAGGCTCTCCAGCTTTTCCTTGGCCTGCTTCTGATTTTCCTTTCTCTTTAGCAGGATGCCCGCGTTTTTCTCCCATTCTGCCCGGTGGACACGGAGTCCTTCCCGGATGCTCTGCAGCTCTCTCCTGCCCTCTTCGTACTGTCTGTACTGCGCCAGCTCCTTTTCCAGGGCCGCAATCTGCCCAAGCAAGCCTTCTCTCTCCGACTCCCTGGCCCCGGCGCTCTCCCGCTCCGCGGTCCATCTGACCAGCTCTTTTCTCTGCCTGTCCAGTTCTGCCTCGATCTTTCTCTTACTCTCCTGCAGCTGCTCTCCGGTCTGTACCTGGGTCAGCTGCTGCGTGCTCTTTTGCAGCGCTTCCTCGATCCGGGTCAGGTTCTCCCGGCACTCTTGTCGGCTATGCCGGTCTTCCTCCAGCTGCTCCTCCAGTCTCTGGCGCAGGATGGCCGGGGGCAGTTCCTCCTGGGGCTTTCTGGATTCCTCCCAGCTGATGGACTCTGTCGCGATCTTCCGCCGGTTTTCCAGGCCTGCGTACTCTCTCTGAAGCTGCAGATGCGCCTCCTTGAGCTGTCCCTGCAGCTTCTGATACCGCTCTGTACGGAAAATGCGGCGAAAGATCTCCATCCGGTCCTGGGTGGAGGCCAGCAGGAGCTTTAAAAAGTCTCCCTGGGCGATCATGACGATCTGGGTAAACTGCTCCCGGTCCAGACCCAGGATCTTTTCGATCTCCTCGGTCACCTCCTTCATTTTGGTCACCACACGGCCGTCCGGCATCTGCAGGGAGGCGTCCGCCGGCGTCAGCGTCGTGCCCTCGCCCCGCTTTTTCGGTCTTTCATAGGCAGGATTGCGCGTGACGGTATAGACCTTGCCCTGATTGGAAAAGGTCAGCTCCACCTCGGTCGGCGTCTCCGGCGCCGCGTACTTGGAGCGCAGCATATCCGACTGGCGATTGTCTCCGCTGGGCTCGCCGTAGAGGGCAAAAGTGATGGCGTCAAAGATCGTGGTCTTTCCCGCTCCCGTATCTCCGGTGATCAGATAGAGACCGCCGGTGCCTAATTTGGACAGTTCCAGTTCTGTCGTCCCTGCATAGGGACCAAAGGCTGTGATCTTCAGTGTAAGAGGTCTCATAACGTTCTTTTATTCCTCCCAGATTTCTTCGATGAGCCGGCTCATATACTGCATCTGCTCTTCCTGCATGGGCTGGTTATTCTGCTTTTCATAGAATTCGCCGAAGATGGTGAGCGGATCTTTTGTCTCCGGCTCCCCCGCCCCCTCGATGGACTGCATGCGCCTGGTGCGGCAATTGTCATAGTCCAGCTTCATCAGATTGGGATAGATCACCATCAGCTTTGCCGCGGCATCCGGCACATCCTCCTCATCCGTAAGCGTGACCTGCATATAGGCATTTCTGTCAAACTGCTCATAAAATTTCCGGGAGGATACTTCCAGATAGGACCCCCGGATCTGCAGCCAGTCGTGGAGAGGATGCAGGGGCACCGTGCGGATCTGCATGCCTACTGCACCGGAAACCTTCTCTTTTTCTTCCTTTCCCTCTCCCTCTTTCTCTTTCTTTTCCTTTCCCTTCTCCTTTTCCTTCTCTCCCAGCTCCAAGATCGTCACGGACTTCTCCTGTCCCGCCTCGCTGAAGGAATATTTCAAGGGCGTACCGCAGTAGCGGCCGTTCCCCACATCGTAAGCCCGGTGGATATGGCCCAGGGCCACATAGTCAAAGGGCGCAAAGACGGAGGCTTCTACGTTTTCTGTGCCGCCTACGTAAAC
>CAVKQI010000109.1:0-7226 GCA_963658405.1 bacterium | reverse complement strand
ACAGGAGAACACTGCATGAACCAAAAACTAAAGGAAAAAAACAAAGAATCCCTTGCGGCGGTACTGCCCATCACCGTGATCGTACTCCTGATCACCGTGCTGCTGGTACCCCTGGAACTGGGACCCGTGATGCTCTTTCTGACCGGCGCCGTGCTGCTGATCGTGGGTATGGGATTCTTCCAGCTGGGTGCGGAGATGGCCATGATGCCCCTAGGCGAAGGCATCGGCGTACAGATCTCCAAACACAGAAACATCATCATGGTCCTGCTGCTGGGATTTTTCATGGGCGCCATCATCACCATCTCGGAGCCGGACCTGCAGGTGCTGGCAAGCCAGGTGCCGGCGGTGCCCAATATGGTACTGATCCTGACCGTGGCAGCCGGCGTGGGCATCTTCCTGGCGCTGGCCATCCTGCGTATCCTTTTTCAGATGCCCCTGAACCGGATCCTGCTGGTGTTTTACGCATTGGTGCTCCTGCTGTCCGTGCTGGCTCCTGCAGATTTCCTGGCGGTGGCCTTTGATGCCGGCGGTGTGACTACGGGACCTATGACGGTACCCTTTATCATGACCATGGGCGTAGGCCTTGCATCCGTTCGAAGCGACCGCAAATCCTCGGACGACAGCTTCGGCCTGGTGGCATTTTCCAGTATCGGACCCATCATGGCCGTGCTCCTTCTGGGCTGCATCTACCGACCGGAGACGCCGGATTATACCCTGGACGAGGTGACACAGGTCAGCACTACCAAGGATGTGGTCATGGCTTTCCTGCAGGAGCTTCCCCAGTATGCAAAAGAAGTACTGATCTCTCTTCTTCCCATTGTGGGCGTTTTCCTGGTTTTCCAGCTTCTGACCCACAGATATCGCAGAGAGCAGAAAAAACGTATCCTGGTGGGCTTCCTGTATACGTATATAGGACTGGTGCTGTTTTTGTGCGGCGTGAATGTGGGCTTTGCACCGGTGGGTACCCTGCTGGGACAGTCCATGGCATCGGCGCAGTGGAAATGGCTGCTGGTTCCCATCGGCATGCTGATCGGCTATTATATTGTAAAAGCAGAGCCGGCCATTCAGGTGCTGAACCATCAGGTAGAGTCCGTGACCAACGGGGCTATCTCCGCCAGCTCCATGAATTCCTGCCTCTCCATCGGTGTTTCGGTCAGCGTAGGCCTGGCGATGCTTCGCGTGCTGGCAGGGATCCCCATCTACTATATCCTCATCCCGGGATATGCACTGGCTCTTATTCTGGCCAGATTCGTACCGCCGATCTTCGTAGGTATCGCCTTTGACTCCGGCGGCGTGGCCAGCGGACCTATGACCACCACCTTCCTGCTGCCCCTGAGTATAGGGGCCTGCGTGGCTACAGGAGGCAGTATTATGACCGATGCCTTCGGCGTGGTGGCGCTGGTAGCTCTGACACCGCTGATCGCGGTGCAGCTCATGGGCATCCAGTACAAGCGCAAGATGAGCGCAGGCAGCGTCCTGACCGGACAGGTAGCAGCGGCAGGCGGCTACGGCGACGAGATTGTAGACCTGGAGGACTATTAATATGACAGACAGACCGAAAATGCAGGCCATGCGGCAGCTGTTCCTGATCGCCACACCAAAGACCGTGGAGCGGGCCGGTGTCCTTCTGGAAGATAAAAAAGTTCCCTTTTATTACCGCTTTCAGGCAGAGGGAACTGCCACCAGTGAGATCAGAAATGTGCTGGGATTGGAGAGCCTTGATAAAAAGTGTCTCCTGACGATCCTGCCCAGAAACAGTGCCGATCAGATGCTTCGCAAGATGGAAAAAAGGCTCCAGCTGGGCATGCCCGGCACCGGTATTGCCTTTACGCTCCCTATCACCAGCGGGACAGGACGGATGTTTCAGATGCTGACAGAACTGACACCGGAGGATGCGCAGACGAAAAAGCCCCTGACGGAAGGAGAGAAGCAGGAAATGGAAGAGAATAAATACAGCATGATCATGGTGATCGTGGATCACGGCTACAGCGAAGATGTCATGCAGGCTGCCCGCTTTGCCGGCGCCACCGGCGGTACCGTATTAAACAGCAGACGATGCGGCAGCGAAGAGGCTATCCGTTTCTGGGGCATCAGTGTGCAGGAGGAAAGAGAGATCCTGATCATACTGGCAGGAAAGAATGATAAATTGAAAATTATGGAGGCCATCGGAGAGAAGTGCGGCATGCAGAGCAAGGCCCACGGCGTGGTCTTTTCCATGCCGGTGGACAGCGTGGTGGGCATGGAGTAATACGGCAATTTCAATCGCGAATATGCCTGCAGGCAGTCAAGTCACATTGAAATACGACATGTGCGAAACAGATACGAAAGCAAAAGGGAGAACAGGATTTATCAGAAATCCTGTCCTCCCTTTTTAAGTTGTCGTCTTGAATTTTCTATAGATGCCTGTCAAATCTATTTGCTGAGCTGCTTTTCAGGTCTGGCTGTCAGGCTCGAAAGGCAGGTGCTTTATCTTCTATCTGCTCTCCTGATGCTTTAAGGCAGCCTCTACGAAACCGCGGAACAGCGGTGCCGGGCGGTTGGGGCGGGACTTAAGCTCCGGGTGCGCCTGGGTGGCAATGAAGAAGGGATGGGAGGGAAGCTCGCACATCTCCACGATGCGGCCGTCCGGAGAAAGACCGGAGAGACGCATGCCCTTCTCTGTCAGCAGGGCGCGGAAGTCATTGTTGACTTCATAGCGATGACGATGACGCTCATGGATCTCGGTGCTGCCGTAGAGCTTTGCAGCCAGAGAGCCTTCCTGCAGGTCGCAGGGATAGGAGCCGAGACGGAGCGTGCCGCCGATATCCTCGATCCCGTTCTGGTCGGGCATCAGGGCGATGACCGGATTCATGGTATCGGGATTAAACTCAATGCTGTGAGCATCATTTAAGCCTGCCACGTGGCGGGCATATTCGATGATGGCCAGCTGCATGCCCAGGCAAAGACCCAGGTAAGGCACATTATTCTCGCGGGCATACTGAATGGCGGTGATCATGCCTTCGATGCCGCGGTCGCCGAAGCCGCCGGGTACCAGAATACCATCCACATCGCCCAGAGTTTCTGCCACATTTTCAGGGGTGACCTGTTCGGAATCCACCCACTTGATCTCTACATCAGCCAGATTGGAGATGCCGCCGTGCTTCAGCGCTTCTACCACGCTGAGGTAAGCGTCGTGCAGGGTGATGTATTTTCCTACCAGAGCCACGGTGACATTGTGCTTGGGATTGCGCAGGTTCTCTACCATAGCAGTCCAGTCAGCCAAATCGGGAGCAGGGCAGTCCAGGTGCAGGCACTCGCAGGCTACCTCAGCCAGACGCTCTTTTTCCATAGCCAGAGGCGCCTCATAGAGGTAATCCACATCCAGGTTCTGGAGTACGTGATCCTTGCGCACATTGCAGAACAGAGCCATCTTATCCTTCATGCCCTGATCGATGGGATATTCGCTGCGGCAGACCAGCACGTCCGGCTGCAGACCCATGCTCTGCATGGACTTGACGGCCATCTGGGTGGGCTTTGTCTTCATCTCCTGAGAGCAGCGCAGGTAAGGCAGCAGCGTTACCAGGATCAGCATAGCATTTTCCTTGCCGACTTCGTGCTGGAATTGACGGATGGCCTCCAGGAAAGGCTGGCTCTCGATATCACCTACCGTGCCGCCCACCTCGATGATGGCGATGTGCATGTCGTCATCCGTGTAGTTGCGGTAGAAGCGGCTCTTGATCTCATTGGTGATGTGAGGAATGACCTGAACCGTGCCGCCGCCGTAGTCGCCGCGGCGCTCCTTCTGCAGGACGGACCAGTAGACCTTGCCGGTGGTGACGTTGGAATTCTTATTCAGATTCTCGTCGATGAAACGCTCGTAGTGGCCCAGATCCAGATCGGTCTCCGTGCCGTCGTCGGTGACGAATACCTCACCGTGCTGGGTGGGATTCATGGTGCCGGGATCGATATTGATATAGGGGTCGAACTTCTGCATGGTAACCTTGTAGCCGCGTGCCTTCAGAAGCCGTCCAAGTGATGCTGCCGTGATGCCTTTGCCAAGTCCGGACACGACACCGCCGGTTACAAATACGTATTTAACTGCCATCGGTTTTCCTCCCCTTTTGTGGCTTTTGTCAATCAAACTACGATATTATACAATATTCCTTTCGGAAATGCCACTGCGCAGATGCAGACAGGAGAGCGAATTTTTGGCGCTGGCATGACGCGTTTTTATGCATTTTTTAGAAATGACATTGTTTTTTCATAAGAAATCCGTTGCGAGGGTTTGACGTGCTGTTTATAATGAAAATACTTGCATAATTACATATTTTATATGCCGGTTAAGGAGAATTCGCCTGCGCGAAATTCTCTTTATGTTGCCGCAGCAAGCTGCGGTATAGGGAGGATAATTTATAAGAAATGCTTGATAGCATTTCTCATAAATCCCATGGATGCCGTAGACGTCATCCATGGAAGATCACATCGGAGAATTCGCCTGCGCGAAATTCTCCTCGTGATGCCACAGCAAGCTGTGGCATAGAAAGGAAAAAAATGAGCGAAAATGATATTAACCGCTATGACAGCGGATCTGGCGGAGGCAGCGGATCAGGCAGCGGCAGCCGCAACGGCCGCAGCGGAAACGACGGCCCCCAGGCGCCGAAGCAGAGCTTCGTGCTTCTGTTTATAGCCGTACTGGTCACCTTAGTCTGCGCCAGCTTCTTTATGCGTGTCTTCTCCGGAGACAGCAGTGAGGAAATCAGCTACACCGAGTTCGTAAACATGGTAGAGAACGGGGACGTCAAGAGCGTCACCATCGATTCCGACCGGATCGTGATCTATCCGAAGACCGAGCAGGAAAAAAAGAAGGAACAGGAAGCAGCCACAAAGGAGAATACCACCGACAGCACAGAGAGCAGTCAGGCTTCTTCATCTGACGGCACGGCAGGAACTTCCGGAACTGCGGATGCTGCAAAGACAGCACCTTCCTCCGGCACAGCGTCTGCATCAGACGCAGCACCTTCCTCCGATGCAGCGAATGCAGGGAATCCTTCCGCTGCATCTAATTATGACATTTCCAATTACTGGATGCTTGGTATGGCTCAGGCCCAGACGCCCATTACCTACTACACCGGCAAGGTGGAGGATGATGACACCCTGACAGCCAGACTTCTGGAGTACGGCGTGGACGTTTCAGGAGATGTGCCGGACAGTTCCAGCATGATCCTGTCCCTGATCCTGACCTATGTACTGCCCATCATCCTCTTCTGGGGACTGCTTTCCCTGCTCTTCCGCAGGATGAACAAGGGCGGCGGTCTCATGGGCGGTTTCAACAAGAGCAATGCCAAGGAATATGTACAGAAGGATACCGGTATCACCTTTAAGGATGTGGCCGGTGAGGACGAGGCAAAGGAATCCCTCCAGGAAGTCGTGGATTTCCTGCACAATCCGGGCCGATATGCCAAGATCGGCGCCAAGCTCCCCAAGGGAGCTCTGCTGGTAGGCCCTCCCGGAACCGGTAAGACCCTGTTGGCAAAGGCAGTGGCCGGCGAGGCGCATGTGCCCTTCTTCTCCCTTTCCGGATCTGATTTTATCGAATTATACGTAGGCGTAGGTGCATCCCGTGTGCGTGACCTGTTCAAGGAAGCAGCCAAGAATGCACCCTGCATCATCTTTATCGATGAGATCGATGCCATCGGCCGAAGCCGTGATTCCAAGTATGGCGGCGGCAACGAAGAAAGAGAACAGACCCTGAACCAGCTCCTTTCCGAGATGGACGGCTTTGATACTTCCAAGGGAATCCTGGTACTGGGCGCCACCAACCGCCCGGAGATCCTGGATAAGGCATTGCTGCGTCCCGGCCGTTTTGACAGACGGATCATCGTGGACAGACCGGATCTGAAGGGCCGCGTAGCGATCCTGAAGGTACATGCCAAGGATGTAAAGATGGACGAGACCGTGGATCTGGATGCCATTGCCCTGGCTACCAGCGGCGCTGTGGGTTCCGACCTGGCCAACATGATCAACGAGGCAGCCATCAATGCCGTCAAGGAACACAGAGAGTATGTGAATCAGAAAGACCTGTTCGAGGCAGTGGAGCAGGTACTGGTGGGCAAGGAAAAGAAAGACCGCGTCATGAATGCCCAGGAGCGCCGCATCGTCTCCTACCATGAAGTAGGACATGCCCTGATCAGCGCCGTACAGAAAAATTCCGAGCCTGTGCAGAAGATCACCATCGTGCCCAGAACCATGGGAGCCCTCGGCTACGTTATGCAGGTGCCGGAGGAAGAAAAGTTCTTAAATACCAAGGCAGAGCTGCATGACATGATCGTAGGCCTGCTGGGCGGCAGAGCAGCCGAGGAACTGAAATTCGAGACCGTGACCACCGGTGCCTCCAATGATATAGAAAAGGCAACCTCCATCGCCAGAAACATGGTGACCCAGTACGGCATGAGCGAGCGATTCGGTCTGATGGGCCTGGCCACCGTGGAGAGCCAGTATCTGGAAGGACGTTCCGTCCTCAACTGCAGCGATGTGACAGCAGCCGGCGTGGACGAGGAAGTCCGCAAGATCCTGGAACAGTGCTACGAAGAGGCCAAGAAGATCCTGTCAGAAAATCTGGATGTCATGGACCAGATCGCCGATTACCTGATCCAGAGAGAGACCATCACCGGCAAGGAATTCATGAAGATCTACCGCAAGGCAAAGGGAATGCCGGAGGAAGAGACCCAGACAGAGAGCGCATCTCAGACTGTAGAAAGCACATTCTCCTCGCAGACAGAAGCACAGCCTGCGCAGCAGACAGAAAATGTGCAGACCAGCCAGGAGCCTGCAGCTGATACAGAGCAGACAAAGACGGTCTATACACAGGAATCCCCTGTGACAGAAAATACAGCGGAACCTGCAGAAAACCCTGCACCCACAGGACCTGTAGGGAGATTCACCCAGATCCCCGCTGACCAGCTCCCGGGCAGTGAGGAGAAATAGTTAAAGTTCATTGAAACATTGAAGTTTTACAGCAATGGCAAATGTGCAGTGCACATTTGCCATTGTTCGTAATACAGCACCTCAAACTGCTTGAGGTATTGTAAACGCAATGCCGAGAGGTGGCGCAGAATGGCTCGCATCCTTTGCAGCGCGCGTCAGTTTTGCTTAGGTCCGCCTTGAAGGTGGAGGATGGCATCTGACGCGCTTACAGAGCGCGGCAGATAGGCCCGCCTATCTGAGCATCCCCGCATCAGGCGGGGATG
>CAVKQI010000108.1:0-7252 GCA_963658405.1 bacterium | reverse complement strand
CCTCAGTCCTAGGAAAACTAACGGCGGTCGTTTTCTTGATCATTTTATAATAGGGGCTAGCCGTCTATCGGCAGCACCTTTTTATGTAAATATAATAACATGAGCGAGAGGACGATTCAAGTGTGTAAAAAAACACTTAAGAGAATCAACAGTCTCAACAAGGATATGCAGCGAAATGCATTTGAGGGAATTGGAAAGCCGGGGCGCCTGCCCCGGCTTTTTTGCTGACTGTTACAAAAGCGCGTTTTCCGGCAATACAAATTATCGTTTAACAGCATCTGAACGCCCTTTCCGTGCACTTCGCTGATTTACAGAGCAGGGCCAGCGTGCTACACTAACCGCGTCATAGATTATGAGGAGGGTGCCGCTATAAAACAGCGGCAAAGAAAGGAGAAACATGAACGCAATTGTAACTGACGCATTGGCCATCGTGGGCGTGGTCCTAAACGGTCTGCCCCAGGGTCTGCTGGCACTGGCCTTTGGCTTTGCCTCTGTCCCTACGGCATTGGCATTCTTTGTGGGGGCGGTGGGCAATACCGTGACCCAGAGCGTGGCCCCCATCTCTTTCCAGGCGGAGACCATCACCTATGCCGGCACAGCCGGTAAGGACCGGTCGGAACGCTGCACCATGATCTTTATCGGTGGCGTCATTATGGCGCTGATCGGTGCCTTCGGACTGCTGACCAGAATCGTGGACTTCATCGGCGACGATGTGGCCTACGGCATGATGGCCGGCGTGGGCATCGTGCTGACAAAGGCTGCCATTGATATGATCAAGAGCGACGCCATCTCCGGCGGCTCCTCTCTGGCAGCAGCACTGGTCACCTACTATATCACCAGAAACAGCTCCAACACCCTGGTCTACACCATCGTGATCTCCGTGGTGGTATCCTGCATCGCCAGCGCCCTTTTCCAGAAGGAAAAGAGCAACATTGTGGTAGAGGACGATAATTTCAAGAGACAGAAATTCACCATCAACGCCAACGTGATCCTTGGCGCGCTGGGCATGGTCTGCCTGAACATCGGTTCCAACATTTCCTTCGGCGGCATCACCGCCGGCATGGCTACCAGCGGCAACTATAACGTGGATCACCTGACTGTGATCTCCTCTCTGGCAGACATGGTATCCTCCTTCTTCGGCGGTGCGCCCGTAGAGGCCATCATCTCCGCGACAGCCAATGCGCCCCATGCGGTATGGTCCGGTGTCATCATGATGGTCGTCATCGGCCTGATCCTTATCTTTAAGCTTCTTCCGAAGATCGGTCGTTTCGTTCCGTCTTCTTCCATCGCGGGCTTTTTGTTTGTGCTGGGTATTTTTAAGACCGTGGCCCTGGATGCACCGACTGCCTTCAGTCTGAATGCAGCTGTAGGCGGCACCACCATGGTCGTCACTGCCGTGACCAATCCCTTCCTGGGCATGATCGCCGGCGTGGCAGCAAAGCTGCTGGGATTATAAAGGAGTAAGTTTGAAAGAAATGCCTGATGGCATTTCTTTCAAACGCGAATTGATGCCATATACGCCATCAATTCGGGATCGCATCAGGGAATTCGCCTACGCGAAATTCCCTTCGCGCTGCCGCTGCAAGCAGTGGCAAAAAGAGGTTAGTGTGAAAAATACGCTTGATAGCGTATTTTTCGCACAGCTATTTGTGCCGCAGGCGTCACAAATAGCCTTGAGCGCAAAAGCAAATCTGAAATTTGCTTTGCGATTCCTCCGGCGCGGACGCCTACGGAATGGAGATTAAAATGAAAAATTACAAATTAAATCTGTGCGGTGTCGAGCGGACACTGCCTTTTATTCCCATTAACGACGAGATGGCTTTTGCCAGCTTCGTCATCATCAGCGACACGGAGCTCATAAAGGCCTGTGCGCCGAAAATTGCCGAGCAGTTAGGTGACGTGGATGCCATCGTCACCGCGGAGGCCAAGGGTATCGCCCTCTCCTATGAGATCAGCAGACTGCTGGGAAAAAAGGAATTTATCGTAGCCAGAAAGAGTGAAAAATCTTATATGCGGGATACCGTCTCTGTCTCTGTGCATTCCATCACCACCAAAGGAGAGCAGCACCTGGTACTGGACGGAACCGATGCAGCCAAGATCAGAGGCAAGAATGTCTGCCTCATCGATGACGTGATCTCCACCGGAGAGTCCCTCCACGCCCTGGAGGAGCTGATGAAGAGCGCCGGCGCCAACGTGGTAAAGAAAGCGGCCATCCTGGCAGAGGGAGACGCCGCAGACAGACAGGATATCCTGTTTCTGCAGAAGCTTCCGCTGTTTAAGAAAACAGGGGAAGGGGAGTACGAGATCCTGTAGATTATTTGTCACTGGCTGAAGACATTGGTCAGGTCAGAGCATAGTGTGAAAATACCATCGAAAGAAAAACCACCTGGAGTATTCTCCGGGTGGTTTTTTGACTTCCGTTTACTTGCTTTCGGTTTTGCGCTTTTTTGCTTGACAAGTTTCCTTATACAGGTAATAATATAAAAGACAGTATGCTTACCAAAATGGTAAAACGTATTCGGAAAAAATAATAACTGTTCGGTAATATAGATGAGGGCGATAAAAATGATTCAACCGGGCGAGGTTTTACAGAAAAAAATAAACGAGAGTGGAATGTCTCGGAAGGAACTTGCAATCAGAACCGGCGTCACTGAAAAGCACATTTGTACAATTATCAATGGCGATCGAGCTATATCAAATGCGTTTGCCAGAAAACTTGGGTATGTGTTTCAGGATGCAACCTACTGGATGAGACTCCAAGCCGAATATGACGAAGAACAGTTGCGGATTCAGGAAGAAAATTCGATAACACAGGAAGAAATAGACATTCTTAAGCCTCTTCATGAAATCATGTCGTATTTTATCCAAAATGGATACATGCACAACAATTGCGGTGAGCCATCTAAGGTGATGCAGCTTAGAGATTTCCTCCAAATCAGTGATCTCACGCTAATCCCCCAAATTACGTACAATGCGGCATACCGTGCACAGCTTACGTCAAACATTAAGGTGAACCCTTATGTGTTATTCGCCTGGCAGCGTTTATGCGAGAAGCAAACAGAGGGTATTGATGTTAGAAAATCTGTGGACAAAGAGGCTCTTCGAAATAATATTGCTTGTATTAAATCACAGATGTTCGGTGATATTAATGGTGGCATTCAAAAACTGCAGCATATATTTGCAGAGTGTGGTATTGCGTTTCAGGTTGTGAAAAATTTCAGGGGGGCTCCCGTGCAAGGTTTCATCAAAGAAACTGCTGAAGAAAGACTGATTTTATGTCTGACTATTCGCGGCAAACGTGCAGATCGTTTTTGGTTTACGTTATTTCACGAAATTGCCCACATTTTGAACGACGATTATAATTATAGATTTGTTGATTTTGATTCTGTGCAAAGCAAATCGGAAGAACTTGCTGATCACTTTGCAAGGGATGTATTGATTCCTCCTGCTTTGTACAGAAACTTTATTTCATCAGAGGATTGTACATCATGGGAGAGCATCAAATCATTTGCTGAGGTTGTCGGTGGTCTGAATATGGAGATAAAGTTGTCCGATATGAATGGGCTTGATTGTAGGTGTTGATGAAAGGTGGTGATGCTTATGATTGTAAAAAATAAAGCATACTGATCGTTGCTGGAACAACAGTCAGTATGCAGTATTCTGAATGTGCGTACACATTTCGTGAACAGAACTGAGTGTAGCACATTCTCTCCAACCCATCAATTGACGTTTTATACAAATGTAATTCGACAATTTTAGTGCTCATAATATTGAGCAGAAAGGAGAACGCTATGTTCAGTTTAAAAAGTAGAGATGTGCGGCGAGATCCATTGTTTTTGCGAAATCAATACTCTACATGTGGTCAGTGGGGAATCCCACTGGTTAAAAAGCAGGAGATAAATTTGACAGAGCTTCATTTGATTGCCTGCTCAGATACATGTTCAACCGATAATGACATCAACAGAAAGTGCGGTGTACACTTTTTTGTCGACGATTATCGTTTCGAAGATATTTATCGCCATCCTCAAAGGTCGTTAGAAAAATTTTCTCAATATGCTTTTTTATTGACACCGGATTATTCGACATATGCCGATATGAATCCGTGGAGACAGATTGAAAGTATAGCTCATAGCAGGTGGTGCGGCGCATTCTGGCAGGAGCACGGCTTGACAGTGATTCCTACTGTTACATGGAGCACCCCATCCAGCTATAGTTACTGTTTTGACGGTATTGAACATGGATCAATTGTTGCAGTCGGTATGATTGGATGCAAGAGAACGAAATCAAAATTCATGAATGGTTATAATGCCATGCTGGAAAGAATCGAGCCCAGTGCAGTCATTTGTTTTGGGGAGCCTTTTCCTGAGATGCGGGGTAACGTGGTTACTGTAGAATACCGTGCTTCCAGAAAGGTGGTGCGCTGATATGGGTGGTCGTGGTTCATATTCTGCTGGCAATAATGAAATGTTCACATATAAGTCTGTCGGTGAAATTGACGGCGTAAAAATATTAAAACCAATAGATGACAAAAAATCTCTTAAATTGCCAGAAGAGTCTCATACGGCAGGAAATAAGTATGTATTGGTGGACAGAGATGGTGTATTTCACCAATATAGAGAGTACGACGGGAATCACAAGGTGATTTTTGAGATTGGGTATCATCATGAATCTGGAATGGGTACAGGTGATGTGCTTCATGTGCATATACATACGATTCCGGGAGTTGAAGGTCATGATAGTGCAAAAAAATATCCGATTGGTCCCGGAACCCCCTATTACGAGAAGTACAAGAAGCTTTTTGTGGGGGTGAGATTATGAAGGGAAATAGTGTAAGCGAATTTATTGATGATATTCTGAGTGCCGGCGGGCCTGAAAAGGAATTTACTTTCAGAAACAAATTTTATTTCCTCGAAACTATATACAACGAAGAAAAAAATCGGATGGAACTTCGAATTGAGGAATATGATAGGCTTGATCCGAAAAATACAGCACGGGATATATTTGTGCAGACGTATATTTATAGCGGAAAAGATTTTGCGGAATGCACTGCAAAATTTGAAAAAGCCAGGATCTTTGATGGACTGACTGTTTATGAGGCAGAATCAGAAATAGAAGTTTTATTTGGATAGTGATCCTGAAGTAATAAGAAAAAAGTCCCATCAGATTGGCGATAAAAAGCCATCCGATGGGACTTTTTTACTGACCCGAGGCATAGAAAAAATATCTGAATTTTCTGCGGGGCTGGCTGAAGGACCAGTCCTATGTGGCATTGGCCTATATGACGGGGATACTTCCCGTCAAGAAATACGGTTCTCACTCAGCACTGAATATGTTCAGCGAGTACTCTATGACGGATCCGGGCAATCTGGCGGAGTTTTTCGGTTTTACCGAAGAGGAGGTAAGACAGCTCTGCGACAGATACCGGATGAGCTTTGAAGAGGCGCAGCAGTGGTATGACGGCTATGAGCTGATCACACACGGGCCCGAACGGGATATCCGTTATGCCATGTACAGCCCGAAGTCTGTGGTAGAGGCCATGCTGCGCCACCGGTTCGGCACCTACTGGAATCAGACGGAAACCTACGAGGCACTGAAAATTTATATCCAGATGAATATGGACGGTCTGAAAGAGGCAGTGGTGGAAATGCTGGCCGACGGCCGGGTGGAAATCCATACGGGAACATTTGCCAATGACATGACGACATTTGCGGGGAAAGATGATGTACTCACCCTGTTGGTGCATCTGGGGTATCTAAGTTTTCATGCCGGGGACAGCAGCGTATCTATTCCCAATAAAGAGGTTTCGCAGGAGTATATCAATGCCATCAGTACCATGAGTTGGGGGAAAGTGATGGATGCGGTAACGGCATCTAAAAAGCTCCTGGTGGGTATCAGCTATGACCAGGATAAGAAACATACCTGCATTATAGAGAAAATGGCGTTTTAAAAGAAAAGTGAAGGATGATGTGAGCAACATCTATTCATTGCTGCAGCAGGTGATCTGCCTTTACAAAATGCCCTTTGTGCTGCCTTTGCAGGGAAGCAGCATAATCAGAAAGATTGATAAAAAGAAAGACTGAAAGAAATGCCTGACGGTATCTCTTTCAGTCTTTTGTGTATGTGACCTGTTAGAAGCATCTTTCCTTGCGCTCTTTCCTGCAGTGCTCGATGCTGCCGCAGCGGTAGCAAAGCTCATTGTCGCAGATACCGTCCTGGGCAAAGCAGGAGCGGATGTTGGACAGGGTGGTCTGGGCGATGTTGGACAGTGCCTCCTGGGTCAGGAAGGCCTGGTGTGAGGTGACGATGACGTTGGGCATGGAGATCAGCCGGGAGAGCAGCTCGTCATCCAGAATGTGGCCGGATCTGTCCTCAAAGAAAATATCCGCCTCCTCCTCGTAGACATCCAGACAGGCGGCGCCGACCTGTCTGGCCTTGATGCCTTCCAGCAGAGCCTCTGCATCGATCAGTGCGCCGCGGGAAGTATTGAGGATCACGACGCCTTTTTTCATCTTTCCGATCGCCCGGGCATCGATCATATGCCGCGTATCGCCTGTCAGGGGACAGTGCAGAGAGATGATGTCGCTCCTTTCCAAAAGCTCATCCAGGGAGACATACTCTATGCCGCTGTCCCTGGCGGGAAAAGCATCGTAGGCAATGACATGCATGCCAAAACCCCTGCAGATATCCATAAAGATGCGGCCGATCTTGCCGGTGCCGATGATACCCGCCGTCTTTCCGTGGAGATCAAAGCCCGTCAGACCGTTTAAGGAGAAATTAAAGTCCCGGGTCCGGTTATAGGCCTTGTGGATGCGCCGCACAGAAGTAAGAAGCAGCGCCGCCGCATGCTCCGCCACTGCATAGGGAGAGTAGGCGGGCACATGGACCACGTGGATCTTGCCGAAGGCGTGCGCCACATCCACATTGTTGTAGCCGGCGCAGCGCAGGGCGATGAGCCGCACCCCGCAGTCATAGAGTTTATCGATGACTGCGGCATTTACGGTATCGTTGACGAATACACAGACCGCATCGCATCCCTTTGCCAGCTCTGCAGTATCCTCTGTCAGCTTCGTCTCCAGAAATTTAATGGAAATATCTTTTGCGCCGCCCTCACTTTCCAGCTGGTGCTCAAAGGAAATTCTGTCATATTCTTTTGTATCAAAAAAAGCGATTCTGATCATCTGACCACCTCCTGATAAATAGGCTTCTATCGACTGTATCTGTTTGCAGATCTTAGACTGGTGATTGCCGATTA
>CAVKQI010000107.1:0-7554 GCA_963658405.1 bacterium | reverse complement strand
GGATGGTATCTGACGCGCTTTCAGAGCGCGGCAGATAGGCCCGCCTATCTGAGCAGACCCGCATCAGCGGGGATGCGAGTTAAGGGCCGGCCGTCCGCAGGCAAGAGGCGAACCTTAGCAAAACGGTGCGTGATGCAACGGGCGCGAGCACTTTTGCGCTGGCCCGCGGCATGGCCGGGTGGCCAAGATAAGGAGGTAACTATGCAATTCGAAACATTACAGAAAGACATGATCGCCGCCATGAAGGCAAGAGACAAAGCCAGAAAAGACGCCATCTCTTCTCTGGTATCTGCCGTCAAGAAACTGGCGATCGACGAAGGAAAGCGCGACGACATCCCGGAAGAACTCGTAGACCGTGCCCTGACCAAGGAACTGCGCACCGCCAAAGAGCAGATCGAAAGCTGCCCGGCGAGCCGCGAGGACCTGAAGGCCGAGTATCAGTTCCGCTATGACGTGATCAAAGAGTATGCGCCGGCCCAGATGAGCGCGGAGGAGATCGAGGCACTGCTGACCGGAGAGTACAGTGAAGTCCTGGCCACCGGCAATAAAGGTCAGATCATGAAGACCGTTATGCCCGCCTTAAAAGGCAAGGCAGATGGAAAGCTGATCGGCGAAGTCGTGGCAAAACTCTGCGCTAAATAAAGATACAGCCGGAGGGACAAAGAACATTCTGACAGATTTTCCACCCAAAATAAGACAGCAGGAAATCCAAAGCGGGTTTCCTGCTGCTTTTTTTACAGAAAAGAAATGATTTCACGGGTTTTGGTGCAGGCTGTCCCGGTATGTCGGGAGACTGCGGGAATGACCGGTAAAATCGTCAACAGGAAGTCTCCGGGGGCAGGGTAAGAATGTGCGCGCCCATGGCCTCTGCTTCCCGGGGATCATGGGTGACCAGGATCACGGTGCGCCCGGCGCTGCGGCGGCGGGTATCCTCCATGACCAGCGATCTGGTGGCTTCATCCAGGCCCTTGAAGGGCTCATCCAGGAGCAGAATATCGTAGTCAGAGAGCAAGGCCCGGAGAATGGCAGTGCGCCTTCGCATGCCGCCGGAAAACTCCCGGACGGGCTGCCTGTCACAGTTTACAAGTCCCACCTGGGTCATGGCATCCAGAACCTCCCGCTCGGACAGGGAAGGGGTCATGAGACGGATATTGGCGGATGCGGTCAGGGCATCGCAGAGACGATCCTCCTGAAAGACGACGGCCAGACGGGCGTTTTCCGTGCCCAGGATTTTTCCGTCATCGGGATTTTCCAGTCCCGTCAGCAGCCGCAGCAGGGTGGTCTTGCCGCCGCCGGAGGGTGCCATGACCGCGGTGGTCTGCCCGGCGGGGAAGGTAAGGCTTAGGTGAGAAAAGACATCCTTCCCATCGAAATCTTTGGAGACATCCTGCAGGGTGATAGACGAAAGATCACTGCTGTGAGGAGAAGAAACAGAAGCAGGGGTGCCTGCCGTCTTTTTTTTCTCACGAGCGCCGTGGCAAGAGGCAGCGGTGAGGAAGGGGGAGTGCCCCTTCGGCGCCGCAGGCATGGTGCAGAGGAATTTCTCCAGCAGCCGCAGCAGTCCCAGGAAGAGCTTTTCAAAGCAGAGACTGATGCAGATGATGACCAGCGTCCAGGCGAAGAGATCCGGGGTATCCAGATAGATCTTGGCCTGCTGGAGACGCTCGCCGATGGAACCCTGAGGCATGCCGATGACTTCTGCGGCAATGCCGGCTTTCCAGCACAGCCCCAGAGCGATCCGGCAGCCTGCCCGGAAAAAGGGAAGGACCTCCGGCACATAGATATAGCGGATGCATCTGGTCATGGGAAGCCGGAAGATGCGGGCGGTCTCCAGCAGGGAAGGACTGGCGGCGCGGATGCCGTCCAGTGTGTTGGTGTAGATGACCGGCAGCACCATCAGAAAGGATATCAGGACAGAAAGATTCCGGGAGGAAAACCAGATCAGCGCCAGGATGATAAAGGAGGCCACGGGGATGGACTTGATGGCCAGCATGGCAGGAAAAAGGAGCTCCTCCACCCGCCGGAAGCGGACAGAGAGGGCGGCCAGCAGCACCCCGGTGAGCGTGGCCAGCAGAAAACCGCCGGCAATGCAGAAAAAGGAAAAGGCCACGGATGCCCAGAAACGGCCGGTGAAAAGGAGCTGTGCCAGCCGCACCAGTACCTGTACGGGCGAGACCAGAAGAATCTGTGAGTGGAGATAGAGACTGAGGATCTCCCAGGCAAAGAGCCAGAAAAGGACGGCCCAGAGGCGCACACGTCCCCTGCCTCTGGCCGTGCTGCCGGTGTACGGATTCTGTTTTTTTTCAGAAGAAAAAGAAGGTTCCTGTCTGCTCATAACTTTTAAAAATACGGCTGCGGTCAGAAAACCACAGCCGTATAAATACCTCCCGGGATATAAAGGATGGATGTTTAGTTGCCGTAATAGAAGTCATCGGCCGGCAGCGCGCCGCCTACAGCCTGGGCGTTCTGGTCCATCAGGACAGAGAGATAACCGGAGAGCTTTTCCTTCATCTCTGCGCCGTCGATGTAAGTGATGTTGCAGGCAGGCAGAGCCTTTTTGGCCACTTCCTCGGTGACGATCTCATACTTGCCGATCAGAGCTGCGGCGTCATCGGTGTTGGCCAGGACATAATCTACAGAATCCTTATAGTGGCCAAGGAAAGCCTTTACGGCATCGGGATTTTCTTCGATGAATGCCTTGCGGGCAACTACCACGCCGGTGATCAGTGCGGAGGGGGACTCGCCGTCCTTCTGCAGGGCATCCCACTCGGTGGTCAGATCCAGAGCCACGCGCAGGTTCTCACTCTTGGTCTGTGCGGTGGTGACGAAGGGCTGGGGCAGAAGGGCGATGCCGTCCTCATCGGCCAGAAGGGCGGAGAGGCACTCCGCATGCTCGCTCTTCCACTCGATGGTCACATCCTTCTCCGGATCGATGCCGTTGGAGGAAAGGATGTAGTTCAGCGCATATTCCGGTGTGGCACCCTTGCCGCTGGCATAGATGGTCTTGCCGGCCAGATCAGCGACGGACTGCACGCTGTCGCCGTTTTCCACGATGTAAAGAACACCCAGCGTATTGATGGCCAGCACCTCTACGCCGCCTTCGGTATTGTTGTAAAGTACGGAGGCGAGGTTGGCGGGTACAGCGGCGATATCGTATTCGCCCTGGATCAGCTTGGGAGTGATCTCATCTGCGGCAGAGCAGATGGTGAAATTGTAGTTGTTGTCGGTGAGGGCGCCGTTGTCTGCATCATCCATGAACTTGATCATGCCCATGGCGGTGGGACCCTTCAGGGCTGCGATATTCACATCAATGGGATCGGCAGCGGTCTCTTCCTCATCGGAAGCCTCGTCTGCAGATGCCTCGGAAGAAGCTTCCTCTGCATCCTCGGCAGCTTCCTCGGTGGATGCCTCCTCAGCGCTTTCCTCGGAAGTCTCCTCGGCAGCGGCCTCAGTGGAAGCCTCCGCAGCAGAATCCTGCGCACTGCCGCAGCCTGCCAGCAGCGCTGCAGAAAGTGTCAGCGCCATGGTAAGTGATAAAAGTTTCTTTTTCATAATAATCTCCATTCCGCCATTATAGTAATGGCTGCATTGATGACATCTTAGCATAAACCCATACAAACAAACAGCATGATTCCATCACCGTACACCGCTTCACAGCTACGGCCCGGACACCGGATGCCTACTGCCTGCCGGTGTGATCGGTCTGGTCAGTCTGTGAGCGGCCAGACCGATCAGACTGTCTGGTAGAGCAGCTGCTCCAATCGGCCGATATCCAGCAGCTTTATGGTGCTTGCCTCCGTTCGGATCAGCTGCTTTCCCTGCAGGGCGGAAAGCTCCCGAAAGAGCGCTGCACGGCTGATACCAAGCTGCCTGGCCAGATCTTCTCGCGAACCCTCCAGGATCACCGTTCCAGCGGAATCCTTCCGGGCCAGCAGGCAGGCGATCACCTTGCCCCTGGCAGACTGCATGGTCAGCATGGCGATCCGCTGCAAAAGAAACTGCAGCTTCTCATTGCACAGCTTTGCATAGCGCAGAGCGCCGGCGGGATTCTTTTCCAGATGGGCCAGCAGGACCGATTTGGGAAAATAGAGGAGTGCAGAAGCTTCGGCACATCGAAGGACCGTGTCCGGTCCCTGCCCTCCCATGAGATTGCAGATGCCGAAGCACTCACCGGGCTCCAGCACATTCATCTGAACCTCCCTGCCGTCAATGGCAATGGAGTAGACCTCGATCCTGCCCCGGGCGATCAGTCCGACATGCGGAACACCGTCCAGCGTATCGGAAATGATCTGCCCGCTCTTGCAGCGGCGCAGGACCGGTACCGTCTCTTCCATTGTAAAATCGGCAAACAAAGGGGAACGCGCCAGAGCCTCCCGTATTATAGCCTGCTCTTCGGATCGTTTGTCTGTTTCAGCTTTTGCCAATCTGTCACCTTCTTAAATCTTACACCGCAGAGGTTAGAATCAACTAACCACACAGGCATTCTAAGGGAAAGTCGGTCACATAGTCAAGAAAAATATAAAAATGTTCCGGTATCAGATGAGACTGACAGGAAAAAAAGAATCTGCTAGGTTAGTCGTAATAAACTGCGTCATGGAAAGGCAAAAGTTTGAAAGAAATGCCTGATGGCATTCCTTCCAAACTCGATCGATGCCGTTTACGTCATCAATTCGTGACGAAAAGAAATGCCAAAAGGCATTTCTTTCAGGGAATTCGCCTTCGCGAAATTCCCTTCGCGTTGCCGCAATAAATTGCGGCAGTAAGGAAGAAATATGAGACGAGTCGTGTTATTTTCCGGGGCGTCGGCGGTGGGAAAGACAGCAGCCCTGCGTCAGACACTGCCCCTTTTACAGAAGCTGGGCGCAAGGACAGGGGTGTGCAAGATAGACTGCCTGCAAAGCGACGATGCGAAGATCTATGAAAATATGAACCTGCCCTGCGTGACAGGCATCAGCGGGGATATCTGCCCGGATCATTTTCTGGTATCCAATCTGGCAGAGCTCTGGGAGTGGAACGAAAAAGCGGGGAGAGATACCCTGGTGATCGAGACGGCGGGCCTGTGCCATCGCTGCTCGCCGGCCACCGAGCGGATGATCGCCGGGTGCGTGCTGGACTGCACCGCCAGCAGCAAGGCGCCGGCCCAGTCAGGTCCCATGCTGACGGAGGCAGATTTTGCCGTACTGACAAAAATTGACATGATCTCCCAGGCAGAGCTGGAGATCATCTGCTGGCAGATCAGGCAGATCAATCCCGGCATCGAACTCTTCCCCATGGACGGACTGGCGGGCTACGGCGCAGACAGACTGGCCGCCTGGCTCTATGAACAAAAAGACGAGGACGAAACAGAGGAAGATACCCTGCGCCATACCATGCCCAGCGGCGTCTGCTCCTACTGCGTAGGCGAGCGCCGTGTCGGCAGCGCCTTCCAGCAGGGGATAGTTGGAAAAATATTTCCGTAACCCCGGCAAAACGGTGCGCGGCACATAGTCGGGAGGCCGCAACTTCATTGGAGGTTAAATATATCTATGAAAACCATCACCATCTATCCCGGCCGTGACAAAGACGGCAACCCGGAAAAATACGAAAAACTCACCATGCAGTGCGGAGAAATGTACACCATCGTGGGAAATACCGGCGCAGGAAAAAGCCGCCTGATCAAAGACATCGAACAGCTGGCGGCGGGAGATTCCCCTACAGGCCGCATCATAGAAACAGATGGCCAGAGATTAGAGAGCAGGGAAAGACAGCAGGCCTCTATGGAACTGGTGGCCCATTTAGGTCAGAGCATGCGCTTTGTGCTGGATATCACTGTGGGAGAGTTTCTAAAGCTCCACGGACAGTGCAGGGGAAGAGAAGTCTGTGCAGAGCAGGTCCTGGCATTGACCAATGAAATGACAGCGGAGCCTGTGCGGGCAGCGCAGAACTTGAACCTCTTAAGCGGCGGCCAGGCCAGAGCACTGATGATCGCCGATGTGGCACTGGTTTGCGACAGCCCCATCGTGCTGGCTGATGAGATCGAAAATGCCGGGATCGACAAGGAAAAGGCACTGCAGGCCCTGTGCAGCAGGGATAAGCTGGTACTGGTGGTCACCCACGATCCTCACACGGCGCTGATGGCCCCCAAACGCCTGGTCCTGGAAAACGGCGGCGTGGCAGCCGTGATCGACCGAAGTCAAAAAGAGGAAGCGCTCTATCAGGAACTGAGCGAGCAGTACCGGAATAACAGACGGCTGCAGCAGAGACTGCGCAGAGGACTGGAACTGGAATAAAGAATAGGGAGATAAAGTTTGAACGAAATGCCTGAAGGCATTTCGCTCAAACGCGAATTGATGCCGTAAACGTCATCAATTCGGGATCCTATCGGAGAATTTGCCTTCGCAAATTCTCCTCAGGTTACCGCTGCTTTGCAGCGGCATGGAGGTGAAAATGACAAAAGTCACATTATATTGGAGCAACATCTGTGTTTTATATAAGCAGGAGCGGGAATTTCTGGGAAAACTGACGGAAAAGCTGCGGGAAGAAGAAATCGAACTGGAAGTCCATTACTTCGGCCTGGGCTGTCCCATGCACATGTCGGAATATATGGCACAGCCGGATGCACAGATGCCGGACCTCATCGTCTCTGCAGATCTGGAAGTCTTTGAGGATCCCCGCATTTATGAAAAGATAAGCAAAGATCTATATGAGGCGAGGAACTGGATGCCCCTGCGCCAAAGCAAGGCACTGGACCGGGTGGAGAGAGGAAATAAACTTCTGCCCTTTCTCTCTATTCCCATCGTCTACTACACCAGAGAGCCGGAAAAGTGCCGGGAGAGAGAACTGGGCGCCTGGCGGGGCCTGGCCTTCGGCGGCATCAATAATTCCGCAGCCAAGACGGCGGTAAAGAGCGTGTGGAACCGATACGGAAAGAAAGCCGCAGCAGCGGTGCTGGAAAGCGCCCTGGTGACAGATATGCCCATTGGCGCCTTTCAGGCCGTGCGCATGGGACAGGCAAAGACCGCTCTGGTTCCCTCCCTCTATGCCATGCGGGCCGATGAGAAGGAGACCTTTCTGGAAATCCCCCGGGAAGGCGTCATGCTGATCCCCTCCTATGTAGGTGCGCGCAGATCCGTACCGGAGGAGATCCTGTGCCGTGTGACAGAGGGCATCCTGTGCAGAGAAATGTGCGATTTCTATGCAGAAAACGGAGATATGATCGTCTATCCAGGCTGCACCGAAGCAGTGAGCCGCCAGGACGGCCGGGAGGACTACCTCTGCCCGGAGAAGGACTGGCTGGCGCACCTCGATCCTCAGGAATTTTATGAACTTTATCAGAAATACCTTCCCACCGCCCAGAATCCGTTTTAGAAAGGCAATAATTTGCGTTGAACATTCACAGTCCAGCCGGCCAGGCGAGCGGGTGGCGGATGATGTCCGGCGCAGGGGCATGGCGACGCCTCGCTGCTACGCCAGCATCTTTTTGCTGGCGTAGTATGGGCACTGAGCCCCTGAGCCGAGAGGCGTCCCCAAGCGGACATCGCCGACAGGACCCGCTCGCCCGTCCGGCGTCCGGGT
>CAVKQI010000106.1:0-7674 GCA_963658405.1 bacterium | reverse complement strand
ATGGTCACTTCAGCAGGAATCGTCACTGTAAAATCAGCATCTTCTACCACATGATTACCGTCACTCTCTCCAGCCCGTACCTGCAAAACAACGAAAAACGGTATGAGGCACATGACCGCTATCAGACCTATTCCGGATAATTTTCTCTTGGCTGTCCTCAATGCTGATTCCCCGCTTTCCCTAAAAAAGGGAATGGGACATTTGCCCATTCCCTTTTTACTCTAAAATGAATATTCTGTGATATTCTTCATCTGCTGTACATATAATTTCGCTCTACGCTGCACTCATGGTTCCAACCGATTACTGGGCTAATTAGTACTATTAGCAACCACTTCAGCCGTGAATGTAGCTGTGCCGCTATACTCACCGGCATATTTGGCTTTCTTTTTCTCATCAGCACTCAAGGTAAATGTCAGTTCCTGTGTCTTTGTCAATTCACCTGCCGGAACTTCCAGCGCTACCCCCCCTGTGGCTATTACATCACTGTCCTTCTGTATTGTGTAGCTAAGTTTTGTGGTTTTATCCGCAGTGTTCGTTATCTTGAAACTGCCATCTTTCTCATTGCCTTCTACAGAAATCCGCAGCTTATTACCATATCCGATCACGTTATTGGTGACGTCAATCTTTCCATTTTTAGTGCTGGCAGAAGTGATATCATTACTGGTAAAATCGATCTCATCTGTCACTGTCCAGACATAACTTTGCGTAACGTCATACTTTACCTTTGTATCGCTGGAAGCGGTCGTGGTACCTGCATCGGCCGCCAACACAGAAAGATACGGAGCTGTTGCGACTGCTAACGCGGTCAGAGCACATGCAGTAATTTTAGCGAAATTATTCTTCTTCATCATTATTATCAATCCTTTTTAGCATTTGGCATTTCAACCTTCTCGTCACTTGCATTATACGCCTGTACGGTATAGGTTACTGTACCTGTATAATCACCGGAAGTATCTTTAGTATGAGTATCTATAAGAAAATACAAATCTTGGCTGCCTGTTTCGCCGGCATCAACTCTCAAGACATCCCCCCCGGGTTGTATTTCTTTAGCATTTTCGCCGTTTCCATCATATATCTTATAGGTCAGCTCTTTTTTATTATTACCGTTCGTATTTACTACAGAGAAAACTCCGTCCGTACCGCTTCCTAAAACAGAAATCTTTATGTATTCTCCTACCGGTATCGTGTTATTACTAACCTTAACAGTACCTTCAACCTTCTGATTGTCTTTCAAAGTTATATCATCATGAATAGACCACTCAAATCCCTGCTTTACATTGTATAACACCTGTGAACTCAGACTACTATCCTCTTGTGTCTGCTTTGCCAGCACGCCCATTCCGCTCGCACCGCTCATCATCACCACTGCCATGGCCATCGCTGCTGCTCTTCCTGCAATCTTCTTCATATTGCCTTACCCCCCCACACTTTTTTGTTGTTTTATGGTTTTGTTTACGTTTCCCTTATTAAATATTAACTATTAACAATCTGTTACTCTACGTTCAGTGTGATCTTTACTACGCCTCTGTTGGTCTCGGTGGCCTTATCGGACCGATAGGGCTGGCAGACCACGTAGGCTGCATAGCTGCCGGGCTCTAAGCTCCTGGTCATCTCCATCTTCTGAATGTAGTTGCCGGGCGAAACGAGTCCTGACTGATAGAGCAGCTCGTCGCCGTTCTCTAAGTAGAGGCCAAAAGACATGTAGTAGCAGTCTGTGTCGCAGGCGGCGCTGATCTGTACCTCTCTGCCCTGGTCTGTCTTTACAGTGATGGTCTTTGTCCCCTCAAAGCCTGCAATGGCTTCTACGGTATACTGACCGTCGGCATCCTTGGCGATGGAGAAACAATCCTGATCGTAATCGGTCACCTCCGTGACCTCTTCCTCTATGTTCGCCAGCTTGAGATAATGGCTTAATTCGGTCTGATTACCGCTGTCTACCACGAGTTTCTCAAGGTCAGTGCCGTCGATGCTCATGGTATCGTAATACCAGTAATTCTCTCCCGGGTTATGGAACTCGAAGCCCTCGGTGATCTCCTTGGTATTGGCAGGGATGGTAAAGGAAACCCAGCCCGGCAATGTGATATTGGCACTTCGATCTACCGGCTCCTCCGGCTTGATGTAATCGCCCTGCGCGACCTCGGTGGCCAGCTGCTCTCTCTGCTCTCCCAGCACGGACTGTTCTTTCTTTCGGCCGGAGAGGAAGATGTATAGACACAGCAGCAGTATGATCAGTAAAAGCAAGAGAATCAGGAGTCTGTTTTTCTTCTTGCTTTCGTCTTTTTCCTCCATGTGAAGCCCCTTACTATCATTTCCTTGTATTTCTTGTGTTCACAATTTCTTAACATTTCTTATGTAGGTTACTGTACCACACTTTCGTGTTATATAAAAGGGGCATTTTCGATTTTTTGTCCATTTTTTTGTGTTTTTTGCCGAAGATGGTCCTTTTGTATTCCGCCCTCTTATCTAAAATGCCTATACCGAAGGTGTACCGGAAATAACACAGAGGTTTCTGTATGGTTAGGTTCACCACCACGCTGTATACCTGTTTCGCCGTTCTGCTGCCTTTTTGTTCTATAAGCCTACTGCTTTTGTGTTACGACAGCTGCCGTATAGATTACTTTTCCGGTATAGTCGCCGGCCTCTTCTGTCTCTGTGCTGCCGGTATCCAGAGTGAAGACCAGGGCCTGGCTGGCGGTATTGGTGCCGTTTTTGGCCTCCAGGACGGTGCCGCCGGGGTTGATCTCCGCGGATTCGCCTGCCTTGCGGATGGTATAGGTGAGATCTCTGGAGCCGTTGGAGATTGCGAATTTATTGTCCCTTAGTCTGTCGCTGCTCACGGTGATCTGCAGACTGGTATTGCCGGGGATCACGTTCTTGGTGACCCGGACGCTGTTGTTCTGCTCGATGGTGACTTCCTTTTTCTGATTGACGCCCAGGTCCTTGCCGAAGGAGACCTTGTCATGGATCATCCACTCATAGCTGCTGGTGACCTGGTATTCGATCTCGGTGCTCTTCTGGTCTGCCTCCGGTGCGGCCAGAGCTGTCATCCCTGCCGCCGTGGTCATCAGGCAGATGGCTGCCAGTGCTGCCGCTCTTTTCTTATTCCACCCCATATACTGTCCTCCCGTTGTCTGAAAAAGGTTTGTTATTTCAGATTATAACACTTTCGGGCTATATGAAAAGAGGGAATATTATTTGCGATGGATAGGATGTATTTATACAGCATAAATGCTGTATTTATCATGCACGCAAAAAGAGGCCGCAAACTGCGGCCTCCGGCGTCTCTGTTATCCCGGTATTCCGATGCTATTTTCCGTTCAGATAATCTATGAGATCTATGCCTACATATCCGATGGCAAAGGCAAGCAGGATCAAAGACGGCTTGTTCCATCCCAAAAAGAAGCAGATCACGAGCGCCAGCGCCATGGTTTTTATCCAGTTGAATATTCTTCGTTTCATCGGTGCTCCCCTCCCTGCTGTGGTTTCCCGAAATGATAGACACACCTGCTTTTATACGACTAAAAGACCGCAAGGATTGCCATCTATCTCTTCCTTCAAAATATTCCAGACCAAAAGAATTCCGTTTTATCTACCTTATTATACTATTTTTAGCCTGAAGATGTCATCCTATAACCCATATAATATTCAGGCAGCATGCAGCAGCGGGAGTTTGACACCCCAAAACCGCAAGGCCTTGCTGGGCTTTAATTATTGCATCATTTAAAAATATATGTTGACAAGACTGCTTGCATGGTTATACGATTTAAAAAAGCAGATAGATGCTTTTGTGGTTTCCTTGCCACGCAAAATGGGAACTTTATCAGATGGGAGCCTTACCATATAAAACAATTAGGAACTTTATCAGATGGGAACCTTACCATATAAAACAATTAGGAGCTGTATGAGACGGGAGCCCTACCGAGCAAATAAGGAATTCTGACTGTGCTGCGTGTCTGCGTAGCACAGTTTTTTTAACCGCAGTTTTTCAGGAGAAAAGAGAAATGAATAAACTGGATTTATATTATATAGATTTAAAATACATCAGAAATCTCTCTAATACCGACAACAATGTGATGTCAATTTCTCCACAGCGAGGTAAGGATAATCGCCCCTTTGTCGGCGTTATAGTTCTTGTTAACGACGCAGAGTATTGCATACCTTTAACATCTCCAAAGGACAAATTTAAAAATAAAAAAAGCCAGATAGATTTTATTAAGATCTTTGACGAGAGCAGACGTGATGAAAATAATCAGTTTAAATTGATCGGCGTTCTGAATATTAATAACATGATTCCAATAGCAGATGCTGTTATTACAAAGGTTGATCTGGCCATACATAAGAATGATTCCCCGAACATTATCCGATCCAAAATCCTGATGCAGAAGCAGCTTGCATGGTGCAGAAATCATGTAGACACAATAACAAACAGAGCGCAAAAGGTATATGATCTTGTGGTCTATACTCCGGATAAGAATAAAAATCTCACCAGGCGCTCTTCCAGGTTTAGTGCTCTGGAAACAGAGCTGGAAAAATATCTCAATAAAAAATAGAAATTCCTTGATGTAGGGGCAATAGAGGATAAACTTCTGCGAAAATATCATGTCCCGGATTGAATCGTAGCACACAACATGCTCCATCTGTGCCGCCCAGCATGACCGGGAGTCCATAAAATATCCGCAATATATAAAATAGCAAAAACACCCGTATGGTCATTCTGCTTCTGATTGAAGCGAATTTCCATACGGGTGTCCTATTATTACCTGTATTGCCTGCGTGCTGCTTATGCCCGCTTAGCGCTGCATCTTAGTAGCGGTTAGCGATGAGCTTTACGCCGGGGCCCATGGTGGTAGCCATGGAGATGGACTTCAGGTACTGGCCCTTCACGGTAGAGGGCTTAGCCTTTTCGATGGCAGCCATCAGTGCGTTGAAGTTGTCCAGCAGCTGCTCCTCGGTGAAGGAAGCCTTGCCTACCGGTACGTGAATGATGTTTGCCTTGTCCAGTCTGTACTCGATCTTACCTGCTTTGATCTCGTTGATAGCTTTGGTGACATCCATGGTAACGGTGCCTGCCTTCGGGTTCGGCATTAAGCCCTTGGGACCTAAGACCTTACCTAAACGACCTACGACACCCATCATGTCAGGGGTAGCTACAACAACGTCGAAGTCTAACCAACCCTCATTCTGGATCTTGGGGATCAGCTCCTCGCCGCCTACGAAATCAGCGCCTGCTGCCTGTGCCTCGTCTAACTTAAGGCCCTTAGCGAATACCAGTACGCGAACGGTCTTGCCGGTGCCGTGAGGAAGAACTACAGCGCCGCGGATCTGCTGATCGGCATGACGGCCGTCGCAGCTGGTGCGGATGTGCAGCTCTACTGTCTCATCAAACTTGGCAGTTGCAGACTTCTTTACCAGTGCTACTGCATCTGCGGGCTCATATAAGGTTGCGCGGTCGATTAACTTAGCCGCTTCGATATATTTCTTTCCGTGTTTCATTCTATCATCCTCCTATGTGGTCATTGACTTCTCACCGCCCTGGCGGCTTCTGTCTCCCACTTTTCCTGCATCAGTTCCCGGTAATGGATTATTCCTCTACCGTAATGCCCATGCTTCTTGCGGTACCAGCGATCATGCTCATAGCTGCCTCAACGGAAGCTGCGTTCAGATCGGGCATCTTCAGCTCTGCGATCTCGCGGATCTTATCCTTGGAGATGGTAGCAACCTTGGTCTTATTCGGTGTACCGGATGCCTTCTGCAGATTGCATGCCTTCTTTAAGAGAACTGCTGCCGGCGGAGTCTTCGTGATAAAGCTGAAGCTTCTGTCTGCATAAACAGTGATGACAACGGGGATGATCAGATCACCCTTGTCTGCGGTCTTTGCGTTGAACTGCTTGGTGAACTCTACGATGTTGACACCGTGCTGTCCAAGTGCAGGACCTACCGGCGGTGCAGGGGTTGCTTTGCCGGCCTGAATCTGTAACTTGATGTAACCTGTGACTTTCTTAGCCATTTCAAATTTCCTCCTTTGTGGTTTTGGCGCAGTCGTGCTGCTCCCACTGTATCTATGAAAACTGCAGCAGATGCCGCAGTATCATACTAAAACACATATGCCGTCAAACGGCATTTCAAAGACCTACTGGCATCTGCGCACTTCTGCAAAGCCGATCTCTACCGGGGTCTCCCGGCCGAAGAGCTCTACATTGATCGTAGCGCACTGCTTGGTGTAGTCGATCTTCTGTACGACACCGATGGTATCCTTCCAGACACCGGCCACCACAGAGACCATATCGCCCTCTGCGAAGTCCACGGTGACATTATTGGCATGGATGCCCAGGGGCTTCATCTCAGCCTCTGTCAGGTAGACCGGCTTGCTTCCCGGTCCTACAAATCCTGTCACGCCTCTGGTATTGCGAACCACATACCAGGTGTCGTCATTCATCACCATATTGACCAGTACATAGCCGGGGAACATCTTCTTCGGAACAGCTTTCTTGGTGCCGTTCTTTACCTCGACCACATCCTGCATGGGAACCCGCACCTCAAAGATCTGATTCTCCAGGTGACGGTTCTCGATGGTCTTTTCAATGGTGACCTTTACTTTATTCTCATAACCGGAATAGGTGTGAGCCACATACCAGTGTGCCTCATCACAGATAGCGCTCTCATCCAGCTGCTCGTCGCCGTTCTCGGACTGGGCTGCCAGAGAAGCCTCTACAGCAGCTGCGTCGGCATCGTCCTGATTCAGAACGCGCTCCGCCTCTGCCTTCTCTATATCTGCGGCTTTCTTTGTAAAATCCGGTCTCTTAATCTCACGCACTTCCGGAAGCACGCCTGCTTTTACGCGGACGGCCTTCACCCCAGTGTTGGAGTCATGTTCTGCCATAGTTTCCTCCCTATGCCGCTGTTTCACAGCGGCAGCCGATTCCCTTACGATGTCTCCATCCTCAGGAAAGTCAATCCTACAATGTCAGTGTCGTCAGGAAATTAACCAGATACTCCACACCGAAATCGATCAAGACGATCACAATGCCTGTGATGATCGTAACACTCAGCACTGCAGCAAGCTGCTTGAGCAGGGTATCGCGATCCGGCCAGATGATCTTGCGGAACTCTGTCTTGATCCCTTTCCAGAAAGAGGCAAGCCTGGAGCCTTTGACTTTCTTTTCAATATCAGGCATCAGAATCCCTATCCTTTCCATACCTGTAAATCCAGTGCTGTACGAACAGCAGGGGGAATTACTTGGTCTCCTTATGAGGGGTGTGCTTTCTGCAGAATCTGCAGTACTTCATGGTCTCCATACGATCGGGATGAGCCTTCTTATCCTTAGTGGTGTCATAGTTACGCTGCTTGCACTCGGTGCATGCCAATGTGATCTTTGTACGCATTTCTACTCCATTTCCTGTCCCTCATAGGACAAAATTTTATTCGTGTATCTTTTCTACCAGGCTGCTCTGTCCCAGGGCGACCCTTTTCAGAGCATAAAAAAAAGACCTGTGACAATCTCGCCGTTAAACTATATCACATAGAAAAAGATCCGTCAACAGCTGTGGCGGATCTTTCTCTTGTTTCTTCAGCGTTTCTTCTGTCTTTCTTTCAAGCTTCCTGCTGCTGCCATTCACAGGTCAGCCGGACATGCGCGCGGGTGGCGGATGATGTCCGGCGCAGGGGCATTGCGA
>CAVKQI010000105.1:0-7705 GCA_963658405.1 bacterium | reverse complement strand
CCGGGCTAAAAGCCAGGTTTGACGAAGCCCCCTGTGAATGATAAACTACAGTTGGCGCATCAGCTGCGCCAGAAGCAGACAGATAGGAGATTATGAAATGTCAGGACATTCAAAATTCGCAAACATCAAGCACAAAAAAGAGAAAAACGACGCAGCGAAGGGCAAAATCTTTACCATCATCGGCAGAGAGATCGCCGTAGCTGTTAAGGAAGGCGGACCGGATCCCTCCAATAACTTCAAGCTTTCCCAGGTCATCCAGAAGGCAAAGGCCAATAATATGCCCAACGACACCATCGAGCGCGGCATCAAGAAGGCAGCCGGTGATGTGGGCAATGTGACATACCAGTACAATACCTACGAAGGCTACGGCCCGGCAGGCATCGCCATCATTGTAGAGACACTGACCGACAATACCAACCGCACCTCTGCCAATGTCAGAAGCGCTTTCACCAAGGGACAGGGCAATATCGGCACGCCCGGCTGCGTATCCTTCATGTTCGATAAGAAGGGACAGATCCTCATCGACAAGGAAGAGTGCGATAAGGATGCCGACGAGATGATGATGATCGCACTGGATGCCGGTGCCGATGATTTCAAGGACGAAGAGGACAGCTACGAAGTCCTGACTTCTCCCGAGGCCTTTGAGGAAGTCTCCAAGGCACTGGAGCAGGCCGGCGTACAGAGCGCATCTGCTGAGATCACCATGATCCCGCAGAACTACGTGAGCGTCACCGACGAAGCCAGCGTCAAGTGCATCCGCAGAATCCTGGATCTCCTGGAAGATGACGACGATGTACAGGCTGTATACCACAACTGGGAAGAGCCTGAGGAGTGATCATCCCGGGGTATAGATGCACGGCCCGCGCAGGACGGCTGATGAGAGAAACGGGGCGCTGCTTTTTACAAAGCGGCGCATCATTTTTATAGACAAAGAGGACAAGGGTGCTGCTCTGGAATGATCGGCACCTTTTTCTTCTCTTCAGATTGCATGATAAAGGCAATGGAGGTACAGATGAGCAGAGAAGAGTTTTCACAGACACCGGATGGGGCAGGGCAGGACGAGCTCTCCCGATTTGTGGATGCGGCCATCGCTTCCTACAGAAAGAGAGCAGAGGCAGAAGAGCAGTATGAATCCCCTGTCCCGGTTTTTGATGAGGAGACAGGTCACTATGTTTATCAGCAGCCTTCCGGCGAAGAGGAGGAAGGAGAGGATATGCAGAACCTGACAGAAGAAGAGCAGCAGGAAGACAAGGAACAGGAGACAGAATTTTTCCGTTTTGACTCCATCGGGGAGGAAGGACAGGCAGATACTGAGGATACAGAAGAAGCAGAGGAAACAGACGAGACAGGAGAATCCGGGCAGATCTTCTTTGACGAGGCAGAGAGAGAGCAGCAGCTCTTTAGAGAGGCTAACCGCCTGGAAGAGACGCCTTCTCCCATTCCCAATCCCCTGCCGGTTCCCCGGAAAAAGGATCATGTAGAGCTGGACTATGACCGGGAGGAAATCGGTCCTATGGAAAAGGCGGCAGATCCGGAAGATGATTTTGATTTTGATATAGATGAGGATGATGATTTTGACATCTGACAGAGCGTAAACGGATCAGATCGAGGTGGGGCAGCACATGGCAACGGGAAGTAAGAAATATAATGGGGGCAGCACGGTGCGAAGATCATCCTCTTCGGGCAGCCGTAAGAGCACCGGACAAAAGACATCCTCCCGCAGCAGGAGCACATCCTCCGGCAGCAGGACAGGAAGCGGAAGCCGGAAGACGACAGCCGGCAGCAGGAAAGGCACAGCAGGAAAGAGCGCAGCCTCCGGCAAAAACACCGGGCGCAGCACGTCAGGCAGAGGCAGAAACAGCTATTACAGAGAAGAACCCAATGAAAAGCTTCGCAGTGAACTATTGCTGATCGTGCTTTTTGCGGCCATGGCACTGCTGTTTCTGGCTAATTTCGGCATTATGGGGAGCGTTGGGAATATTCTCAGCGGTGCCCTTTTCGGTCTGTTCGGATTTTCTGCCTACCTGATGCCCATAGCCGCCTTTGCCCTTACCCTGTTCGGCTATCTGTGCAGGGAAAAGGAGAGCACGCCCTCCAAGATCGCAGCCATCATAGGACTGCTCGTGGTATTCGGCATCCTGTGCGAAATGATCAGCGTGGATCTCTCCTCGCAGCCCAGCTATCAGTTCATCGAGATCTATCAGCGAAGCTCCCAGGGAAAATCTGGCGGCGGTGTGCTGGGAGGCAGCCTGGCCTTCCTGCTTTACAAACTGCTGCGCACCGTAGGCACAGTGCTGATGCTCATCGTTATGACCCTGGTATGCGTGATCGTGATCACGGAGCGATCTCTCTTAGAGATGATCCAGGACGGATTTCTGGACAGAGACCCCTATGACGACAGATGGCAGGACGATGCCCTTTACGAGGAAGAAGAGACACCGGAGACCGAACCGGAGGAGGAGAGCATCCCCTTTGAGGAAGGGTATCAGGCTTATAAAAAATCCAGACAGGAACGCAAACTGCGCAGGGAAGAGGAAGCCAGAGAGCGCGCCATGGAAAGAGAAAGAGAGCGCGCACTGGCAGAAAAGCAGCGGGCACTGGAAAAAGAGGCAAAGGAAAATAACCGTATCCTGCGTATGGACCATAAGGCTACAGGCATCACCCCCAATACTCTGCTGACAGAGGATCCTATGGAGGAAGCCGGGCAGCAGGAGAGGATGCAGCCCGCAGGAGAGATGCCGGAGTCCGGCAGCATCCCGGGAAATGTCTCCTATGCAGAGACCACTTTACAGAGAGAAGAGGACGGCCAGACAGGACGATCCGGCAGAAAAGAGCCGGACGGCGCCTTTGAGCCGGATGTGCCCATTATGCGGGTAAAGGAAAGACCGGAGGACTTAAGTGCCGTAGAGGGTGGCCTTAAGGACGAGCTGCACGAGATCACTGTCAATGACCTGGCCTTCCAGGCCATGCAGACACCGGTGACTCCCCTGCCTATGACCGCCCCGGACTTTGAGGGCATCGGCGTGGTGCATCCCGGGGAGAGCGTACCGGATTATACATCGGATGCCTTTGCCCAGCGGATCATCCACCAGGGCTATGTGGAGAGCGCTGCGGATGAAAGGACAAGGGAGGAGGCATTCGATTACGGTCCTACCTACGAGAATGTCCTGGCGCAGATCCAGGCGGATGCCCTGGATGATCCGGAGGAACAGACCGGTGCCTCCCAGGAGGAGCATCCTATCTCCGTAGGAGAATGGAGCGAGGCAGAAGAGATGCCTGTATACAGACCGGAGCCGGCGGTGCAGGAGCAGCCTCTCTATCAGGAAAGCAGACAGTCGACCGATACGTATGCAGCTGCAGCTGCGAAATCTTATACGACGCATTATGGCAGTACAGCTGCCGGAGCAGCGCCTGCCCAAAATGTGTCCGGAGTTAGCACAGTATCCTCTGCAGCGTATGCGCAGAGTGCGCCTGCATACGCTGCCGCCGCGGAGCCTGCAGCCCGGAGTACCTCGGCATCCCAGCCAGAGTATACCTCTTACAGTAAGAGCGAAGAGATACAGCCTGCTTACGAGAACAACAGCCAGAGCGGCATTGAAAACAACACAAATAATAACGGCAGTGCAAATATGCAGCCTGTAGCAGCATCTCCCCGGCCGAGTACTTACAGCAGCGCAGCGCTCGAGTCCGCTGCTGCTACTGCGGTCAGCCCATCCAGTGGACAGCATAATGCGCTGCAGGGCATGCAGACCGCCGGACAGACCGCCGGCATGCCTGCTGCATCGGTTGCTGCCGCAGGCAGCCAGCAGATTCGGCCGGAGGAATTAGAGCAGATCGCCGTGCACCGGGAACAGCCGGGAGCACAGAAGACGGCAGCAGCGCCGAACCGCAGCCTGGGGGATCTGCTGCAGAAAAAGTATCAGCTTCCCCCGACCAGCCTCTTAAAGAAGGTAGAAGTAAAGAAAAATCCGGAATCGGAGAAGGAATTAAAGGAGACAGCTATTCGTCTCCAGGAGACGCTGCGCACCTTTGGCGTCAACGTGACCATCACGGACATCAGCCAGGGCCCTACGGTGACCAGATATGAGCTGCAGCCGGAGGTGGGCGTAAAGGTCAGCAGGATCGTATCCCTCCAGGATGACATCAAATTAAATCTGGCAGCCACGGATATCCGTATAGAGGCGCCCATCCCCGGAAAGGCCGCCATCGGCATCGAGGTTCCTAACCGGGAGATCACCACCGTATCCTTCCGGGAACTGGTGGAGTCCGAGGAATTCCAAAAATCCCAGAGCCGCTTAAGCTTTGCTGTGGGCAAGGACATCGGGGGCAAGACTGTGGTCACGGATATTGCCAAGATGCCCCACCTGCTCATAGCAGGTTCTACGGGTTCCGGTAAATCCGTCTGCATCAACACCCTGATCATGAGCATCCTCTATAAGGCAAAGCCGGAAGATGTAAAGCTGATCATGGTGGATCCCAAGGTGGTAGAGCTAAGCGTCTATAACGGCATTCCCCACCTGCTGATCCCGGTGGTCACGGATCCCAGAAAGGCAGCAGCAGCCCTGAACTGGGCCGTGGCGGAGATGGACCGCCGCTACGGCCTGATCGCCAAAGCGGGAAGCAGAGACATCAAGGGATACAATGAGGCGGCCCGCCGGGATCCCAAGGGTGAGATGGAGATCCTGCCCCAGATCGTCATAGTGGTGGACGAGCTGGCCGATCTGATGATGGTGGCAGCCAATGACGTGGAAAAGGCGATCTGCCGTCTGGCCCAGCTGGCCCGGGCAGCAGGCCTTCACCTGATCATCGCCACCCAGAGGCCTTCGGTGGATGTCATCACAGGCCTTATTAAGGCAAACATGCCCAGCCGCATTGCCTTTGCGGTCTCCAGCGGCGTGGATTCCAGGACCATTCTGGATATGAACGGCGCAGAAAAGCTCCTGGGCAAGGGCGACATGCTCTTTGCACCCCAGAGCTATCCCAAGCCGGCCCGGATCCAGGGCGCCTTTATCTCCGATCAGGAGGTCGGCGATGTCGTGGACTTCCTGGCAAAGGAAAATAAAGACGCCGGAAAGCCCAACGAGATCGAAAAGGCTATCGAGAGCATCGCCTCCGGCAATACCGGCGTGGAAAACGGCACGGCAGCCGGCAGCCGGGATGACAGCCGGGATGAGCACTTTGCCGAGGCAGGACGATTTATCATTGAAAAAGATAAGGCCTCCATCGGCATGCTGCAGCGCTACTATAAGATCGGCTTTAACAGAGCAGCCAGAATCATGGATCAGCTCTGCGAGGCCGGCGTGGTCAGCGCAGAAGAGGGTACCAAACCGAGAAAAGTATTAATGAGCATAGAGGAATTCGAAGCATTTCTGGAAAGTGAGGAAGCATAAATGGCACTGAGAATCGACGGAAAGGCCATAGCCGGCCAGATCAAAGATGAAGTTAGAGAAAAGACAGCAGCCTTAAAGCAGCAGGGCATCGATGTGACCCTGGCTGTGATACAGGTGGGCGCCGATCCCGCCAGCACTGTCTATGTGCGCAATAAGAAAAAGGCCTGTGAATACTGCGGGATCATCTCCAGAGCCTATGAGCTGCCGCAGGAGACCAGCCAGGATGAGCTGCTCTCCCTGGTGGAGGAGTTAAATCAGGATGCTTCCGTACACGGCATTCTGGTGCAGCTTCCGCTGCCGTCCCATATTGATGAGGACGGCGTCATCGCCGCCATCTCTCCCTTAAAGGATGTGGACGGCTTTCATCCCCAGAGCGTGGGCGCATTGTGCATCGGCCTGCCGGGATTTGTTTCCTGCACCCCTGCCGGCGTGATCCAGCTCTTAAAGCGCTCCGGCGTTGCCATTGACGGCAAAGAGGCCGTCGTAGTGGGCAGAAGCAACATTGTAGGCAAGCCCATGAGCATCCTCATGCTCCGGGAAAATGCCACAGTGACCATTGCCCACTCCCATTCCGCAGATCTTAAGGAGATCTGCCGCCGGGCAGACATCCTGATCACCGCCATCGGCAAGCCGAAATTCTTTGACGCATCCTACATAAAGCCGGGAGCAGCCGTCATCGACTGCGGCATCAACCGGGATGAAAACGGAAAATTATGCGGAGACGTGGATTTTGACAGCGCAGAGCCTGTGGCCGGTGCCATCACGCCGGTTCCCGGCGGTGTGGGTCCCATGACGGTGGCCATGCTGATGGTAAACTGTGTCCATGGCGTAGAGCTGCAGAGAGGCCCTAAGGCCTGACGGAGATAAGAAGCCATGAAGTGTCCAAGATGCGGTAATGAGATCAAGGATGGCAACCTGTACTGTGAACACTGTGCCATGGAGATCAGGATCGTTCCTGAATATGACACAGAAGTCGAACAGGAGATGCAGGATGCCATGCAGACGGTTTCGGACAGCGTCACCCATGCCCTGGATCAGCAGCCCGAAAGGGGAGAGCGGGGCTGGCAGGAGGAAGAGATCACCCTTCCTCTGCCGGATATGCAGGCTGTGCCGGAGAAGACACGGCAGCAGAAAAGACACAGACGGGATATAGTGCTTGTTCTGGTTGGCGTATTGGTGGGTGCTCTGCTGGTGGTTCTTTTCCTGCTGTTTCACTTTTCTCACGAAGAAAAGGGAGAATCCTACTACGTGGGAGAGGCCTATCGCTTTGCCGAGGACGGCGCCTATGAAGAGGCGGCGGAGCAGATCGCCCTGGCCATGGAGGCCACCGGCGAAGAACGGGTGGATCTGGCGCTGCAGCGGGCAGAATACCTTCGAAGTGCCGGGGAATACGACAAAGCTCTGGAGGAGACAGCGGCACTTCTGGAAAAGCAGGATCTGACACAGGACCAGAAGACAGAAGTTTACCGGAAGCTGCTGACGATCTATGCATCCCAGGATGATTATGAGGCAGCGGCTAAGCTGATCGGCAGCTGCGAGGATGAGGATATCCGGGAGACCTTCCGGGAGTACCGCATCGAAGCCCCTGTCCTGGATGCAGCGGCCGGTTCCTATGAGGACGAGCTGATCCTGACTATCTCGGCGGATTGTCAGGGATCCATTTTCTATACCATCGACGGCAGTACCCCCACGACCCAGAGCTCTCTTTATCAGTCTCCCCTGCACTTAAAGGAAGGGGAGTATACGGTGGCAGCGGTCTGCGTCAATCGCTTCGGCGTGAAAAGCCGGGTGGTGAGAAGAGAGTATACCGTAGAGCCGGCCAAGCCGGATGCACCGGAGGTCATCACTCCGGAGGGCACCTATAATTCGCCCACCCTGATCGCGGTCTCCGCACCGAAGCACGGAAAGATCTACTATACGACGGACGGAACGGATCCCACGGAAGAATCCCGGGAATATACGGGCAAGATCATCATGCCCCTTGGCAGCTCGGTCTATAAGTTCGTATGCATCAATGAAAACGGTATAGCCAGCGAGATCGTGGAGAAACACTATACGCTGAATGTCAGCAGCAATTTTTCCATAGAGGACGGACCCAATTACATACTGGTGGCCATGATCAATGCAGGTGAAGTGGTGGATGTGAACGGCACCATCACCGGAGGCAGCGCCCGGTATATCTACAATTACCAGGGCATCCGACAGATCGAAGGGTACGGCACCTTCTACATTTATGCAGAATCCCTCATGGACTATGTGACAGGAGCTTCTGTCGAGACGGGACGCCGCTTTGCGGTAAATATTAAGAACGGGAC
>CAVKQI010000104.1:0-7819 GCA_963658405.1 bacterium | reverse complement strand
AAAATATAGAAACAAAAGAGTGATCATCCAGACACAGTTGGTCTGGGTGGTCACTCTTTTTTTGCCGATATTTTCTGGCTCCCCGGACGCCGGCCGGGCGGCGGGTCCTGTCGGCGATGTCCTCCCAGGGGACGCCTCTCGGCTCAAAGCTCACGCCTAGCGGTACATAAGCTCGCAAAGGACGCTCGCAAGTACCGAGGCGTCGCAATGCCCCTGTCCGGACATCATCCGGCCACCCGCTCGCCCGTCCGGCTGTTTCGTGAACGGAGGCAGGACGGGGCTACTGTTCACAGTATCCGCCGCCCGTCCGGCGTCCGGGTATCCATATACTAACAGGATTCCATCTTTTTATAATCAATAGGAAGTATTGCACGTACTTTGTCAGACTATTAAGATAAAAGAAAAGGTATTAGAGCGGACCTTATATCTGACAACATCGAATCTGACAGCATAGAGGTAACTATGAAAATCTTCAAGGGAAAACCGGTTTTTGGAGGCATTGCCATCGGCAGGATCGTTCTGTGGAAGCGGGGCGGTCAGGAAGTGGTGCGCAGGGAAGTAGAGGATGTGGACCGTGAGATCAGGCGGCTGTATGCCGCCAGGAGCCGTGTGATCGGACAGCTCAAGAAGCTTTCCCAGAAGGCGGCTGACAGCATCAGTCCCCAGGATGCCATGATCTTTGACGGGCATCTGGCCATCGCGGAGGATCCGGCGCTCCTGGAGACCATCAAAGAGACCATACGGGATAAACATGTCAATGCGGAGTATGCCGCATCAGTGGCCGGCGCCCATTATGCCGCCATTTTTGAGGCGATCCCGGATGAGTATATGAGAGAACGGGCCGGGGATGTGCGCGATATCACCGGCAGACTGGTGGATGCCCTGCAGGGGAGAAATGCAGAGAATATCCGTTTGGAGGATGATACGATCCTGGTGGCGGAGGATCTGACCCCCGGCGAGACCATGCAGATCAACCGGGAGAAGATCGGTGCCTTCGTGATCCGTCTGGGCTCTGCGAATTCCCACACGGCGATCCTGGCCAGGAGCATGAATATCCCGGCACTGATCCAGACCGTCTATGACAATGACATCGATGGGCATATGGCTATTGTGGATGCCCTGGGCGGTGTGATGATCGTGGACCCGGACGCGGCGGCATTAGAGGACTATCGCCGCCGTCTGGAAGCAGAAAAGCAGCGGATCCGTCTGCTGCAGACCTTAAAGGGCCTGGACAATGTCTCCGCAGGGGGACAGCGCATGGAGATCTATGCCAACGCGGCATGCCTGGAGGATATCGACAACGCACTGGAGAATGATGCCCACGGCATCGGGCTTTTCCGAAGCGAGTTTCTCTATCTGGGAAAGGAGACTTATCCCACAGAGGAGGAGCAATACAGGATCTACCGAAGTGCCCTGGAAAAAATGGAAGGGCGCAGGGTGATCATCCGTACTATGGATATCGGCGCAGACAAAAAGGTCTCCTATCTGGGATTAAAGCAGGAAGCCAATCCGGCTATGGGATACCGCGCGATCCGCATCTGTCTCCAGGAGCCGGAGATTTTCCGGACCCAGCTGCGTGCTCTTTTCCGCGCTGCTTCCTATGGAAATCTTTCCATCATGTATCCCATGATCTGTTCCCTGGAGGAGGTGCGAAAGATCCGGGCTTACAGTCAGAATATCCGTCTGGAATTAGAAAAAGAGGGAACCGCAGTCCCCGCGGTAAAAGAGGGCATCATGATCGAGACGCCGGCCGCGGTGATGATCAGTGATCTGTTGGCAAAGGAAGTGGACTTTTTCAGCATCGGAACCAATGACCTGACCCAGTATACGCTGGCGGTAGACAGACAGAATGACCGGGTGAATGCGCTCTTTGATCCCCGCAGCGAGTGCATCCTGCGTATGATCGGGATGACCGTGCGAAACGGTCATGCGGCGGGCATTCCCGTGGGTATCTGCGGCGAACTGGGGGCGGATACGTCCCTGACACAGCGCTTTTTGTCCATGGGTGTGGATGAAGTATCCGTATCGCCTTCCATGGTCCTCACAGTACGAAAAGTCCTGCGGGAGAGTGTGCTGGAAGAGGGAGAGAGTAAGAGCTGAAATTTCTATATCTGAAGAGGTTTTTACAATAATTTTCCATAAAGCAGCCTTATAATTCAATTCACTAATCGGAGAAGTGGCACGCTGCGTGTTGAAGTGTATGCGGCTGGCTTGCATAAATTGTCTGATGGCATTTCTCGCAAGCCACAGGAATGACGCAGATGTCATCCTTGGAGTATCACATCGGAGAATTTGCCTTCGCGAATTTTCCCCGCGCTGCCGCAGTAGACTGCGGCAGAATGAGGTTATTATGGAAAAAAACAGCACAAAAGATATGACAATAGGATCTCCCATGAAGCTGATCGTCGGCTTTCTGGTGCCGATGCTGGGAGGCATCCTTTTTCAGCAGTTTTACAGTCTGGTAGATACCCTGATCGTAGGGCAGTTTTTGGGCGTCAGTGCCCTGGCCGGGGTGGGCTCCACAGGCTCTATCAATTTCATGGTGATCGGCTTCTGTACAGGCATCTGTGCAGGCTTCGGCATCCCGATTTCCCAGAAATTCGGGGCGAAGGATTATGTATCCATGCGGCGCTATGTCGCCAACAGCATCTACATGTCGGCGGTCTTTGCGGCGGTGATGACGATCGCCGTCAGCGCCCTGACCATGCAGATCCTGCGGTGGATGAATACCCCTTCGGACATCATCGCCTATGCCTATGACTATATTTTTGTGATCTTTATCGGTATACCGGTAGTATTTTTATACAATTTAGGATCCAGCATCATCCGGGCACTGGGTGACAGCAAGGCACCGGTCATTTTCCTGGTGATCGCCTCTGTGATCAACGTGGTTCTGGATCTGGTGTTTATCATCGGATGCCACATGGGCGTGATGGGCGCCGCGGTGGCCACGGATATTTCTCAGCTGATCTCCGGCCTTCTGTGTGTCCTTTATATCCGGAAAAAGATCCCGGTGCTGCGGCTTCAGAGAGAAGAGTGGAAACCGGATGGCCATCTGTGCAGGATCCTCTTTGTCATGGGCATCCCCATGGGTCTGCAGTATTCTATTACGGCCATCGGTTCCGTGATCCTGCAGACGGCCGTGAATTCCCTGGGCTCCACCTACGTGGCGACCATGACCGCCGCCAGCAAGGTCAGCCTTTTCTTCTGCTGTCCCTATGATGCAATGGGGACCACCATGGCTACCTATGCAGGGCAGAACGTGGGAGCGGGCAAGCCGGATCGGCTGAATCAGGGATTAAAGAGCGCCGCCATCGTGGGCGTGATCTACGGCATCGCCGCCTTCCTCTTCCTGGCCTGCTTCGGCGGCAGACTGAGTATGATCTTCTTTGGCTCCGGCGCCAATGAACAGATCTTGTCCGATGCCAGACTTTTCCTGGTATGGAACAGCGGCTTTTATATCGCATTGCTCTTCGTGGATGCGGTCCGGTTTATGATCCAGGGCATGGGATATCCGGGATTTGCCATCTTTTCCGGTGTCATGGAGATGATCGCGAGGATCGCAGCTGCATGGATCCTGATCCCGGCCTTTGGCTTTATGGGCGCCTGCATGGCCAGCCCCCTGGCCTGGGTATTGGCGGACTGCTTCCTCTTCCCCGCCTATTTCCACCTGCGCAAAAAGATCTACGGCATACTGGGCATGTCTCCTGCACACTCGCAGTAAACATTGCGTCGGGCAGAGATACGAGCAGATGTGAAAAAGACATATAAATAATAAAAAAAACATGTAAACCTAAAACAGGCACGGTCTCTGATAGATTTATTACCTCCGAAAGTCTTAGTTTCGTGGGACAACAATCCATCAGGCCGTGCCTGTTTTATACTGCTTAAAAGAAAAAACGTTGAGTTGTACTGCAATATATCAGTGCCAAGAGACTAGAAGGAAGTCTGCTGCGTACCATTACAGGCACTGTACCGGTAATAGGCCGTCACCGTCTCATAGCGGTAAGCCATTACGTAGAGACAGCCGATGCCGAAGGTCAGAAGACCGACGAGATACAGGGGAATAAAGCTGATCTCTATATAGAAGAGAGTGCCCATGCGTCCCCGCATCATCTGCCGGCTGCGGGCGAAGAGCTCCCGAACCGTCATGGAAGGATAGTCCAGCAGCAGAAAATACGTAAACAGAAAATACAGCTGGATGATAAAAGAAACCAGATTGCCCAGGGCAAAGATAAGGAAGTAAACCAAGAGCTGATGGTAGCTGACAAAGCCACTATTCAGACCGAGATACAGCGTCGAGGGCAGCATGCATACATAATCCAGCAGATAAAAAATGAGAGCAAGCGTCATGGCCTTCTGTGGATTCTCCCGGAAAGCATGAAACAGATCCTGCACGGAAGCCGGCTGATCAAAGAGGAGATTGGCGTAGATAAAATAAAGCCCCATGGTGAAAATACCGGTGAGAGCTGTCATGACCCCATTCATCAGAAAGCTCATGACGAGATAGACAATGCCGGTGCCGACTGCCATACCGGCTGCAAACTCTGCGATCAGAAAGGAGATCACCAGATAGAGCAGATTGGCGGCGATCACGGTGCCGTAGTGCCCCGTCAGCGCCTGACGCGCCTGGGCTTTCACATTAGCAGAGATTTCAGATGATTTCTTCAGAACCATTTGTATTTACTCCTTTATCTAAGTTTTCCAGATCCGTACCGAGCACCTCATCGACCTGATGAAGCATATCATCAAAGGAAGTGCCGTAGAGACTTTCACTGATCTGGTTCATGAACATGCGGTAGTTGGGATCCTTCAGCTGCGCGATGGCGGAGGGGATCAGTACCTGCACCGTGAGATAGACCGTGGTGACCAGCCCGATGACAGCACAGATGATACCGCGCCTGGCCAGACGGGACAGACGCCGCTCACCGCCCTTGGAGAGGATAGCCAGAATGATGGCCATGCCCCCTAAAAAGCAGGGCAGGATCACCGGCATAAAGATGTTGGTGATGATGGAGCAGGCACCAAAGATAAATGCCAGGGTGGCCATGCCGTGGTTGGCCTCCCGCTCCGGTGTGGTGAATTGAGACATATTGGATTCTCTGAATTCTTGCATGGGATTCCTTTCTTACTATTATAGAAAGAGAACATTCGATTGTTTTGGGATGTCCTATCAGTATAGTCTTTCGCGGATAGAAAGTAAATAAGTTTGAGCCGAGAGGCGTCCCCAAGCGGACATCGCCGACAGGACCCGCTTCCTCGTCCGGTGTCCGGGAAACACAGGGGCGGATGACACCCGGGGAACAGATATGGGACAAACACTGCAAACTGTGGGTCTTTCCGGAGTTGACATAAAGAAAGCGCCGCGTTATCATCCATTGCAGAAATACGAATTCCATATTGTATATCTCTTATTCAGAGTGGTGGAGGTACATAGGACCTGAGAAGCCACGGCAACCCCTGATGCCGGATCGAGGAGGATCTGGTATTGGAAGGTGCCTGCCTGAGCGAGAGCCGATGAGGCCGATCGAACAATAAGAGGATTTGCGTATTTGAACCGAATCCGCTTGCAGGCCGTGCAGCGGATTTTTTTATATCATGGGAAGTTATCTGTAATGTTCCTGTGACATAAAAAGCCCATTCGGGCAGAATCCTATTTTATGGCAGCCTGTATACACAGGCATAACGAACATCTTCACAAGGAGGAAGAGAGTTGGAAAAGTACATTTTTACATCCGAGTCTGTCACAGAAGGTCATCCCGACAAAATCTGTGATGCCATTTCCGATGCAGTGCTGGATGCCTGCATGGCACAGGATCCCATGAGCCGCGTAGCCTGCGAGACCTGCACCACCACCGGCCTGGTCGTGATCATGGGCGAGATCACCACAAAGGCACAGCTGGATTTCCAGAGCATTGCCCGCAATACCATCAAGGAGATCGGCTACACCAAGGGTGAGTACGGCTTTGATGCAGATACCTGCGCTGTACTGGTAGCACTGGACAAGCAGTCCGCTGACATCGCCATGGGCGTTGACAAGGCACTGGAAGCAAAAGAGAGCGGCATGTCCGATGAGGAGATCGAGGCCATCGGCGCCGGTGACCAGGGCATGATGTTTGGTTTTGCTTCTAATGAGACAGAGGAGTATATGCCTTACTCCATCGCACTGGCTCATCGCCTGGCAAAGAAGCTGACAGAAGTGAGAAAAGACGGCACATTATCCTATTTAAGACCTGACGGAAAGACCCAGGTCTCCGTAGAGTACGATGAAAACGGAAAGCCCATCCGTCTGGAGGCTGTAGTTCTTTCTACCCAGCATGATCCGGATGTGACCCAGGAGCAGATCCACGAGGATATCAAGAAGTATGTCTTTGATCCGGTTCTGCCTAAGGAACTGATCGACGAGAACACCAAGTTCTTCATCAACCCCACCGGACGTTTCGTGATCGGCGGCCCTCACGGCGATTCCGGTCTGACCGGCCGTAAGATCATCGTAGACACCTATGGCGGATTCGCCCGTCACGGCGGCGGCGCATTCTCCGGCAAGGACTGCACAAAGGTAGACAGAAGTGCAGCCTATGCAGCTCGTTACGTGGCAAAGAACCTGGTAGCAGCAGGCGTAGCAGACAAGATGGAGATTCAGCTGTCCTATGCGATCGGTGTAGCACAGCCTACCTCTATCATGGTAGATACCTTCGGCACAGGCAAGATCTCTGACGAGAAGATCGTAGAGATCATCAGAAAGCACTTTGATCTGCGTCCGGCAGGCATCATCAAGATGCTGGATCTGCGCAGACCTATCTACAGACAGACCGCAGCTTACGGCCATTTCGGCAGAAATGATCTGAACCTGCCCTGGGAAGCACTGGATAAGGTAGATGAGCTGAAGGCAGAGCTGGCGTAAGAGACAGTATAAGTCTATAAAGACTTGTGATAAGGAAAGACAGAGGAATGAGTGGGAGACTGCTCATTCCTTTTTTTGTGGATTCTATGTGATTTTCAGTAAAAGAAAGCATGGAGACCGTCTGATGCAACATGGGATGATGTGCAAGACTCCCATTATCATTCATAGCCTGGCTGGGCCTGCCGCTCGTTCGACACCAGGATGTCTATGCAGCAGAAACAGACGATTCACTTTACAGCATAATAGATCTGAAAATGCTGAAAAAATACGTCGGAGAATTGCGTACACAAATGCAACTGGTTTCTGAATTGTGTGAATTGTATGTATTTTTTAAAAAGCATAAAAAACTATTGCATTTACCTTTGGACCCTGTTAGAATAACACCTGTCGCCGATGAACAACACAGAAGCGACGGCGTTGAAAGCCTTTAAAACAGCGGCCTGGAACGACAGGAGATGACTGTGACAGACAGGAAGCTGCGGGCAAAAGATGCAGAGAAAACTGAACCAGGGATTTCTACAGAACGATAAATCAAACAGTTCTTTGAAGAAAGACCAAAGCAAAAGGAAGCTTTGCGATCCGCCTTCAGCCAAAAGAACTCAAGAAAAAAGTTCTTGACAAGAAATCACAAACCTGATAAAATATCTCTTGCACACGCCGAAGTGATACTTCCCAAAAGCGTGATGAGAAACACTGGAGAGGTATCGAAGCGGTCATAACGAGGCGGTCTTGAAAACCGTTTGTCCTTACGGGCACATGGGTTCGAATCCCATCCTCTCCGCTCCTGAGTAAGCAATATGAACTCAGATGTGCAAACATTCAATATAATAAGTAGTGTCTATTGTAAGTAGGTATCTGCATGGAGAAATACCCAAGCTGGCCGAAGGGGCTCCCCTGGAAAGGGAGTAGGTCGTT
>CAVKQI010000103.1:0-8142 GCA_963658405.1 bacterium | reverse complement strand
ATAGTAACTATATGACTTTGCAGGTCTCACAGAATCTAAAAGCTCCTTATGGCCTTTAGAGACGGTATACAGAAGAGCGATAGAGCCCATCATAAACAGTGCAGTCATAGCGATTAAGAAAAGTGTCTGTGCAATCATTTTAATTCCTCCTTGGTTTTGTTTGTTTTGTTTTCGGTTGTTTTTGGTTGTATTGTTTTTTTCTTGTTATAGTTTTTTTTGATTTACTTTCGTGTTTGTTTCTTTCTGAGCCTATAGTAACAGGCCGTATGTAACATAAGCGTAACGCGTATTTCCTCACCGGGGAGGCTATTTTCCCGTACATACTTTTACAGACCTGTATGGTATAATAGCCCCATCTATATGCATACAGCACAGAGAAGGAGAATGGGGTTATGAAGGAATCGGGGCTTTGCAAACCTTTGTATGGTGTGGCTTATTACGATGAATATATGCCTTATGATCGTCTGCAGGAAGACGTGGCGATGATGAAAAAGGCAGGGATCGATCTGGTGCGCATTGCGGAATCCACCTGGAGCACCTGCGAGCCTGCCGACGGCGTCTTTGACTTTTCCCATGTGGTCAGAGTCATGGATGCCATGGAGGAGGCCGGGATCCACGTGATCATCGGCACTCCCAGCTATGCCGTGCCGGCCTGGCTGGTAAAGAAGCATCCGAACGTGCTGGCAGTGACGAGAGCCGGGCGAGGCATGTACGGTCCCAGACAGATCATGGACATCACGGATCCTGACTACCTTTTCCACTGCGAAAGGGTGATCAGAGAGCTGATGAAGGTCACGGCCCACAGAAAGTGCGTCATCGGCTTCCAGCTGGACAATGAGACCAAGTATTACGGCACCGCCGGCGAGAATGTACAGCAGGCCTTTGTGGAATACCTGAAAGAGAAATTTGACGGCGATACGGATACCATGAACAAGGCCTTCGGGCTGGACTACTGGAGCAACCGCGTGGATGACTGGGCAGATTTCCCTGATGTGCGCGGGACCATCAACGGCAGCCTGGGCGCGGAATTTGAAAAGTTCCAGCGGACTCTGGTGGATCATTTCCTGCAGTGGCAGGCGGACATCGTGGGAGAATACAAAAGAGAGGATCAGTTCCTGACCCAGAACTTTGACTTTGAGTGGAGGGGCTACTCCTACGGCATTCAGCCCAGCGTGAACCAGCTCCATGCCGCCCGGGCGTTGACGGTGGCAGGCTGCGATATCTATTATCCCAACCAGGACGGCCTCACCGGCGCGGAGATCGCCTTCGGGGGAGATGTGACCAGGAGCCTGAAGCAGAATAATTATCTGGTGCTGGAGACAGAGGCTCAGGGCTTCCCGGACTGGACGCCCTATGACGGGCAGCTTCGCCTGGGCGCCTACAGCCACTTCGCTTCCGGTGCCAACTGCGTGGAATACTGGCACTGGCATTCCATCCACAATGCGGCGGAGACCTACTGGAAGGGCCTGCTGAGCCATGATTTTCAGGAAAATGCAGCCTATAAAGAGGCGTGCGTAGTGGGAAATGAGCTACAGCGCTTCGGAGATCATATCGTGGATCTGGAGAAAAAGAATAAGGTGGCCATCATGGTCAGCAACGAATCCCTGACGGCGCTGCAGTGGTTCCCGATTCAGATGACGGCAAAGAGTATGGTGACGGGCTATCAGGGCATTGCCTACAACGATGTGGTGCGCTGGATCTACGATACCCTTTACAAAATGAATGTGGAGTGCGACATCATCTGGCCGGAGACGGAAAATCTGCAGGACTACTCGCTGCTCTTCGTGCCCGCCATGTACTGCATGTCCGAGGAGACGGCACAGCGCCTGAAAACGTATACAGAGCAGGGCGGCACACTGGCCATGACCTTTAAGAGCGCCTTTGCAGATGAAAATGTAAAAGTATACCACGACGGCGCGCCTCATGGACTGCAGGAGGTATTCGGCATCGATTACCACCAGTTCACACTGCCGGTAAATGTGGCCTTAGAGGGAAGTCTCTATGAAAATGGCCAGGACAATGCAGGTTCCAGAGGAGAAGCCAAAGCCTTCATGGAACTCCTGCTTCCGCAGGGGGCAGAGGTACTGGCTCATTACGGACACGACAACTGGGGAAAATATGCAGCCATCACAGAGAACCGTTACGGTCAGGGCAGAGCCCTGTATATAGGCTGTATGACCGATGAAATGACGTTATCCTTAGTGATCGAGAGACTTCTCTCGGAAAGTCAGATCGAAAAGCCTAGCCAGCAGTTCCCAGTGATCATTAAATCCGGCCAGAATCGCTGCGGAAAGCAGATCCATTACTATCTGAATTATTCCGGAGAAGAACGGGAAGTGCCTTATGAGCAGGCAGAAGGAACGGATCTTTGCACCGGCAGCAAAGTGCAGAAGGGACAGACGCTTACACTGCCCGGCTGGGGTCTGGCGATTGTAGAAGAGGAAGCCGCAGCACGCTGCGGCATGGGGAAAAGTCTGAAATAAATGCCCGATGGCATTTATTTCAGACGCCATGGATGCCACAAGTGTCATCCATGGGGATCACATCGGAGAATTCGCCTTCGCGAATTCTCCTCATGATGCCGCAGCACGCTGCGGCATGGGGAGGTAAGTTTGCAAAAGAAAAGTTTAACCTGCCGCCTTCTGGCAGGACTGGCCGCGGCGGCCCTTTGTCTGTGCGGCTGCAGCGGAGAAGAAATACAGGATTCCCTCAATGAGATGGCAAAGTCTACGATCCATGTCATACCGGGGGAGACTATGTCGGAGGATTCGCCCTGGATCAACACGGACATTATCGGCGCCATCGATGAAAAGACGCAGATCCGTCTGGAGGATGATTTCGCTGCTTCCGCTAACCGGGAGCTGATCCTGGGAGCGGACACCTCGGAGATCGAATCAGGAGACAAAAAGATCATCGGCACCATCCTGGACAGCAATTATATCCTGGAGGACCGCATGGATGCCCTGATGAATCTCTCCCCGGAGGATACCGAGGGACTGGATACCAATGTGATGAGTCAGGAACAGCTGGTGCATGCGCAGACCCTGGTGAAGGATTATTACGATCTGGCGGCAGACGTAGATGCCAGAAATGACCAGGGAATGGAACCGCTGCGTGAGTATGCAGAGGAGATCCAGGATATCTCCTCCCTGGAGGAGCTGACGGCCTATCTGGCAGATATCGGCGGCAGCAATGTGGCGGGAATATCCCTCCTGCCCCTGTCTGTGACCAGAGCGCGCAATGAGGAGGATGCCCGGGAATATACGGTCTATGTGACGGCCCAGGCGCCCCTTTCTCTGGGAAATGAGGCAGATACCTACAAGGACATCAGCATAAGTGAAAAGAACAGAGCGGAGGATATGGTCTTCTATGGCCTGGAAAAGCTGGGTTACACACAGCAGGAGATCCGCAGGATCCTGCGGGGCTGCTATGCCTTTGAGATTAGTCTGGCCGATCACATTCCCACCATCCGGGATGCGGACTCCGATCGGGAGAAGATCAATGTGGAGAAGGCGGATCAGGTCTATGACCTGGAACAGCTCACGGCATTGGCGGGCAATTATCCCATCGCAGACTTCCTGACTGCGGCAGGCTATGACCAGTCAAAGACCTTTACGGTGGAAGAGCCGGATCAGGTCAAAAATGTAGGCCGCCTCTATACAGAAAAAAATCTGGAAAAGATAAAGGATTATCTCCTGGTACATCTCATTCTGGAGAATGCGGATGTGTTGGATGAGACGCTGCTGCAGAAATCCCAGGCGCTGATGAGCAAGAATCTGCAGGTGAAGCTGCGGGATGATGAGGAAGAGGACGGCAGCCAGGATACAGAGAGCACGGACAGCGGCAAAGACGAGGTAAAGGTCAGCGATACCATCTATTCGGAGTATATAATGACAAACCTGCGGGATGTCGTAGATGAGATCTATATCGGGCATTACTGCGATGCGCAGACCAAACAGGAACTGGTCTCCCTGACCGAAATGCAGGTGGAGGGATTCCGGGAAGTGCTGCTGCAGGCCGACTGGATGGAGGAAGAGACGAGGCAGAAAGCCCTGGAAAAGCTGGACAATATAGGACTGCATGTGCTCTATCCGGATGAGCTGCCGGATTTCTCCGCTCTGGATTTTGCAGACTGCAGCTCGCTCCTGGAGGCAAAGGGGCGTCTTCTGGCCTACCGTCAGCAGCAGATGGCATCCTATATCAATCAGCCGATAGATCAGAGCAGCTGGGATATTGCCTATCTGTCTACTTCTACCTGCAACGCCTTTTATCTGCCGGAGGAAAACACCATCAATATCTGTGCCGGTTTCGTGGCTTCTAAGGGCGTCTATGATCCGGAGGAATCCATCGAGTATAATCTGGGGCGTATCGGTACAGTTATCGGCCATGAGATCAGTCACGGATTTGATACGGCCGGTTACCTGTATGACAAGGACGGCCTGGCAGTGAACTGGTGGAGCCAGAAGGATCAGGAGCAGTTTGAGATCCGCGCCCGCAGGCTTTCCCAGTACTACAGTACCCTTTCCCCCGTTCCCCAGAGTACGGCTGCCTATAAAGGGGAAATGGTGGCCGGAGAGGCCATCGCCGATATGGGCGGCGTGAAGGCGGCGCTGATGGCAGCGAAGAAGCTGGATGATTTTGACTATGACAAGTTCTTCCGCAGTTATGCCAATCTTTGGTTTGAGCAGCTGGAATATCTGACAGAGTGCACATATTTTGCCAGTGATGTACACCCCCTGATGTTCCTGCGCACCAACGTGACGCTGCAGCAGTTCCAGGAATTTCAGGATACCTATCAGCTGCAGCCGGGAGATGGGATGTATCTGGCGCCGGAGGATCGGATATCCGTCTGGTAAAAGAAAGAGGCCGCAGTAAACCGCAACTTAACAGAGGTGAAAATGAGCGAAACAGTAATATCCCTGAAGGGAATAGAAAAATCATATGGAAAGCATAAGGTGCTTTCGGATGTGAACCTGGAGGTTCACAAGGGAGATCTTTTCGGCATGATCGGGAAGAACGGTGCAGGAAAGACCACACTTTTCAAGCTGATCCTGGGTCTGTCCGAGTATCAGGCAGGCTCCATGGAGCTCTTCGGCAGTACGGATCTTTCCGCGGGGCGCAGAAGGATCGGCTTTCTGATCGGCGAAAACTATTTTGGCTATATGAATGCCTATCAGAACCTGGAATATTTCCGGCAGATGAAGGGCATCAAGGATCCCGGAGAGATTGACAGAGTGCTGAAGATCGTAGAGCTGGACGGGGTAAAGAAGCCTGTGAAGAATTTCTCCCTCGGCATGAAGCAGCGCCTGGGCGTGGCCAATGCCATCATGGGCAATCCGGACCTGATCATCCTGGATGAGCCCACCAATGGCCTGGATCCTCAGGGTATTGCCGACGTGCGGGAACTGATCAAGCGCCTGAATCATGACCTGGGCATGACCGTGATCGTTTCCTCCCATATTCTGGGAGAGCTGCAGCATACAGCGGACCGGTTTGCCATCGTCAACGGCGGAACCGTGGCCAGGGTCATCACCCAGGAAGATCTGCTCACCAGCCAGAAGGCGGTGCGCATCCATGTGGATGATCTGGACAAGGCCCGTCAGGTGCTGACGGATGCGGGCATCCGGATCCTGGATTCTGTACAGGAGTCCCGCAGCCTGGAGGACGTTTACTTTGATATGGTGGAAGGAGCGAAACAATGAAAGATTACATCTTAGCAGATATCAACCGCCTGATCCGCCGTGTTCCCAGGATCGTGCTGCTGGTTTTGGCGTACATAGCGGCCGTTCTGTTTCTGGTATACAGCAAAAACAGTCTGGTGTGGAATTCCGTCTCCTTTATTTCTTCCTTTGCAACCTGCTTCTCCATAATCGGAATGGCTATCTGTCTGATTGAGTTCCTGTTTGTCTATGCCTCTGATTTCAAGGCAAAGGTGATGCAGGTGGCCATCGGCAGGGGCATCAGCCGGCCTAGGGTGGTGCTGTCCAAATTCCTGGAAGTGGGCATCATGGATATCATGAGCCTGGTGATACTGTGCGTCATCGCCGTGATCTTCGGTCTGGCCACAGGCGTCCACATGAACGGAGAGCAGGCTTTTGAGCTGGCGGTTACCTTCCTGATGACGGTGGCGGAAGAGCTGATCTATACCGCAGTCACCTCCATTTTCCTGTTCCTGCTGCAGAATGCAGGACTCTCCGCACTGATCTATCTGATCGTCGGCCTGGATCCGATCAGCTATCTGCTGGCATTCTTAAGCCCTTACTTTAAGCTGATCGTGTCCCTGCACCTGCGGGATTACTGCTACGGCACGGTCTGCGGACTGTTCCGGGCCAACCTGATCCTGGGGAAATTTAATTTCCTGGCCTTTTTCATCATTCTGGTCTACCTGGTGGCAGCTTACCTGATCACCACCGTTGTATTTCGGAAGAAAGAACTGGAATTTTAGGAGAGCGCCTGAAGCTGTATCGCAAAGCTTTATAGCTGACGAACATAGCAAAGCAGCCGTATTTTGGTATCTGAACCGAAATGCGGCTGCTTTTTTTACGTATATTGTAACTATTCAGAGCACATTCGCAAAAATGGGCTCGTTAATGCAAGCATTACTCGCACATTTTATGCAAATTTGCTTGGCTCTGAATAGTTACCGGATATTATTCGGAGGAGCCGGCTGGCAGAAACCTGGTTTTGACCTTCCAGACCACATCTGACCGTATCACCGATGCGTCAATCCTCGCTGATCGTCCGAAAGGAAAGATAATCGACGAATTTTTTTACAGCCGGCGTCATATGCTGCCGGTTCTTTATGGCCAGTCCGATGGAGCGGTAGAAGGGCTCTTGCAGGGAGCGTATCTCCAGCTGATAGGGGATCCGCTGCAGGATCATGTCAGGCAGGATGCTGACGCCCATCCCTTTTTCCACCATGGCCATAATGGCAAAGTCTTCCCATGTGGTGAAACGGATATCCGGCTGTACGTGGGAAGATTCCAACAGATGCGAGACCTCTGTCCTTCCGCCGTGTTCCAGCAGGAGAAAGGGCAGGCCGTTTAGCTCTTCAATGGGAACGATCTCTCTTTCGGCGAGGAGATGCCTCGGCGGAAGCACGAGCTTATATTCATCCTCTTTCAGTAAAATCGTATCAAACTGCGGCAGCGTGGGAAGGCGCAGAAAGCCGCAGTCTACCCGTCCTTCCCGGATCCAATTTTCCACCTCTTCATAGTCACCCAGGAGCATTTCATATTCGATGCCGGGATAGTCCCTTTGCAGTGCACAGAAAATGTTCGGAAGCCAGTGGATGGCTACGCTGGCGAAGGTACCGATGCGGACGACACCGGTCTCTATCCCGTTCATGCGGCAGATCTGCCCCTCCAGCTCCTGGTGGTCATGCAGGACCTTGCGCAGGTACGGCAGGACCTGCTCGCCCGCAGAGGTCAGACAGACCCCATTCTTGCTGCGCTCCAGCAGCGTCATGCCCCATTCGCTTTCCAGATCCGCCACCATCTTGCTCACCGAGGACTGGGCGTAATCCATCTCCCGGGCCGCCCGGGTGAAACTGCCCTGCTCTACTGTTTTCACAAAAGCAAGATACTTCAGTAAAGGATTATCCATAACATATTCATTCCATTCTTCGATTCTGCTTATCTATTATATTCGCTTTTTCTATTCTATCGTTTCCTGTATGATTTTGCAAAACGGATGCCGTAAACGTCATCCATCCGAGATCACATCGGAGAATTCGCCTGCGCGACATTCTCCTCGTGCTGTCGCAATAAATTGCGGCAGGAAGAGGTAAATATGAAATCAAAAACATCGGAAATAGATATGCTCCATGGACCGCTGACCGGAAAGCTGCTGCTTTTTACGCTGCCCATTGCCCTGAGCAGTATGGTGCAGCAGCTGTTCAATGCAGCGGATACGGCCGTGGTGGGATATTTCGGCAATGCGAGCGCCCTGGCAGCAGTAGGGACTAATACGGAGATCATCGCGTTGATCGTCACCCTTTCTTCCGGCTTATCCATCGGGGCCAATGTCCTGATCGCCGGCTGCATCGGACGAAAGGAGACAGGAAAAATACCTGCCGCGGTGCAGACCGCGATGCTTCTGGCAGGACTGATTGGCATCCTGGGTCTGCTGCTGGGACAGGCG
>CAVKQI010000102.1:5764-8163 GCA_963658405.1 bacterium | reverse complement strand
CTGTGAATAACAGCTTATATTTGCAATACTTTCAGTCCTGGCTGTAAAAACGGGGCACACGCTGGTTAATATCGCAGGCGAGCTCGTAATTGAATCGTCCGGAAAGCTCTCCCAGCTCCTCCATAGTGATGCAGGCTTCTCCGTCCCTGCCGATGATGGTCACCCGGTCATTGATGGCTGCCTCGGGGATGTCTGAGACATCCACCATCATCTGATCCATGCATACCCGTCCCAGGATCGGTGCCTTCTTTCCGCGGATCAGCACATAGCCTTTGTTGGAGAGGCTCCTGGGATAGCCGTCTGCATAGCCTACAGGGATCGTGGCCACCTGGGTGGGCTTTTTGGTCACAAAGGTGCCGCCGTAGCTCACCGGGGTTCCGGCCGGGATCTCCTTAATATACACGATATGGGAATACAGGGACATCACCGGCTCCAGGGGAAGGATGTCGCGCTGCACTTCCTCGGAGGGCCACATGCCGTACAGGGTGATGCCGGCCCGTACCATATCCAGCTGCCAGTCCGGTCTTTCCACGATGGCCGCGCTGTTGGAGGCATGGCAGATGGGGATCTTATAGCCGGTTTCCTCCTGAATCCGCTGCAGGAAACCGGTAAAGAGGCTGTACTGCTTTTCCGCCGAGGTCTTGTCCTTTTCGTCCGCTCTGGCAAAATGGGTAAAGATGCCCTCCACAATGATGCCCGGCATCTGCAGTGCCTTCTTTACAAAGGCAAGGCCGCTCTCATCCGGCCTAATGCCGATGCGGCTCATGCCGGTATCCACGGCGATGTGTACGGAGATCTTCTGTCCTGCCGCTGCGGCGGCGCGGGCCATCTCCTCCAGCTGGTCATCCCGGAATACGGTGGGTCTTATGCCCTCTTTGTCCAGCTCTGTGTAGCAGTAGGGAAAAACATAACCCAGGATCAGGATCGGCTTTTGACAGCCGGCCCGGCGCAGATCCTTGGCTTCCTCAAAGGTCGCTGTGGCAAAGCCCCAGATGTAGGGCACTTCCTGCAGCACGCGGGCGATCTCCACCGCGCCGTGACCGTATCCGTTGGCCTTGATCACCGCCAGCATCTTTGTCTCCGGCTTTAAATGCTGATGCATGCTCTCTGCATTCCGGAGCATGGCTCCCATATTGATTTCCGCGCTTATGCGCTGTCCTTTATTCATACTTCCCTCCATACCGCGCAGGAAATTTCGCGAAGGCGAATTTCCTGCTGCGATCCCGAATTGATGACGTTTACGGCATCAATTCGAGTTTGAAGAAATGCCATCAGGCATTTCCTTCAAACTTTTTGCCTCCATGCCGCTGTTTTGCAGCGGCAGCGCGCAGGAAATTTCGCGAAGGCGAATTTCCTGCTGCGATCCCGAATTGATGACGTTTACGGCATCAATTCGAGTTTGAAGAAATGCCATCAGGCATTTCCTTCAAACTTTTTGCCTCCATGCCGCTGTTTTGCAGCGGCAGCGCGCAGGAAATTTCGCGAAGGCGAATTTCCTGCTGCGATCCCGAATTGATGACGTCTACGTCATCAATTCGAGTTTGAAAGAAATGCCATCAGGTATTTCTTTCAAACTTTTTACCTCCTGTGCCGCTGCCAATTTCCTTCATCGCCCCGGGGATTGCCCGGGCCAGGGTACCGGCGGTCACGCCGTACTCTCCCAGCTCCTTTGCCGCCACATCACCGGCCAGGCCGTGGACAAAGGTAGCCATGCAGGCACTCTGAAAGCTCTGTCCGCCGTAGCCGGCAAAGAGTGCTGCCGTAAGGCCCGTGAGCACATCTCCGCTCCCCGCCGTGGCCATGCCGCTGTTGCCTGTGGTATTTAAATAAAAAACGGATTGCTCCGGGGTACTGACTACCGTTCTGGCATCCTTGCAGATCACGGTGGCTCTGTATTTTTCCGCCAGCGCGACTGCTGTCCGGAAGGGATCCTGCTTGCAGGCGGCGATGCTTTCTTTCATCAGCGCCGATGCCTCTCCCATATGGGGTGTCAGGATACATTGTACGCCTGCATCCCTGTTTCTGAGAAGATCCTGCAATTCTTCATCCTCTGCCAGGATCCGCAGGGCATCCGCATCCAGCACCAGGCGGTTTAAAAGATTCTTTCCGGGCCTTAGGGCCAGCAGCACCGTCCGCAGGATCAGATGGGCTCTGTCGTCTCTCCCCAGTCCCGGTCCCACGGCTGCTGTATCCGCCCATTTCATGGCATCCAGCAGCTTTTGCGCGGTTTCTTCCGTACTCTCTTCCTTTTCATGGACCGTGAGCAATGCCTCCGGCACGGTCTCCTGCAGGATCACCCGGTTGCATGCGCTGCTGAATACCCGGACCATGCCGGCACCTGCCATCATGCAGGCCTTCGCGCACAGGGTGGCGGCGCCGCACATATTCTCACTTCCCGC
>CAVKQI010000102.1:0-5039 GCA_963658405.1 bacterium | reverse complement strand
TAATTTCCTCTGCAATGGAAAGAGCCGCCCGTTCCATCAGAACAAGCGACTCGATGCCTATATCGGAGGAGGTGCGGCGGTCTGCTGCCGCCATCTCTTCCCCTGTCAGCAAATATTCTGTCCTCATAACTGCCTCCGGATCCATACTGCTGTTATTCTTCCTGCTCATCGGCGGAATGCTCGTAGCGGTGAATATTGTAGGAAAGCTTCATAAGGCTGTCGGATAGGTGTACATTTTCGATCTGTACTTCCTTCGGCGCCGGCAGATCCACATGGGCAAAATTCCAGATAGCCTTGATCCCCGCCTCTATGAGCATCTCCGATACCTTCAGGGCTTCTGTCTTGGGGATCGTCAGCACCGCAATGTCGATCCTGTTGCTCTTTACAAAAGATTCCAGCTTTTCCAGCGGATAGATCTCCACGGTGCCGATCTTTTGTCCGAACAAGGCAGGATTGATATCGAAAGCTCCCTTAAAATAAAAGCCCCTGCTCTTAAAATTCATATAATTTACCAGCGCCTGTCCCAGATTGCCGGCGCCTACCAGGATCATGTCATGTTCTCTGTCCAGTCCCAGGATCTTGCCGATCTCGTCATAGAGATACTCCACATTATAGCCGTATCCCTGCTGTCCGAATCCCCCAAAATTATTAAAGTCCTGGCGGATCTGAGAGGCGGTCACGTGCATCAGCCTGCTCAGTTCCTGGGAAGAGACTCTCTCGATCCCATCTGCCTTTAAATCACCCAGATATCGGAAATATCTGGGCAGACGGCTGATCACCGCCTGTGATATTGCTTTTTCTCCCAACTTACTGTCCCTGTTCTCTGCTTTTCCCCGGAAAGGTGCCTGCAGGCCTCCTCTCCTTCTGTGCTGTTTCTGTCTTTAATATTATATAAACCCGTTAAAAAGATGTCAAACAAAGCCCCCGGCAAAACAGGCATAGTCCTGTCGTCGCACGGGGGCTTTATGATAATGCTATGCGGATATTTTTCTTCCGTTAAAACTTGATCTTATTGTAATAGGGAGTCTCATCAAAGGTGGCGAAATAATCCTTCGGTGTCTCTGCACGGCGGATCTTCTGCACGGAGCCATCCTCCTTTAAGAGGAGCTCTGCGCTGCGCAGACGGCCGTTGTAATTGTATCCCATGGAAAATCCGTGCGCGCCGGCGTCGTGAATGAAGAGATAATCTCCCATCTCGATCTCGGGCAGCATTCTGTCCACGGCAAACTTATCATTATTCTCGCACAGAGAGCCGGTCACGTCATACTTGTGGTCGCAGGGGGCCTCTTCCTTGCCCAGCACGGTAATATGATGATAAGCACCGTACATGGCAGGACGCATCAGGTTTGCTGCGCAGGCATCCACGCCGATGTATTCCTTATAAGTATGCTTCTCATGGATGGCCTTGGTGATCAGTGCACCGTAGGGAGCCAGCATAAAGCGGCCCATCTCGGTATAAATAGCCACGTCTCCCATGCCTGCCGGCACCAGAATCTCCTCAAACTTCTGACGAACCCCTTCGCCGATCACGCGGATGTCATTGGGTGTGCCGTCCGGCTGATAAGGGATGCCTACGCCGCCGGAGAGATTGATGAAGGCGATCTTTGCGCCTGTCTCCTTCTGCAGCTCCACAGCCAGTGAAAAGAGCTGACCGGCCAGTGTGGGATAATATTCATTGGTCACGGTATTGCTGGCCAGGAAAGCGTGAATACCGAAATTCTTAACGCCCTTGGACTTAAGGATCTTAAAGCCCTCAAAGAGCTGCTCTTTCGTAAAGCCGTACTTGGCATCTCCGGGATTGTCCATGATGCCGTTGCTCATCTGAAAAACGCCGCCCGGATTATAACGGCAGCTCATGGTCTCCGGCAGCTTGCCCCCCAGGATCTCCTCCAGAAAAGGAATGTGGGTGATATCGTCCAGATTAATGGTAGCGCCCAGCTTCGCAGCCAGCGCATACTCCTCGGCCGGTGTGTCGTTGGAGGAAAACATGATATGGGCACCGTCCGCTCCCACGGCATCCGACAGCATCAGCTCGGTCTCGGAAGAGCAGTCAAAGCCGCAGTCGTATTCCTTCAGGATGTCCATCAGGTAAGGGTTGGGCGTAGCCTTCACCGCAAAGAACTCACGGAAACCGGGATTCCACGCAAAAGCTTCCTTGACAGCCTGTGCGTTCTTTCGAATGCCGGCCTCGTCATAAAGATAAAAGGGCGTGGGATAAGTCTTCGCGATCTCTTCTGCCTTTTCTCTGGTCACATAGGGGATTTTTTTCATAATATTCTCCATTCCGCAGGCGTCCTCGCCGGAGGAATCGCAAAGCAAATTTCAGATTTGCTTTTGCGATCAGGGCTATTTGTGACGCCTACGGCACAAATAGCTGTGCGAAAAATACGCTATCAAGCGTATTTTTCACACTGTTCTCCATTCCGCAGGCCTAAGACGTAAAAGGGATCCGCATGAAAGAAAGGAATCTCACTGCGGCGGCAGCCGGTTGTGATGCCTGCGTCACAAATAGCTGCACGGTGTTCTTTGTCGTCTTTTTTGTATCCTCGTATACAATCCGTGGTTCAGTATATCGAATTACGGCATTTCCGTCAATCCATGAGTAAGGAGACGGCAGCTTCCTTACTTTCTTTCAGGATCATACTTCGTTTTCTCCGTGAACATTCGGGATCTGCCAGTCGATCGGGGTCTGCCCGTGTTCCGTAAGGAACGCATTGCATTTGCTGAAATGCCGGCAGCCAAAGAATCCCCGGTAGGCCGACAGCGGGCTCGGATGGGGTGCCTTCAGGATCAGATGCTTTGGATTGTGCAGCATGGCCGCCTTGCTCTGGGCCGGTGTGCCCCACAGCATGTAGACGATGGGACGTTCCTGCGCATCCACTGCCTGCAGGATCGCGTCGGTAAACTGCTCCCAGCCGTGTCCTCTGTGGGAATTCGCCTGATGCGCCCGCACTGTCAGCACGGTGTTAAGAAGCAGGACACCCTGCTTCGCCCAGCTGGTCAGACAGCCGTTGTCCGGCATAGTGCATCCCACATCATCATGCAGCTCCTTAAAGATATTCACCAGGGACGGCGGCAGATCCGCTACATCCGGCTGCACGGAAAAGCAAAGACCGTGGGCCTGATGCACATTGTGGTAGGGATCCTGCCCCAGGATCACCACCTTCACCTCGGAAAGCGGTGTCAGATGCAGAGCATTGAAAATATCCTCGGAGGGAGGGTAGACCACTTTCGTGGCATACTCCTCCTTCACAAAATCATACAACTCTCTGTAATAGGCTTTGCGAAACTCGCCGCTTACCGCCGGCAGCCAGTCGTTTTCTATTCCGCTCATCATCCACCTCATTTCTGAGCCGCCCTGCCGCAAAGAGGCGGGAATGCCGTTCCACTATCAGTCCTTAAGACTCTCCATCAGCTTCTTTACATACTCCCACAGTCTCTGGGTGGAAGGAAGATTCAGACGCTCATCCGGCGTATGGATATCCTCCAGATCCGGTCCCATGGAGACCGCTTCCAGTCCCGGCATAGCACCGGAGAAGATGCCGCACTCTAAGCCGCCGTGGATCATGACCACCTGCGGATCTTTTCCTGTCAGCTCTTTGTATACCTCTACACAGCGATCCCGGAAAGGAGACTCCTTTTCATACTGCCATGCGCTGTAGTTGCTCTCTACCACTGCCTCGCCGCCGAACTCTTCCATGATGGCCTGCAGGCGCTGCACCAGCATTTCCTTCTGGGTATCGATACTGCTGCGGACCAGAAAGCCGATTTCCAGATCCTCCTCCTCCAGATGCAGGGAGCCGAGGTTCAGGGAAGTCTGCGGGAGATTCTCAAAGACAGGGCTCATCTCCAGCACACCCTGGGGCAGCGTCATCAGAAGGCGGGCGATGCGTCTGGTGGTCTTCTTGCCGATCACGCGGCACTTACGCTCCTCTTCCCAGGTATAGGAAATGGTAATATTCTCATCGGTGAACTGGTACTCATTGTGCAGGATCTCTTCCAGTTCACGGAGCTTTTTCTCAATGGGACCCCTTTTGGTATCATCCGGGAATACCAGGTCTGCTGCGCAGTCTCTGGTAATGGCATTGTCCTTGGTGCCGCCGTCCAGCGCGCTTAAACGGAACTCTGCCACCTCCAGCAGGCTGTATAATACTCTGCCCATCAGCAGGTTGGCATTGGCTCTTCCCAGCTGGATCATCTCTCCGGAATGGCCGCCTAAAAGACCCTGAATGGAGATGTGCATGGGAATGCCGTGCTTTTCCTTGAAGTTGACAGGCAGGCTGCAGCCCACGTGACCGCCGCCGGCACAGCCGGCTGTCAGAATGCCCTCCGACTCGGAATCCAGATTCAGAAGACGGCGCGCATGGAGTACGGAAGTATCCAGTCCGTAAGCGCCGGTCAGACCGGTCTCCTCATCCACGGTCATGACGCACTCCAGTGCCGGATGCACCAGGGTATCGTCTGCCAGTACAGCCAGCATGATGGCAATGGCAATGCCGTCGTCACCGCCCAGTGTGGTCCCCTGGGCCTCCAGCCACTCTCCGTCCAGATGCAGACGAATGGGCTCCTTTTCCATGTCGATGACGGTGTCTGCGGTCTTTTCGCATACCATGTCCATATGACCCTGCAGCATCAGTGCCGGCGCATCCTCGAAGCCAACAGAGGCATCCTTCCAGATCACCACATTGTTGACTTCATCCTGGATATAGCGAAGTCCATGCTCCTTTGCAAAGCCTGCCAGATAGTCGCTGATGGCTTTGGTATTGCCAGAGCCGTGAGGGATCGCTGCGATCTCCTCGAAATAATGCAGTACTGCCTTGGGTTCCTGATCTTTTAAAATGTATTCCATCCTTCTCTCCATTCCGCAGACGCCCGGCCGTGTTTCCTGACTTGGGATGATCAGCCGATCTGACCGTCTGCTGTATTATCTTATATCATTTTATTTTGCGCTTTGCTGCTGTGTATTGCCTTATACTTCTTTATATCATTATATTCTGACGCCGACACCCTTCTCCTTGAGATATTGCTTTACCTCGCCG